>QYQJ01000175.1 GCA_007280875.1 Bacteroidota bacterium
AGTGGGGGTGGTGGAGATGGATCCTGTCGTGGAGGTGGAGAAGGTGGGGGCGGTGGCGCAGTCTTTACGGTGGACTTCAGAACCGGTTTGGGATCGACGGCTGGTTTTTGATGTGAAAAGCGGTACCGGTCAATGAGCCGTTTGAGTTGCCTCCGGTCTGCGGCATAGGCGGCAGCCCGTTTTAACTGCATGGCGTAGTTCGGGTGCTCTTCGGCATAGAGGTTCAGCGCATACAGCAATTGTGCCGTCTGGCAGAACGGGTAGTTCTTCAGAAGCTCTTCTACCTGCTTCAGGCTCTCCGTGTCAATAGCTGCCGTATTGCTGACATATGCTAGAAATTCCCTGCTATCCATGGTTATGTTGGGACATTGGTTACCAGTTTACAACCGCTTTGTTGAATATATCCTGTACCAATTGCTCGTTAATCTCCTGAATCAAACCATCCTGAACCGAGACCAGGTTTTGTGAACTGGGATAATCCTGATAACGCGAGAAATTGGATTCAAAATTCTGCATTGTGTTAATCCTGTTCGTAAATTTAACGCTCACCGTGATCGTAAGCCTGTTCAATTGTGCCTGTTCGTTTCCGGAAATGGCCTGGGGCTGCACCGTATATCCCGTAATGGCGCCTTCCAGCTGCAAATCACCGGCCTGGTTAACCAGGATCAGGTTCGTCTGCGAAGTGAAGTAATTCTGTAATGCCTCGGTCAAACTACGGCTCAGGGTCGGAACCACCAGCGAGGCCTTGTTCTGGAAATAATCGATCGAAATGGTTTTGACCTCCGGAGAGATCGAAGCTCCGGTAAAGGAGTATTTCATCGAACAGGAGCCGGCTACCCAAAACAGAGGCACGAGCAGTATGAGCGCCACAAATACAGGTTTCCGGTGAATTCCGGTAGTGCTGGGAGTCATTATTCCTCGATGTTGTATTCTTTAATTTTCCGGTACAGGGTTCGTTCTGAAATTCCCAGTTCACGGGCGGCATCTTTCCGTTTTCCGTCATATTTCTTCAGCGCCTTCCGGATGAACTCCTCCTCCTGTTTTTCGAGTGACAGGGATTCACTTACCTCCTCGGTTTCAACTACCGGTTCATCAAACCTCGAATCTGCCGGCTGGACCAGGATCGGTGTGCCGGACTCCGTGGTAGCAGGATAATCCTTGTAAAGACGTTGAAGCAGATGCTTGTTTTCACCAATAGCCCCGTCGATACTTTTGTTTTCGATCAGATTCATCACCAGCTGCTTGAGGTCGTTCACGTCGCGCTTCATATCAAACAGCACTTTGTAGAGTAACTCCCGCTCTGATATTTTTGCTTTCTCTTCTCCCTGGTAAAGGACCGGAAGTTCGCTGACCTGACTATGTGGCAGGTACTTCATGAGTGTTTCTGCCGTGATCTCCCGGTTCTTCTCAATGATGGAGATCTGTTCGGTGATGTTTTTCAGCTGACGGATATTCCCTGGCCAGCGGTAATTGATCAGGACATGGACTGCCTCTTCGTCCAGCTGGATGGAGGGCATCCTGTATTTCTCAGCCGCATCACTGGCGAACTTACGGAATAAGAGATGAATATCCTCTTTCCTGTCGCGCAGTGGGGGGACGTAAATAGGGACCGTATTCAGACGGTAATAGAGGTCCTGGCGGAATTTTCCGCTGGCAATGGCATCAGGTATGTGGATGTTGGTGGCTCCGACCAGACGAACGTTGGTCTTCAATACCTTGGAGGATCCAACCCGCATAAATTCACCGCTTTCAAGCACCCTGAGCAGACGGACCTGGGTCGCAAGAGGTAATTCAGCTACTTCGTCGAGAAAGATCGTTCCGTGGTTGACCACTTCGAAATATCCTTTCCGGGCTTCATGTGCTCCTGTAAAGGAGCCTTTCTCATGACCGAATAATTCGGAATCAATCGTCCCTTCCGGGATTGCACCGCAATTTACAGCAATGTAAGGGCCGTGCTTCCGTGCACTTAACTGATGAATGATTTTTGGAAAAAATTCCTTTCCTGTTCCGCTTTCTCCGGAGATCAATACGGTGATGTCGGTGGGTGCCACCTGCCGGGCGATATCAATAGCCCGGTCGAGCAGGGGAGAACTGCCGATGATGCCAAATCGTTGCTTAATCGCCAATATATCCATTACAGGTGCCGGACCGATTGATATTCCGGCAGCAAAGATACGATTTTTTACCTGATGACAGCCCCCAGCTTAGTTGTAAACGCTTGGACCAACCGTTCCATCACCTGATCGATCTCAGGATCCGTAAGGGTTTTTAAATCATCTCCCAGGAGAAAACTCACTGCGTACGACTTTTTACCGGTTTCAATCTGTTCTCCTTCATAAACATCGAACAGACCCACCTGACGGAGGATCCGCCCTCCAGTATCATGGGCTACCCGACGGATCCGTTCAAAAGTGATGGTACGGTCCAGCAGCAGGGCAAGGTCTCTTCTGACTACCGGAAATTTTGGCAGTTCCAGGCACCTGGCCGGCTGGCGGGGAATCAGGCTCAGCAACAGATCCAGATCCAGATCGGCGAACAGAACCGGTTGCTTGATATTGAAATGAGCCAGGAGGGATTTCCGGAGCGATCCCATGGTAACCAGTACCTCCCCGTTGTCAGTCTGACAGGTAAGACCCGCTGAGAAGTGAAGTACATCGACCGGTTTCATATGTAGGCAGGTCTGATCCACTGAAAGCCTGGTGAACAGTGCCTGAAGTAGTCCTTTTAGCTGGAACAGATCCGTCGCGGTTTCTTCCGTATCCCAGCTCTCCACGCTCCTCCGGCCTGTGAGAAACAGAGCCATTCGCTGCTCTTCATGATATCCAGGCAAGGGATCGCTGCTCCCTGGTTCAGCTTTGGAATAGACTGTACCTATCTCAAAAAAGAGCAGATCAGTGGCTTTCCGGTTCAGGTTGTATACAATGGATTCCAACCCGCCGTAAAGTAATGTCTGACGCATGACATCAAGATCCCGGCTGCCGGGATTAAGGATCCGCACACACTTCTCCGCCGGAAAAACCGGATTTCCTTCATAGAGTTCGGAACTGGTCAGGGAGTTGTTCATGACCTCATAGAAACCGTTTGAACTCAGCAGGTCAGACAGGATATTCCGGATCTTGTCGGGATCATATCCGGGAACAGAAGAAAAAGAAGATTTCACCTCCAATGGGATCCCTATGGTATTGTATCCGTAGATGCGTAACACCTCTTCAATTACATCGGCTTCACGTGTGACATCCACTTTGAATGCCGGGATGGTGAGCTCCAACGCAGCTGCGGTTTCCTTTTCAATACGGATACCGAGATCGGTCAAGATGCTTTTCACCACCTCCCTGGGGATCATCTGTCCAACCAACCGATCGAGGTTACGGTAGGTCAATCGTACACCCATCGGTTTCCAGGGGTGCGAGTAGATATCCACCAGGTCGGAGGCAATTTCTCCGCCGGCCAGCTCTTTGATCAGCAAAGCGGCACGTTTCAGGGCATACGTGGTGAGTTCAATATCGGTTCCCCGTTCGAACCGGAACGATGCGTCAGTGTGCAATCCATGATGCCGGGCTGTTTTCCGGATCGAGACCGGATTAAAACAGGCGCTCTCCAGGAAGAGGTCCCGGGTGGTTTCAGTCACGCCGGATTCCACTCCGCCGAAAACTCCCGCGATGCACATCGGGGAGGTGGCACTACAGATCATCAGATCGTCGTTGGTGAGGGTCCGTGGCTCCTCGTCAAGCGTAATAAATGGTCTTTCCTGCGGGTATCTCTTCACCATTACCTTCCCTCCTTCAATCTTGTCGGCATCAAATGCATGCAGAGGCTGGCCCAGTTCCATCAGAATAAAATTGGTACAATCCACGATGTTGTTGATCGGCCTCAATCCGACCGAAAGCAATCTGTTTTTCAGCCATGCAGGAGATTCCCCTACCCTGACGCCGGTGATAGTAAGGCCGGAATAGCGGGGGCTCCCTTCTGTATCTTCCACCACGACGTCGATCCGGCGTTGGTTCCGGTCTATTTTGAACGCTGTCACATCAGGAAGTATCAGTCTGGCCCTGTCCTTCTCTTCCCGTACCTTGTCTCGGCCAAGATTATTGTAAACGGCCACTAGGTCACGGGCAACACCCAGGTGAGAAGCCGCATCGCTGCGGTTGGGGGTCAGCCCGATCTGATAGATCACATCCTCGGTCACCTCAAAATAGTCTTTTGCCGGTGTGCCGGGAATCGCGGAAGGATCCAGTACCAGGATTCCTTCATGTGAAGCTCCTAATCCCAATTCATCTTCCGAGCAGATCATTCCTTCCGAAACCTCACCGCGAAGCTTTGTCTTCTGAATAACCAACTCCCTGTCCCCTTGAAACAGCTTCGTGCCCACGGTGGCAACCGCCACCTTCTGTCCGGCGGACACATTCGGGGCCCCGCATACGATCGGGAGCACCGTTGTCCCACCAACCGACACCTTTGTAAGGGTGAGATGATCTGAATTTGGGTGGGGCACACACTCCATCACCTCCCCGATCACCACCCCCTTGAGTCCGCCCCGGATGCTTTCCCAAGGTTCCACACCTTCCACTTCCAGTCCGCACCCGGTCAGCATCTCCGCAATTTCATCGGGAGAGAGGTCAACAGAGAGGTAGTGCTTCAGCCAGTCGTAAGAGATCTTCATGGATTGGTTCGGTTAAAACGGGGTAAAATTAGGGATAAAATCCGTAAAATCAGCTGATGAGTCCCCAGTTATGCTCGGTTTTATGAATCATCCGGAGATGATGGTTCAGTCGCTGGTGTTCGGGAAGTTCCAGCCCCGGATCCTTCTCAATGATCCGGGAGGCCAGATTCCGGCTGTATTTCAGCACCTTCTCATCCTTTACGATGTCCGCAATCTTCAGGTCCAGAATACCGCTTTGCCGGGTTCCTTCCAGGTCGCCCGGACCACGTAACTGAAGGTCGGTCTCGGCAATCAGAAATCCGTCGCTTGTATGGACCATGGTCTGGATCCGCTTTCGGGCATCGGCAGTCAATTTGTCCGAGGTCATCAGGATGCAGTAAGACTGGTCGGCTCCTCTC
>QYQJ01000204.1 GCA_007280875.1 Bacteroidota bacterium
CCACCACCTCCACCACCGCCACTACTTCCACCACCTCCATTTCCCCCGCCACCCCAAAGATCAAGTGGATGTCTTTCGAGGAGGCCTACGCTCTGAACAAAACCAAACCCAAAAAGATCTTCATCGATATGTACACCGACTGGTGCGGCTGGTGCAAGCGGATGGACGCTACCACCTTTGCCCATCCCGAGATCATTGAATACATGAACAACAACTTCTACAACGTGAAGATGAATGCCGAACGGAGAGATACGGTGGTGATCGACAGCGTCATCTTTGTGAATCCCAATCCCGGGAAGCCCCGCTCATCCCATCAGCTTGCCGTGGAGCTACTTCGCGGTCAGATGTCCTATCCTTCCTTTGTGTTCCTGAACGAAAAGAGCCAGCTTCTGACCGTTGTGGCGGGTTACCAGCCTGCCAAAGAGTTCGAACCGATTCTTCACTTTTTCGGTGAAGATGCCTTTACCGACCAGAAGTGGGAGGAGTACCGGGCGAAGTTTCAGGGGAAAGTGGAGTAACAGGTTCAAGGATCGAGGGTCAAGGGTCGAGGTGATTTTCGATTTACGATTTACGATTTATTTTTTCTGCCAACTGCCAACAGCACTGCAGACTGCAGACTGCCAACTAAAAAAAGCGATCGAATTTCTTCGATCGCTTTTTTCGGGTGGAAGATGGGATTCGAACCCACGACCCTCAGAACCACAATCTGATGCTCTAACCGGCTGAGCTACATCCACCGTTTGAGGGGGCAAAGGTAATACATTTCGAGAAAAAAAATTCCAAAATTCAAATTCCAATGATCCGGGATAACTGGTTTGGAATTTGGAACTTGGAATTTGGAATTTATTTGTATTTTGGCATTTGTATTTTGGAATTTTTAGCCGGTGCTTTTCCGCAAAACAACATACGTTTCGTCTTCCTCCCTCTCCGCCCTGGCCTGGAAGAAATTCCGGAAGGATAAGTTGGGCTTCGGTTCGCTGACCTTCATCGGGATCGTTTTCCTGATCGCCCTGCTCGGCTACCTGATCACCCCTGATCCCACTCCTTTTGCCAACGATCAGTGTCTGGAGATGGGGCTGAAAAAACCTGGCTATACGGCAACATTTATCCTGGTTCCCAAAGAACCTCCGGTCAAGCGAACCAATCTCTTTCATCGCATGATCTGGGGCCAGCAGAGCCGGTCTCAGGCTTATCCCATCGTGGATGGAACCGTTGATATCTATGACAAGGAAGGGGTCTATCTGCGGGAGGTACCGGATGCATTTTTGGCGCAGCATCCGGAAGCCAGACAGGTTGCCCGTACTTACCGGCTGGGGACCGACCGGTTCGGCCGGGATATCCTCAGCATGCTGGTGATCGGAGCCCGCATCAGCCTCTCGGTGGGATTCATCTCGGTCTTTATCTCCCTGGTACTGGGCATCCTGATCGGCTCAATCGGAGGCTACTTCCGGGGATGGATGGACCATGTGATCGTCTGGTTCATCAACGTCGTATGGTCCATCCCGACCCTGCTGCTGGTGATTGCCATCACCTTTGCACTGGGAAAGGGTTTCTGGCAGGTCTTCATAGCCGTGGGGTTGACGATGTGGGTGGAGGTGGCGCGGGTGGTACGCGGACAGATTCTCAGTCTGCGGGAGAAGGAGTTTGTGGAAGCCGGCCGGGCGCTGGGTTTTTCATCGTTCCGGATCATTACCCGCCACCTGCTTCCCAATGTCATGGGAGTGGTGGTCGTGATCTCAGCTGCCAATTTTGCTTCGGCGATCCTGATCGAAGCCGGACTGAGCTTTCTCGGCATGGGGGTTCAGCCCCCGGTTCCATCCTGGGGATCGATGATCAAGGAAAATTACGGGTATATCGTGCTCGATTACGCCTACCTGGCCATCCTCCCCGGAATTGCCATCATGCTGCTCGTGCTCGCCTTTATGCTGATTGGCAACGCCCTCCGGGATGCGCTGGATGTAAAAACGCTCTAGTTACAATGGGGTGAACGTTTCATAGGCCGGACAGGATTTCGACGTCTTCTGGCGGCACACGCCTTTTTCAAAAGGGATCTTGATCGTGAAATAGAAGTCCAATCCGTTGAAATTGCTAAACCCAAGGTAAGAGCCCAGTTTTTCTGTTCCGACAGTCAGGATATAAAAGCGAAGCGATAGCCCGATGCGGGGCTGGTACCAGTCATAAAGCGAAAGAGGCAGACTGGCCCCAAACCAGCGCATTTCATACCGGGGGGTGACGGCCAGCAGAGCCGGCCGAGAAACCGAGATCCTACTGAACTGAAAAGGAACTATCAGGGAAGCATTAATATACCAGTTCTGGTAGTAATGGTAGTCGAACTGCACACTGAAAGCGGAAGGTAGCCAAAGGGTAAACTTATCATCCCGGGAAGCAGCATCAGGGTCCCCATAAAACTTGAAGCTGATGGTATCCATCATATGGTCGATGGTCTCAAAATCAAGATGGGTCACGTTTTCCCAGTAGGAAGAGCGGTTATCGATGGCATAGGTCTGCGCCCGGTGCTTAAACCGGATCCCCCCGATATCAATCAGCGACAGTCCGATCCGGTATAGATAGTCCTCGTATTTCTGCTCACAGAGGCGATCGAAATACTGCTTCTGGTGAGTCCGGGTCAACCGGGTGTAGGTGACGCCCAGGTCAAAACCCCATCCTCCGCCGGCGATCAGCGGGTCGGTCGACGATCCGGTGCCGTTGGTGTTGTAGTCGACCGGAAGAGAAAAACCGTATCTGGCATCCAGGTTGTTGAATTGTATTGTGGAATCGTCGGGCACCTCGTAATCCAGATTGTCAACCACTGCGTATAAGCCCGTCAGCCCGAAGAGCTTCCGAACAGACAGACCGGCATCCAGGCGGTCAAAGCCGCGGGCATACACCTTGCAGGCATAACTCAGCCCCACTTCGAACCAGGACATCTGGGCAAGGCCAAACCGTTTGTTGGTCGTATAGTTGATGTTCTGCTGTGGTTTATAGTTCAACCCCAGATACATAAAGTTAGCTACATCCAACGGGAGCTTCCGGATGGAGGAGACCGAACGGACAGCCGAATGGATTCCGAAAGCATGATCCTCCCAGATCAGCATCGCCCCCGGACCGTTGATTCGTAAATTGAGAAAGATGTTTTTGCGGTTGGAATTCGTGTACCGGTAAAAGTTCCGCACCTCTGTCCCGTATTCTTCGTTATGGGAAGGGAGTATAAATCCGGGTTTGAACAGATCCCAGAAGATGAACTCCTGTTTCGACAGGTACATATAGTTGTTCTGGAAGGAGATATCGGCCCCCGCCAGCTGGATATCCAGCCACAGCCTGGAACCATGCATCGAAGCCGGGTTGAGCTGGATAGCATTGATTCCTGCATAGTTGCCCAGTACAGCCCCGAGCATCTCCTGCGACCGGACCTCGGCGGTGGTACCGATAAGCAGGAGGAGCGATATGGCTAATGTGCGGCTCAAAGCAACGAATTTAATCCGTGATGTCCCTGTACATAAAACCATTGTTCCTCTATATGGTTGCATCCGTTTCATTCCTTAATTCCTTAATTCCTGCATTCCTGCATTCCTGCATTCCTTCATTGCCTCCTTTCATACGCATCTTTCTAGATATGTTAACGTCCGTTTCCTCCAAAATATTTCACAGGAAAACCGTATCTTTGCATCCCGTTTTGGGAAATCGCGGATGTGGCGTAACTGGTAGCCGCGCAAGGCTTAGGATCTTGTGCCTTCGGGCGTGGGGGTTCGAGTCCCTTCATCCGCACGGAGAAAATTGCGCATTATTGCACAGTGTTGCACAGTATTGTACAAATAAACTCAATTCACGATTCACGAGTTACGGGTCACGGGTCACGAAATTCACGCCATTCACGCTATTCACGATAAAATAATGAACATCACACGAGAGAGCACCGGGGAGCTGACAGCCACGATCAGAATGGAGATTACCCCGGACGATTACCAGGAGACAGTTACCAAAAATCTGAAGGATTATCAGCGGAAGGCGAACATTCCGGGGTTCCGGCCGGGGAAGGTGCCGTTCGGACTGGTGAAGAAGATGTACGGGAAAGCGGTGATGGCCGATGAAATAAACAAACTCCTCAGCGAACGGCTTTCAGGATACCTGACGGAAGAAAAGCTGGATGTTCTCGGCAATCCACTGCCTAACAAGGAAAGGATCAAACCAGCCCGGTTTGAGGATGGCGAAACCCTGGACTTCTATTTTGATATTGGCCTGGCGCCGGAGTTTACCCTGAACCTGGGCCCCGGACTGGAGGTGGAGAACTACGCCATCAAAGTGGATGATAAAATGGTTGACGGGTACATTGAAGATGTCAGAAAACGAAACGGAAATTACACCCATCCGGAGTCGCCCGGCGACGAGGATATGATCTCCGGCGAGGTCATCGAACTTGCAGCTGACGGAACACCTGTAGAAGATGTTGAGCCTAAGAAAACCTACTTCTCCCTGGACAAGGTGACCGGCAAGGAGGCGATTGAAAAGTTGAAGACTGTGAAAAAAGGGGAATGGGTGGTTCTGAAGCCGGCTGACTGGTTCGGCTCAAATGAAGAGGCTGCCAAACAACTAGGGCTGCAGGTTGAAAAGTTGTCCAAACCCGATGTTACCTTTTCACTCAGTATAACCGAGATCACCCATGTGGAACCGGCAGAACTGAATGCTGGGTTTTTTGCCAAAGTCTATCCCGGAGAACCCATCGACACGGAGGAGGATTTCAGGGAACGGGTGCGGAAAGATGCTGCCGCCAGCTTCACCGGGGAGACCGACAAGATGCTCTACCAGGAGATCACAAAATCCCTCCTGGAAGATACCGTAATGAACCTTCCGGATGACTTTTTGAAACGGTGGCTCTACGAACATGAAGAGAACAAAATGACGGAAGAAGATATCGGGAAAAACTATTCCTCTTTCGCCCGCTCCATGAAATGGCAACTGATTGAAAACAGGCTGATCAAGGAGTACGACATCCACGTCAAGGAGGAGGAGATCAGAGGATACATCCGTACTTACATGCTCCGCCAGGTCTCACAGGAGTTCGTCGACCCCGAGATGGCCAGGAAGTACGAGACCATCGTGGATGCTTTTATGCAAAACAAAGAGCAGGTCCAGAAGATCAACGACCAGCTCTTCGATGCCAAACTGATGCAGCTCTTCCGGGAGAAGGTCACCCTGAAACCTGTGGAGGTCACCAATGAGGAGTTTATCAAGCTTGCGTCGGAAAAGCACGATCATGATCACGAAGAAATGTAACAAAACATCACATTTTCACGTTTAACCAATCGTAAATCGAACTATGGACGACTTCACCAAATACGCCACCGGGCACAAAGGGATCAACAGCCTGGCCCTTGAGAAATATAAAGCACTGACAGCTAATTACATATCCCCTACTATTATCGAAGAGCGGCAATTGAACATCGCCACCATGGATGTCTTCTCCCGGCTAATGATGGATCGCATCATTTTCCTGGGAGTACCGATCGACGATTATGTGGCCAACATCATCCAGGCCCAGCTGCTCTTCCTGGAATCGGTAGATGCCCGCAAGGATATTCAGATCTACCTCAATACCCCCGGCGGGTCGGTCTATGCCGGGCTGGGTATCTATGATACCATGCAGTACATCGCACCCGATATTGCGACCATCTGCACCGGTATGGCAGCCTCAATGGGAGCTATCCTGCTCTGTTCGGGGGTCAAAGGGAAGCGGACAGCCCTCAGGCATTCCCGGATCCTGATTCACCAGCCGATGGGATCTGCGCAGGGACAGGCTTCCGATATTGAGATCACTGCCCGGGAGATCCAGAAGCTGAAAAAAGAACTTTACGAGATCATCGCCACCCACAGCGGACAAACCTATCCCAAGATTCTCAAGGATGCCGACCGCGACTACTGGATGACCTCACAGGAGGCCCTTGATTACGGGATGATCGATGAGATCCTCGTGAAATCAAAAGCTGTAAAATAATCCATCCGAACGGCAAAAAGCGAAGAACGGTGCTCTTTCTGCGGGCGTGAACGACGGGAAACCCAGATCCTGATTGCCGGGCTTAATGCCCACATCTGCGATCACTGCATCCAGCAGGCAAAGGTGATCATGGATGAAGAGATGGCCGCCGATAAGAACCGTTCGGTCCCCGACTTCAAGTTGCTGAAGCCAACGGAGATCAAATCCTACCTGGATCAGTATGTGATCGGCCAGGAGGAGGCCAAACGGGTTGTCTCGGTAGCCGTATACAATCACTATAAGCGGATCTTCCATCAGAAGAAAGCAAAGGACGATGATGTGGAGATCGAAAAAGCCAATATTATCATTGTGGGAGAGACCGGGACCGGAAAAACATTGCTGGCCCGGACGATCGCCAAGATGCTCAATGTCCCCTTCTGCATTGCAGATGCTACCGCCCTCACCGAAGCCGGATACGTAGGGGAAGATGTGGAGAGCATCCTGGCCAGGCTCCTCCAGGTGGCCGATTACAATGTAGCCGCTGCCGAACAGGGGATCGTATTCATTGACGAGATCGATAAGATCGCCCGGAAGAGCGACAACCCCTCCATCACCCGTGATGTATCCGGAGAGGGGGTGCAGCAGGCGCTGCTTAAGATGCTGGAGGGCGCCATCGTGAATGTCCCACCCCAGGGAGGCAGGAAGCATCCTGAACAAAAGATGATCCAGATCAATACGCAGAACATCCTGTTCATCACCGGAGGGGCTTTCGACGGGATCGAAAAGAAGATCGCCAACCGGCTTCAGACCAATGTCATCGGATTCAAGTCCACCCGGAGCGAACCCATCGATAAAGAGAATATCCTGCAGTATATTTCACCGGTCGACCTGAAAAGTTACGGATTAATACCCGAACTGGTGGGCCGGCTTCCGATCGTTACTTTCATGCACGCCCTCGACCGGGCTACCCTGAAAAGGATTCTCGTGGAACCGAAAAACTCACTCACCAGACAGTACATCAAGCTGTTTGAACTGGATAATATCAAACTCAGTTTTGATAAGAATGCACTGGACTTCATCGTCGACAAAGCCATTGAATTCAAACTGGGAGCCAGGGGATTGCGTTCCATCCTGGAAGCGGTCATGACCGACGAGATGTTTGAACTTCCCTCCCAGGAGGCTACCAAATCGTTGCGGGTAACGCTGAATTATGTGGAGAAAAGCTACCGTAAAAGCAGCATGGCCCGGTTGCGTGTGGCCTGACAATAAACCCGGAGCATCAGGCGTTCTGAATGGGAATGAAACACTTTACCCTCTTCTTCACGCTACTCTTTACAACCCTCCCCGGTCTTCATGCCCAGGAGCCTGATTCACTGCCCAAAACAGTACCGGGAAGGATTATCGACGGGGATACGGTTCCTTTCGTGGAGGTAAAGTCGATCTATGTATACCCGCCCTATGAGTTCAAGAGTAACCGTCAGCGGGTCCGTTACAGCCGGTTGGTCTACAACATCCAGAAGGTCTACCCGTACGCTAAACTGGCCGGCGAGAACCTGGAAGCATTCCGGAAGGTAATGGACACCATCGCCACAGATAAGGAGCGGAGACAGTATGCCCGACAGGCAGAACAGGAGCTGGAAGATCGGTTTGGGGATGAGATCCGGGACCTTACCTTCTCCCAGGGTAAGATCCTGATTAAGCTGATTTACCGCCAGACCGGAAACTCTTCCTTTGAGATCGTCAGGGAGCTCCGGGGGAAATTTTCCGCATTCATCTGGCAGACCCTGGCCTCTCTGTTTGGCTATGACCTGAAAACAGGATATGATCCGGAAGGAGAGGACCGCCAGATTGAAGAGATCATCCTTTTAATCAATCAAGGGTATTTT
Source organism: Bacteroidota bacterium (assembly GCA_007280875.1). Taxonomy (GTDB): domain Bacteria; phylum Bacteroidota; class Bacteroidia; order Bacteroidales; family FEN-979; genus QYOJ01. The sequence goes on from QYQJ01000204.1 coordinate 7,855, forward strand.
TAATATTTTTGCAACCAGATCCGCTCGTTGCCATGCAGTTATCCGTCATCATCGTCAATTACAATGTCAAGTACTTCCTGGAGCAGTGTATCCGCTCGATCCAGAAGGCTGTGAACGGGCTCTCGGCCGAGATCTTTGTGGTGGACAATAACTCGGTAGATGGATCGGTACGGATGATCCGTGAGAAGTTCCCCGAAGTCCATCTCATTGAGAACAAAGACAATAAAGGATTCTCGAAGGCCAATAACCAGGCGATCAGGAAAGCGGAAGGGGACTATATCCTGATCCTCAATCCAGATACGATCCTGGAGGACGATACCCTGACGAAGTGTGTGGCATTCATGGATCAGCATCCCGATGCCGGGGGGCTGGGTGTTAAGATGATCGATGGAAAAGGGAAATTCCTCCCGGAATCGAAACGGGGCCTCCCCTCTCCTTCTGTCGCGTTTTACAAAATGTTCGGGTTCTCGGCACTGTTTCCAAAATCCCGGTTATTCAACAAATACCACCTGGGGTACCTCGACAAAGACAAGACCCATGAAGTGGATATCCTGGCCGGCGCCTTTATGATGCTCCGGAAAGCCGTTCTGGATAAAATCGGTCTGCTCGATGAAGGATTTTTTATGTACGGGGAGGACATTGATCTCAGTTACCGGATTACGGAAGCAGGGTACAGGAACTACTACTTCCCTGGCACCCGGATCATCCACTACAAGGGGGAGAGCACAAAAAAGAGCAGCCTCAACTACGTTTTTCTCTTCTATAATGCCATGATCATTTTCGCCCGGAAGCATTTCTCGCGGAAGAATGCCCGGCTCTTCTCCATGCTGATCAACTTCGCCATTTACCTGCGTGCATTCATTTCGATCATCACCCGGTTCCTGACCCGTATCGCTCTGCCATTCCTTGATGCGGTACTCATCTTCGGGGGGATCTGGTTCATCAAAGAGTACTGGGAAAAACATTTCATATTTCAGTCGGGCGGCCATTATCCCTTGCTCTTCACCTTTGTGGCCGTTCCGGTATATATTCTGCTCTGGCTGGTAACCGTCTACCTCAGCGGTGGGTACGACAAACCCACCCGATTGCGGAAGATCATGCAGGGTATGGTGGTGGGAACCGTTATCATCCTGGTACTCTACAGTTTGTTGCCTGAATCCTACCGGTTTTCCCGGGCTCTCATCATCCTGGGGGCCATCTGGGGTATCATCGCCATGCTGGTTACCCGCTTCTTCCTGCATATCCTCAACCTGAAGGGGTTTCAGATCAATGAGGATAAAAACAAGCGGTTTGTCATTATCGGAGAGAAAGAGGAAGCAGAGCGGGTTTCGGAACTTCTGCAAAAAACGATCATTAATCCGGGATTCATCGGGCTGGTCAGCTACCAGGTTTACCGCAGCAATTCCAACGGTTTCATCGGTCATCTGGGCCAGATCCGGGAGATCATCTGGATCCACAACATCGATGAGGTGATTTTCTGTGCCAAGGATGTCCCGTCACAGGTGATTATGGACCAGATGTCGGAGCTGAAGGACCAGCAGGTAGATTATAAAATTGCTCCACCCGAAAGCCTCAGCATCATCGGGAGCAACTCGATCAACACCTCGGGCGATCTGTACGTGATCGACATCAATTCCATCACCAAAATGGCTAACCGCCGTAACAAGCGGTTGCTGGATGTAGTGACGAGTTTCACCCTACTGGGCCTTTACCCGGTTGTCTTTCCCCTGGTCAGAAATCCATTTGGCCTGTTCCGGAATATCTTCCTGGTGCTCCTCAATCTCCGATCCTGGGTAGGTTACTCCAAGTTGAGTGAAACGGAAGCACACCGTCTTCCGGAGATCAAGAAAGGAATCCTGAATCCCTTTGATGCATTCCGGGAGAAACCGGTACCCGGAGAGGCAATCGCACGTCTCAACCTGCTGTATGTCCGGGATTACAAGATTACCAACGATGTCAACATCATCCTGAAGGGATTCCGGGACCTCGGGCGCAGCTAAGAAAAGTCGTACCTTTGTATCCTAATTTCGAATTATGCCAACATACGATATTGTTCTGCCCCGACTTGGTGAAGCTGTAATAGAGGCCACGCTGACCCGGTGGCTGAAAACCGGTCAAACCCTATGATATGGAACTAAACCTGACCCGGCCGCTGGCCTTTATCGACCTGGAAACAACCGGCATCAAAGTGGCAACCGACCGGATTGTGGAACTCTGTATCCTGCGTATCCAGCCCGATAACACCACAAAAATTAAAACCCTGCGTATCAATCCGGAGATGGAGATCCCGTGGGAGGCGACAGCCATTCACGGGATTACCAACGAAGATGTGAAGGATTGCCTTACATTCCGGGAGGTTGCCCACGACCTGGTCTCCTTTTTAAGTGGCTGTGACCTGGCCGGATACAACTCCAACCATTTTGATATTCCCCTGCTGGCGGAGGAGTTTTTACGGGCAGAGGTTGACTTTGACCTGGCAGGGCGCCGCCTGGTGGATGTACAGAATATTTTTCACAAAATGGAGCCAAGGAATCTCGGTGCAGCCTATACATTTTACTGCGACAGGGAGCTGACCAATGCCCACAGTGCTGAAGCGGATACCATTGCTACCTATGAGATCCTGAAAGCTCAGCTGGACCGGTACCGGGAACGGCAGATCAAAGACCGGCAGGGGAACCTGGTGACGCCGGTGATCAACGATATCAAAGCCCTGAGTGATTTCTCCTACCAGACAAAAAACGTCGATCTGGTTGGCCACATCATATTCAACGCCAGGCAGGTGGAAATATTCAACTTCGGGAAACACAAGGGGAAGCCGGTGACTGATATATTCAGGCAGGAACCCTCCTATTACGACTGGATCATGAAAAGCGAGTTTCCGCTTTCAACCAAAAAGGTGGTGACCGCAATTAAACTCCGTGGGTTCAACCAGGATGATGTCAAACTCGAACTTTTTTAACCGAATCCTATGAAAATCATTTGCATCGGCCGAAATTACCACGCCCATATCAAGGAGCTGGGCAACACGGTCCCCGCCGAACCGGTATTTTTTATCAAACCCGATACAGCGCTGCTGATCCGGAACAGGCCCTTCTATTACCCCGATTTCTCGCAGGATATCCACTACGAGGTGGAACTGGTACTGAAGATCTGCAAGGTGGGAAAAAACATTCAGCCCCGGTTCGCCTCCAGCTACTACAACGAGATCGGTCTGGGTATCGATTTCACCGCCCGCGACATCCAGGATCGTTCCAAGAAAGCGGGTCTGCCCTGGTTCACCGCAAAAGGGTTCGACCAGTCGGCCCCGGTCAGTCCATGCCTGCCTAAAGACAATTTCCCTGACCTGAAAAACATCACCTTCAGCCTTCGCCTCAACGGGGTACAGGTCCAGCAGGGCAATACCTCTCTGATGATCTACCCGTTCGACGAGATCATCTCTCATGCATCCCGGTTTGTCACACTTCGCACAGGCGACCTGATCTTCACCGGCACCCCCGCAGGTGTAGGACCCGTTAAGATCGGGGACCTGCTGGAAGGATATATCGGGGAAACTTTGATGTTGAAGTGCACCATTAAATAATCTCCGAATAATTCGAAAACCGAATATCTAATCAATCGGAGATTTTATCGGATAACGACATCATTGATGACATCGGATTTCACCGCCTTATTCATGGCTTTGCAGATCTTCTCACGGGCAAAGCTCAGCTCACTGCGCAACGGGGCTGAGTCAACCTTGACGTACAGTACCCTGTTCCGGATGTAGAGATCCTTCGTGTGGTTACTGATCATTTTTCCCATCACCTCCGGCCACGACTGGATCACCTGCTTCTCAAGCAGTTTATCATCCAGGCGGTAGGTGCTCAGGAACTCCCGGATGGCCTCTTTCAGGGTAAAATCGTTGGCGTTTTTCACGACACAAATTTCCTCTCAGCAAAATTACTCTTTTGGATGAGATTCACAAATCCGGCTTACTCTCCGCTGATCCGGAAAATTCTGTGTTCGATGGCCAGGGGCTCAAAGATCTGCCGGATATGTTCCTCCTGTGTCCCGGTGATGAAGACCTGTCCGAAGCTGTTCTCACTGACCAGCGTGATCAGTTGCTGGACCCGGTGGTCATCCAGTTTGTCGAAGATGTCGTCCAGGAGCAGGATGGGTTTAAATCCGTTGATTTTCCGGGTGTACTCAAACTGGGCAAGCTTGATGGCAATCACAAAGGACTTCTGTTGTCCCTGGGAACCGTATCGCTTAACCGGATAGCCGTCCATGAGAAATTCCAGGTCATCCTTATGGATCCCTGTCGTAGAAAAGAGTGCAGCCCTGTCGCGTTCCAGCGCCTGGTTCATCAGATCACTGAAGGGTCCATCGAGCAACTGGCTCTGGTAGATCAGATCCACCTGCTCCTTGCTGCCGCTGATGAAACGGTAATAGTGCTGAAAAAGCGGGGCAAACTCTCTAAGAAAGTCACGCCGCCGCTGAAAAAGTTTGGAACCCAGCACGATCATCTGTGTACTCCAGATCTCAAGCGTATCCGCATCGAAGGTCCTCCGCTCGGCAAACGATTTGAGCAGCACATTCCGCTGAAACAGCGCTTTATTGTAATTGATCAGATCGTCAAGGTAAAGTTTGTCGAACTGGGAGATCACGCTGTCGATGTACCGCCTGCGGAGCTCGCTGCCGTCGTTGATCAGGTCCCGGTCAGACGGCGACACCATGACCAGGGGAAAACGTCCGATGTGGTCGGCCAGCCGTTCATACTCTTTTTTGTTGTAAAGGAACCTCTTTCGCTGATTCCGTTTCTGGATGCATTGCAATTGCTCGGAGGTGTCGTTTTGGCGGTAATAGCTCCCATGGATGGCAAAGAAATCGGCATCGTGGCGTATGTTCTGTGCATCGCTGGGATTGAAGTAGCTTTTACAGAACGAAAGGTAATGGATGGCATCGAGCAGGTTGGTTTTCCCAACTCCATTGTTGCCCACAAAACAATTGATCTTGCCGGAAAAAGTAAATTCCGCTTCCTGGTAGTTTTTGAAGTTGTGCAGGGTGATCTTATGCAGATGCATGGGCCACACTCATTTTCCTGATCTCTTCTCCCACCTCTTCCATCAGCCACATCGGGGTGGAGGTAGCACCGCATACCCCGACGGTGGAATGTCCTTTGAACCAGGAACGCTGCAACTCCTGCCTCTCAGAAACCAGGTAGGTGTTCGGGTTCACATCCTTGCACACCTTGAAGAGCACCATCCCGTTGGAGCTTTTAAGTCCGCTCACGAAGATGATCACCTCATAACGGGAAGCAAACTCCCGGAGCAGATTGGACCGGTTCGACACCTGCCTGCAAATTGAATCGCTCCACTGAAAATCGACCTCCTGCCCGGGAGAGACCTTTTGCATCCGGGATTCAATAGCGTCTACGATCTTCCGGAATCCCTCGACACTCTTCGTGGTCTGAGAATACAGCCGGACAGACCGGGCGAAATCTATCTGATCCAGGTCACTCTCGTCACCGATCACGATGGCCATCCCATTGGTTTGTCCTATCAATCCGTTTACCTCAGCGTGTCCCTTTTTACCATAGATCACGATCTGACCGTTCCGTTCCATCATATCTTCGAAGCCGTACCGCACTTCCTGCTGAAGGTTGAGCACGATCGGACAGGAGGCATCCACCAGGTGGATGTTGTTCCGGAGGGCAATCTCATAGGTTTCGGGAGGTTCTCCATGAGCCCGGATCATCACCTTGCAATCATGCAGGTGGAGCAAGTCGGTATGATCAATGATGATAAGGCCCAGCTCTTTGAGGCGAAACACTTCCATATTGTTGTGCACGATGTCTCCCAGGCAATAGAGCTTCCCTGTTTCGGCCAGTTCACGTTCCGCCACCTGGATGGCATACACCACCCCGAAACAAAAGCCGCTGTTGGGATCGATCGTAACGTGCATGGGGATCGGATTGAGGGACAAAGGTAAGAAATATTGCTCAGAGCGCAGGGCTTAGGGCACAGGGTACAGAAATACGAAATACGGAAATACAAAATCATTCATGTCATTCGTACTTCATGATCATTCCTGTCATTTGTAACAGTCCGAAAACCGGTTATTTCTTCTTGGAGAACTCCTGCAAATTCACGGCGATGGTCACGAAATTGGGGTTGGGACTGCCTGCCTGGTAGGTGGCGTGGGTATAACTGAAACTGAACATTTTAATCCGGAATCCGACCCCGTAACAGAATCCGCTCAGGCCGGTCCGTTCATACAGCTTCAACTCCTGACGACGCTGGTAGTTGTACCCGAGACGGATTGAGAATACCTTGGCGATGGTGATCTCTCCCCCGAACACCACATGGCGCATAAGATTATCGGCAAATTTGCCGATACCGCTCCGCTCATTGATCTGACCGGTATAGGGATCTACCTGGTTTTTGGGATCGTTGGGGTCTGTGTAGCTCATGTTCCATTTCTGGAGATTGGTAAACAACAAGTAGAACCGGAGCGGCAGATGCTTCAGTCCCTGCGACAGACCCAGCTGCAGTTCAAAAGGGAGTGGCTCGAATTCACCTGCACGGTAGGGTACGATCTGGGATCCGATGTTCCGGACCATCAGGGAGGCCATAAAGAGTTTATTCTTCGTAAAAAAGGATCCGGCTACATCCACTGCGATCCCAACCGAACTATAGGTATCAAGATGGGAGTAGATGAGTTTTACATTGGCGCCGATGGAGAAATGGGTAGTCAGCATCCGGCCCCATCCGACAGAGAGGGCATATTCGGAAGCACTGATGATTCCGGTTTTGTTGCCGGATGCATCGGCACCCTGGATTTTACCGTAATCACTGAACTGGATGGCCGCCACAAAACTTCCCGCTTTGTTGAATGTTCGGGAATACATGGCAAACCCGGTATTGTTCCCGGTAAAATAGTTCACGTAACTCAATGCCAGCTGGTTGTGCATCTCCGGTGTGATCAGGGAGGGATTGGCCAGGGCGAGGGTGACATCGTTATCCAGTACGGTCATGGCATTGCCCCCCACCCCTGCAATCCGGGCAGAATTGGTCAGTGTCAGAAAAGTATAGGTATGATCCCCACCGATCTGTGCTGCAGCAGGTCGAAGGAAAGTCAGAAAAAGGATGGAGGGAAAAAGTATTCTGAGTAGCATTGACACGATAGGTTCTCTGTTAATATCTCTTACAAACGTGTAGCTTTTTTCTTTAGTATAACGAATGAAAATTTAGTTGATCAACCCGCGTCCGCTCTTTTTAATCCGGTCCTCCTCAGCCAGGTCGGAGACCAGTTTATCCAGGATGCCGTTAATGAACAGCTTGCTCTTCACCGTGCTGAAATGCTTGGTGAGCTCAATATACTCATTCAGTGTTACCTTGATAGGGATGGTCGGAAAAAAGAGTAACTCTGCGAGCGCCATCTTGATGATAATGATATCTGTGAGAGCAATCCGGTCGAGCTCCCAGTTTTTGAGCCGGCCCTTGATGAGCTGTTCAAACTCCTCACTATGAATCACGGTCATACGAAAAAGGTCCAGAATAAACCGGTGCTCCTCCTTCGGATCCTCCTCCGGGTCTCTGACAAAAACAGAGGTGAGAGGAGTTGTGGAAGGGAAATCAGGGGAAAGCAGCCGGATGGTCTTCAGGACGAAAGCAGCGGCAACGTCAAAATCATCCACCCAGTGAATGGATCTCTCCTCACAAAAGAATTGCAATTCAGGAGAGCGCAGGATATATTTTTTCATGATCCGGACCACGAATTCCTGATCCTCCCTGAAAGAGTTTTCCCCCGAGTAGAGGTAATCCCGGTGCTCTTTGCTCTCCCGGATCCGTTGAAATACCTTTCGGACATTGTCCTGCTCTTCGGTCCAGCTGATCTTGTAATCCCTGATACGGGTGAGGTAATCCTCGTTCCCTGAGAGCTTTTCAACCAGGAGGTTGGCCAGAAGCTTGGGGTTGGGATTCAACTCCTCGTATGTCGGATAGTACTTATGTTTGGCATCCTCCATCCGGCGGACGTAGAAGTTGACCACTTCAAGAAAAAAGGAAATCTGGAGAAAATAAAGTTCGGTGATCCTGTCGATGCTCTGGAGGAGGTTTTTCTCTGCCTGTTCCAGCCTGGGTTCCCCTCCCTGAAAAAAAGCATATAATCCCTGTAAAACTTTGGCTCTGAAATGTCTCCTGCCCAGCATAGATCAATTTGGCCTGCAAAGCTACGCATTTCATGGAAATAAACTTTTTGTTTCAAATAATATTTATATTTTTGCGTTCTAACCAAAAACTTGTGCAGGAAACATGGAAGAAAACGAAAAGAAAGACAGGGACAGAGGCGAAATCTTTTCGAAAGCTGTCAGGGCAGGAAAACGGACCTACTTTTTTGATGTGAAAGCAACGATCTCTGATGAATATTATCTGACGATCACCGAAAGCAAGCGAAGATTCAACAACGATCAGGGCAAGTTTTTCTATGAAAAGCACAAGTTGTTTCTGTACAAAGAGGATTTCCACAAATTTACAGAAGGATTAACCGAGGTCATTGGTTATATCAAGCAGGAGCAGCCCATCACGGAGACCCGTGAAGGGGAGAGTCCGGATGAACCCGCAGAAGAGTCCGTATCCAAGCGTACACACACTGACATTCGGTTTGAAGATCTGGCTTCCGATCCGGACGAAGATCAGTAACGAAACCGTGAATCTGTTTACAAGCTGGCTCGCATGCAGCTTGTTCCGTTTCCCAAAACTTATCAACATCTTTGAGGGGTCTCGTCATTAAAATGTATTTTTGCATTCATGGGAAAAGTCATTGCAATTGCCAATCAGAAAGGGGGAGTCGGAAAGACCACCACAGCCATTAACCTGGCTGCAGGGCTTGCTGTTCTGGAATATAAAACCCTGATCATCGACGCCGATCCACAGGCAAACGCCACTTCAGGTGTAGGATTTGACCCGAGAAATATCAAGACAAGTATCTACGAATGCATCATGGATGACGTGGATCCAAGGAATATCATCCTCAACACTTCTACCCCTTTCCTGGATCTGCTTCCCGCGCATATTGACCTTGTGGGGGCTGAAATCGAAATGATCAACATGCCGAACCGGGAAAAGATGATGCGCAAGGTGGTATCGAAAATCAGGGATGAGTACCGGTTTATCCTGATCGATTGTTCTCCTTCACTTGGACTGATCACCGTCAATGCCCTTACGGTGGCCGATTCTGTGATTGTACCGGTTCAGTGCGAGTATTTTGCCCTGGAGGGGTTGGGCAAACTGCTAAACACCATCAAGATCGTCCAGTCCAGGCTCAATCCCGACCTGGACATTGAAGGCATCCTGCTGACGATGTACGACAGCCGGGTGAACCTATCCAAACAGGTGGTGGAGGAGGTTCAGACCCATTTCCAGCAACTGGTGTTCGAAACCCTGATTAACCGGAACGTCAAGCTGAGTGAAGCACCCAGTTTTGGTGACACCATCATGACGCACGACATCAACAGCCCCGGTGCCACCAACTACCTGAGCCTGGCCCGGGAGATCCTGCAAAAGAACGAACTAACCCGGATATCCAATTCGGAAAAACAAATAAATGTCTGATATGTCAGGAAAGAAAAAAGCACTGGGCAGGGGATTGAGTGCACTGCTCGAAGGGAGCGAACTGGAAGAGGCTCCCCGGGAGGTGCAGATCAATCAACTGGTTGGATCGGTTGCAATGATCACCATTGACGACATTGAAAGCAACCCGTACCAACCCCGTACCGACTTCGATCGTGCGGAGCTGGCCGACCTGGCCATGTCGATCCAGCATCAGGGGATCATTCAGCCCGTGACGATACGAAAACTGGGTCCTGACAGATTCCAGCTAATTGCCGGGGAACGGCGTTTGAAAGCTGCACGGGTAGCCGGCCTTACAGAGGTCCCGGCCTACATCCGGGTCGCCAACGACGAACAGATGCTCGAAATGGCACTGGTGGAAAACATCCAGCGGGAAGACCTTAATCCCATCGAAGTGGCCATCTGCTTCCAGCGCCTGATGGAGGAGTGCCAGATCCGGCAGGAAGAGCTCAGCCAGCGGGTTGGCAAGGACCGTTCCACCATCTCCAACTATGTCCGTTTGCTGAAATTGCCGGCCGAAATCCAGATTGCCATCCGGGAGAAAAAGATCACCATGGGCCATGCCCGGGCACTCATTACCCTGGAAGAGGCTCCTGCTCAACTCCGCATCTTCAAACAGATCCTTTCGAAAAACCTGTCTGTACGAGAGGTGGAAGCCCTGTCCCGCGCAGCTCACACGAGTCCGTCGGCACAAGGAAAACAAACGCGCGAAGAGCTTCCTCCCCGTTACTCGGAGCTGCAGGAACGACTGAAATCCAGATTGAATACACGTGTGCGGTTACAGGTGAACAGAAAAGGAGCCGGCACCATCACTATCCCCTTTCAGTCGGAAGAGGACTTAAAGCGGATCTTTGATCAGCTCGAATCATAACCTTCACACGCAAATACCTGTGCGCCAGTTGACGATTCACATCCTGTTTTCTGTTATTCTATGCAGCGGATCGTTCCTGCCCGGTTCAGCCCTTGCGCAAAAAGGAAAAACCTCCCATGTCCGGGATACCATCCCGGTTTCCGATTCAATCATGATGAAGCTTCACAGTCCACGAAAAGCAACCCTCTATTCAGTCATTCTGCCGGGCCTGGGCCAGATCTACAACCGGAAATACTGGAAACTGCCTATCATCTACGCAGGATTCGGAGTGATGGGCTATTTTATCTATTTCAATACGGATAACTACCTGACTTACAAATCGGCCTACATTGAAAGTGTGAACGGGGACCTGAACGGGAACTACGCCAGCCTGGTGAATAAATACAGTGCGAGTGAATTGCTCAGCGCTACAGAATATTACCGGCGGAACCTGGAAATCAGTATTCTGATCACCACGGTGTGGTACATACTCAACATCGTAGATGCTGCCGTAGATGCCCATCTCTATACCTATAACGTCACCGACAACCTGTCGCTGCGAATCACACCTGATCTGCTTCCACCGGCACGGGCATTCCGGATACAACCGGGTATTAAACTGAGTCTTAGATTTTAACAAAACAACAATGAAATTTGCACTCCTTGGATATGGAAAAATGGGGCGGGAGATTGAAAAACTGGCCCTCGAGAAAGGTCATGAGATCATACTGGCCATTGACCGGCCTGAAGAGTGGGAAACCGGCCTTCACGAATTGAATCTTGCTGATGTTGCATTCGATTTCTCCATTCCCGACAGCGTGGTTGACAACATCCATCGCTGCTTCAACCTCGGAGTACCGGTAGTAGTGGGAACAACCGGATGGCACGAACAACTGGATGAAATCCGCACCGAGTGCCTCTCCGCAAACCAAAGCCTGTTC
>QYQJ01000171.1 GCA_007280875.1 Bacteroidota bacterium
CAATTCCTGCATGCGCCGCATCGATGACATACGGAGCTGGGCCTGCATACCAGGTAAAGGTTGTGAAAGCCTCCTTGAAACCGAAACAATGAATCGATCCAATGACATCGGGAAAATTTTATCAAAAATACGACTTGATCCTGAAAAAATTAGTATCATTGTGCACACAATCACCTTCCAATGGTCAGGGAAAAGGTTAAACCGGTTGAACAACACCAAGATCAGGCAAAGCAACTGAATCAGTTGATCCTGTTCAACGACGATGTGAATTCCTTTGAGTTTGTGATCGAAACACTCATCGATGTATGCGGTCATGACCCCCTTCAGGCGGAACAGTGTGCCTGGATCGCGCATTACAAGGGGAAATGCAGTGTAAAAGAGGGCTCTTTTACGGAACTGAAGCCGTTGCATGACGAAATGAACAAGCGGGGACTGACAGTCATAATTGCGAAATAAACAGGTTTTCAACAACTTTTTAACAACCCTTTTTTCTTCTTCCCGTAACATTCTCTGATTCAAGTTCTTTAATGAAGTGAGTTATTAACAATTTGTTAATAACTTTTGTTAATTTTTTGTGACTACAAATAAGACGGAAAAATTGACTTTCAGGCATAAGCAGGTGTATATTTGGTTTTGCAAGTGAGGGATAAAAGGTCCGCTGAGAAATTGGGGCTGTGAAAGCAGAAACCGCAAGGAGACAGCACTCCAGACCCAAACCTGGGCAAAGGAGGATCCGCAAGATTCGTTCTGGTACCAGGTTCAATAATCTGGGCGCTCCCGGGAAGGTCCACCGCAAGGAGGGCTTGAGCGGAGAGCGGGGTGGAAAAGAAGGGGAAACCCGGATTGACCATCAGCCTCAATAACCGTAGCTTGACGCGCCATGTGGCCACGGCCGCAGGGATGTAGGATGGGAACTCTGTCGGCCAGACGGGGTTCCCATCACGGTTTTTAAGGATTTCATCTGCTGTATGTCAGCAGGTTTTTCTCCTTACAGGATAAAGGGGATTAACGCTTTACGGCTGGCCGGATAATCAGGAAAAGTGGTTTTATACCACCGGTGATGATGTAAGGCCCTTGGCAGGAGGTTAACCATTGTCCATATTGCAAACGCAAGAGCTGGTGTGCTCCAGGTCATCATAGCAAAGCCGAACCACTCCACCATCTCACTGAAATGGTTAGGACAGGAAATGTACCTGAATAAGCCCTGCTTTGGAATGATATATCCTGTCTCACCAGGTTTCCTCAGGTGGATAAGGATATCGTCAGATTGCCAGTTTAGTACCGTTCCCCCCAGAAACATCACAATACCGGCGATGAACCGAGGATCGGTCACCCAGGAAATGGGATAGGAGGTGAGCGATCCCAGGTAGTACCCGTTGATAAAGCCATTTACAAAATTGAATCCCAGGGCCATAAAAACAATGGCCAGCGGCATTCTCTTTCCCCTGGTCCGTAACCTGAACGGAAAAATAAAGGTACGGTTGATGTAGTGCAACACCCATAACCCGAAAAAAATCCAGTTCACTACTGTATGGATGGCCGATCCGCAGAGGAAAAAGGTCGCAAACACAAGCAGAGCAGGTGACTCCATGATAATCCAACCCACGCGGTTGTTGATCAGTGCTCCCCATTTTTTTGTTGTATGTCGCCCGTAGGGTGCGGTAACACGAAGGACAATCGGAAAAATCACCAGCGCAATCGCAATCCAGACATAGACAACGAAATAAAAAGTAGAATTACTCATGAGCCAACCAGTTTAGTGAATGTATCCTTTTTCTTTAAACCAGGCAAAAGCATCCCTGACTGTCTCCTCCAGTTCGCGGGGAGCAAAATTCAGTTCCCGTCGTGCCTTTTCATTACTGATGCAGTGGTTGCCTTCTGAGATAATCTGGAGGGATTCACTTGTATAGAGTGGTTCACCACCGGTAAACTGACTGTACAGGGTAATGAAGGGCAATCCCACTCTGGCCAACCACATCGGGACTACTCGTTGCGGGGTACCGGAACCGGTCACCCGACATATCAGTGAAGCAAGTTCCCATAAACTATGCCAGGTGCCGGATAGCAAGTACTTCTCACCGGTACGCCCTAGTGTCATTGCATTGATTGCCCCATTCACTACATCCCTCACATCCACCCAGTTGTATCCGCCGGGTACAAGCATAGGAATCTGCCGGTGATATAACTCCAGTAACGCCTTCCCCGTTAGGGAGGGTTCAGGATCTCCCGGGCCAATAATAGCGGTCGGACTGAGAATAAGCGCATCCAACCCGTCTGAAATAGCCTGCAATACTGCTCGTTCACCCTCGGCTTTGGACCTGTCATAGGCAAATCCTGTATGTGTAACCAGGGCTCTGGTTTCATCGAGCGGCTCCTCTCTAGGATGCTGCTGAAAGGCATGAATACTGCTGAAATGAATGAACCGCTGCAGATTGGATTCCCGGGCAATCTCAACCATATTCCGGGTCCCCTCCGCATTGATCTTCCAAACCATCCCGTCAGGATCCCCTTTGATTGAGATGCAGGCAGCCAGATGAAAACAAAAATCAGCCCCGTGCAAAAGGTTGCGGATGGAGTCCCTATCCAGTAAATCACCTTGGATCAACTCCAATGGAAGATCCTGAATCGCTCCGGTATTCCGGTGAGCCAGCGCTTTGACATGAAAACCTTGATCCAGAAGAGTTTTGCACAGATTTGAACCAACATGTCCGTTGGCTCCGGTTACGGCTATCTTCATCCATGCAAAAATATAAATATTTATCAAGCTGACAACTGCTCCTGATCCTGAAGAGAATTCATCAGATTCTGCACGGGCCTGAACTCATGGCGTATGATCTCCCATTTATCCGGATACTGGTCAAACAGCTGGACTATTCGCTTCTTATGCTTGCGCAGCGCATCGGTGATGGCCGGGGCCGAAATCGGGGTGGGAAACTCTTTCCCCACACTGGCACTGGTTAAAGGCACTCTTCTCTGCTTGATGCTGGCAGCAGCATGCTCCAACCGGTCAAGCAGGAGGTGGGTCTTGACCAATCGTTGCGGCAATCCATCCTGAACCTCTTCAGCAACAATGTGTTGATTGGGTTCAGGATAACTGATATGATAATCGGCAAGTAATAATTGAGTGGTGCCGGAAGGGGAGGAGATGGCTCCCGCAAATTCAATAGCTTTCCTGATTACCTCTTCCAATTGATATAACTCACCGTTGAAATTTCGCAGCTTGATCCGTGCTGAATCGGTAAATGAGGCTTTCAGCTGCAGTTCGCCTGTAATCCTGTGGAGGTGATACTGGGCGAGTTTCAACACATCCTGCCGCTCCTGATTGGACGTGTGCTCTAACTGTTCATGAAGGTGATCCCGCTCTTTGACCACAGCCCGAAGCTGATCATGAAAAGTCTCGGTAAGGTGATCATAGTGTTGAAGTACCTGAAACAACGCCTTGATGGAATGGTAGATCAGATAACCGACCATATTCTTATGCTGGGCAGAAAAGGGTTCAGTAACCTTGTCCAGTAAAAAGTTGCTCAGATTTTCATTTAAATAAAAGAAAAAAAGATCGGAAGTACCGGAAGCCTGGTCCCATATTTTAATTAATAATACTCTGTTTTTGAATTCATTAAAGATTGTGAGCTGCACCTTACTGCTCGATTTGATCTCAAACGGGATCTGCTCCCGGGAAAACCACCGGTAGTACTGGGGAGAAGCAATGAACTCCAGGAAAAATGAATTTCCTGCCTCGGTCCTGATCCGTTCTGTTCTGTATCCGGCCTCTTCCGCTTTCAATAAATACCCCGAAAAATCATTTTTATCCTGCTGATAATGAACAAGTACTGCTTGTTCAATCCCGGGAATAACATCCGGTATCAGTTGGAGTATACGGAAAGAAATGGTCTTTTCAAACATGGAATAAGTTAAAAAGTTAAGCAAATATACGACAATAATATGACTTAAGCAAATTTAAGCTTAATTAAGTGCTTAAGCCTACTTAACCAAAATTATTTTTATTTAATTAAGCTCAACTTTTTGTTTAATTTAATTGCAAATTGTTTCAGTGCAATGTAGTTTTATCATGGTCATTGAATTCCTTGAACTTAACTTAAACTACCATGAATAACTTAAATATAGATTGTTCTCAGCAAGAATACTTTCAGGTAATGAAACATCGGATCCGGTATTATGCTGAAAAATACGATCCCCATACGGTTTTTTATGAAAAGGAACTGCTTGAGAATGAGGCAGAAGCATCAACAGGAAAACCCAAACAACGCATCCTCTCAGTGATTCAATCCTTTTTTCTTGCTATTTTTTAGGGCAACAGTTGATTTTCAGCAAGGTTTGTCGTATTTTTACGCTATTAACCTTATAACCTGTTTCAAATGAGAACATTCGGAAAAATTGTCTTGTGGCTGCTGATTATCATCGCAGTCCTTGTAATCATTGCTTACCTGCTTCCCCGCCAGTATAAAGTGGAGCGCAGTATTACCATCGGAGCGGATAAAACCCTCGTGTACGACCTGACCTGTAGCCTGAAAAAGTGGGATCTTTGGGCCCCATGGACTAAAAATTTCGATACCACTGCACTGTTTGAACTTTCGGGAAACGATTGTGAAGTTGGGACCATCTGGAAATGGAACGGAACGTTAATCGGAGATGGTGAACTCATTGTAACAGAAGCAGTTCCAGGGACCTTATTTGCCTATGACCTCTCGTTCGAAGAGGGAAAGTATCAATCAAAAGGAAGTTTTGTTTATGACGAAATAAATGATTCCGTGCTGATTATCTGGTCTGATCAGGGAGATCTCGGTTTCAATCCGTTCAACAGGTATATGGGCCTCTTTATGGACCGGATGATGGGACCGGATTTCGAAAAGGGTTTGGCTAACCTGAAGGAAGTAGCAGAAGAGCGTCACGGCTGGCCGCCAATAACCGAAACGTACACGGAGGATCAGATTGTATTATTGATCCGCGATTCTGCAGGTCCTGAGACATATGGCCAGGTGATGGGAAAGGGGTACGGAGAACTGATGAAATTTATCAAAATGAGACGCCTGGAAGCTAAAGAACATCCATTTGCCATCTATGTATCCTGGGATACTGTTACTCAATTCGCTGTGTTCGACATGGGTATCGCTGTGGCTTATGCCGTTGGAGGGAAAGGCCGGATAAGGGCTGAGGAGATTCCCGGACAGAAGGTGGTCATGGCCGATTATTTCGGATCATACGACCAGACAGCCAGTGTGTACAAAGCCCTGGATAAATACATCGCCCAGGGCGGACTGGAGATCATTGGTAATCCATGGGAGATCTACGTGACCGATCCAATGGTTGAGCCCGATACCGCCAAATGGAATACCCAGATCCTCTTCCCGGTTAAATAAACGGTTTCATCGAGTTCATTGGAAGGGTTGTCCTTTTCCTGCGAGAAGGACAACCTTTTTATTTATCTTGCGGCCGGTAATTCGGACAGGCATGCTTTACACATTTATACAGTTTGAATGGAAATCTGCCAGGAGATCGACTTTCTGGCAGAAAAACCTGGCACTCAACCTGGTTATCGGATTCTTCCTGCTCCTTGCTATGGCCTATCTCCTCTTGCTTGGACTGCTGATCCCCAGAATCCTGAAAGAGCTGGCTCCTGAAGAAGATCCTGTATCTCTATTTAACGGATTTCTTCTGTTTTACTTCCTGATCGACCTCTTTATCCGCTTCATGATGCAATCGTTACCCGCTATTTCACTGGCTTCATTTCTTCATTTGCCCATCCGGAAGAACACGATTATTCATTACATGGTAGTGAGGACAGTTCTGAATATCTTTAACCTGATCCCTCTGGTTATCTTTATCCCGGTTCTCTTGACTCTTATTTTACCACAAACAACAGGAATTCAATCACTTATCTGGTTTATTACCGTGTTCTTTCTGATTCTCGGGAATACGTTCCTTGCCACTTACATCAAGCGGATTTTTGGCACAAAACCCTGGGTAATCCTGCTGCTTATCATTTCTATTGGAACGTTCTTTGCATTGGAAAAAACCGGTTTGTTCTCCCTTTCAACCGGTTCCTCCCGGATCTTTGGGGCAATTATGCAACAATCACTTCTTGTTCTGCTCCCTTGTGCCTGGATGGTATTCATGTATCTACTTCACTATAAGTTTCTTAAATCACGATTGTACCCGGAAAATGTAAGGGTTCACAAACATCGTGAAGTACGGTCCGGCTCTGAGAAGCACTGGCTGAAATCTCTGGGGATCACGGGTACCATCATTATGCTGGAGATGAAACTCTACTGGCGGCATAAACGGACCCGAACGATCCTCTATATGCTGCCGCTTTTCCTGGGATATGGATTGTTCTTCTATTTTAATCCGGTCTATCAGGACCAGGAGTTTCTGCTGCTATTTGTCGGGGTCTTTATGTCCGGTGGAATGATGCTGAACTATACTAACTATGCGTTTGGATATGAAAGTAACTACTTTGATGCTCTTCTTTCAAAAAATATTGATTTTCAGCAGTATATCAGAGTTAAATTCCTGATTGCCATTAGCATTGCTACCATCTGCTACGTACTGACGATCCCGTACTTCTTGTTCGGGATCCGTATTCTTTTTATCAACACGTCGATGTTTCTGTATAATATCGGAATTCTCTCATACATTCTCCTCTATTTTGCCACTTTTAATAAAAAGCGAATGGATCTGAGCAAGGGGAGTGCATTTAATTACCAGGGGATTGGCGCTGCAAACTGGCTGGCAATCATACCGGCTTTTCTGATACCGGTATTGATCCAGATCCCCTTTAAACGCCTCGGTGTACCCGATCTTGGTCTGGTCTTTGTTTGTGTACTGGGGATTACAGGGTTACTCTTAAATAAACCATTAATGGGAATAATAA
>QYQJ01000016.1 GCA_007280875.1 Bacteroidota bacterium
CGTTGAAGGTAGTGGTAACCCAGCTGTTCGGTACAAGTTTATCCACTGCCCCCGCTGCCAGGTTTCTGAAATAGCCGGGGATCCCGTTTTTTCCATGATAGAATGCGGTATACGGGATAGCCTCCTTTCCGATGAGCGTCAATCCCTCTTCTCCCAGGTTTTTGCAGGCCTGTTCAACCTCCCTGATCCGGGCATGCAACTGCCGGGTGATCCGGTGAAAATCAACCAGGGAGAGAGCCGACAGCTCCCTGATCCGCTCTTCTCCTTCTTCATCGAGCAAGAGTCGTGCAAATTCAATCAGCAAACTGTCTATATTCCAACCCCTGTCTTCCTCCATCCTGGATTCAAGAAAACCAACCAGAATCCGTGTGAGTTCTTCATCTTGACCGGCCCGTTCCAGCAGGAGATCTACCGCTGTAGTGAGTAACTCCTCAGCATCCAGCTCCACGGAGAATGAAACCGGCAGTCCGAAATCGTGAGCAAATGCCCGGATGATCCGGTGTGAAAAACTATCAATCGTTCCGATAGAAAATTCCGAATAGTGATGAAGGATCAGGGATAATGCCTCCCGGGCCCGGCGGGATAACTCCTCCTCTGCCAGGCCGGTCACCTCCACGAGGCGCTGCTGCATCTGATGGAAAGAACCTTCAGGCGTGATCTCCCGGTAACGGGCAAGATTCTGCAGCGCCTGCATCACACGTTCCCGCATCTCATTCGCAGCCTTGTTGGTAAACGTAATGGCCAGGATATGGCGAAATCCCGAAGGATCTTTCAGTACTATCGTCAGGTATTCCAGAACGAGCGAGAAGGTCTTTCCCGAGCCGGCGGAACTCCTGTAGACAGCAAATGACATCTCCGATTTTGCTTCGTCACTACGCTCCTCGCAATGACATTCGATTTACGATTTAATTCACCACTGCACCACTGCACCACTGCACCACTGCACCACTGCACTAAGGTAACTTCACTACCTTCCCGGTCAGTACACCCTTTCCTGTAGTCAGGCGGATCATATAAATGCCGCCGGGAGATGTTGTCAGGTCCAGTTCTATTAAGGCAGTCAGGCTGGATACCTCTTGTCTGAGTATCTCTTTTCCGCTCCAACTATGGACCACCAGCGTACCTGCCTGACCCGGTCTGGGAAGATGAATCCGGAAAAGGCCTGAAGACGGGTTGGGATAAATGGAAAGTAATTGGCTTTCCTGTTCCTCTATCCCGGGAGAGACTACTGTGACAAGTTTCTGGTCAGAGGCAAAACCATTGAGTCCGTCGATGACCACTACTCCGAATTGCTGCGTGGAATCCATGGTGACCGTCAGCGACTGGCCGGTGTCCAGTGTACTCCAGAAATACCTGTATGGAGGCGTGCCACCAGTCACTGACGCATGAAGGGGAACCACGGCTCCTTTACTAACTGCCGTATCGGGACCCAGGGAAACGGATAGTCCGACCGAAGGCATCCTGGTGCTGTCGAGGTAAGTGGCCGTGGTCAGGAATCCTTCGCTGTCAACCTGCAGCACAGGAATCCCCTGAATCTTAAAGGCAAATCCGGCATCCACATACGCTGCGCTGGTATTGTTGTAGAACGTATAAAACTGGTTGATCGGAAAACCGGGGAAAAATTCACTGTTTCCCCTGGGACTGGCCAGGTTGGTCACTACGCCGGGAATAAAAAAGAGCCAGTACTCCGGAGGCGTATTACTGGCTGAAACAAAGGTGTCGACACGCTGGCTCATCGGTTGGAGCATGGAGAAATCCCAGGTAGTATCCCGGCCCGTCTTGCTGTAATCGACCGGGACAATGCTGGTTATGCTCACCCGGAGGGTATCTCCGGCAACGGGCATATCCCACTGATTGATAACGATCTGTGCTTCCGTCATTGCCGGAAAAAGCTGCAGGTAAAGAAAAAATATCGAAGGAACGGGCTTCATTTTATATGATTTGGTCGTTGGTCTGTCTGGTTTTGGGTATTTGGTCCTTGGGTATTATTTGTCATTTGGAGCTTGTCATTTGGAGCTTGATTTTGTAAACAGCTCCTTCCAGGTGGAAAAATCCCTCTGATAGGAGATCCCTACACCCTGTGTATAGGGAGCGTTGTTGTTCAGAATGTCGATGGTGTTGGTTCGGTTAAACGCCCGGATCCGCCATCTTCGGTTCCTGGTGAGAATGTATTCGATGTTGATATCCCCCACGATGGTACTGGCCTGGGCAGCCGAAGTATTGCTGTAGGACGACATCCCGAAGGTCCCGTCGATGAGCAGTCGGTCATTGAAAAGCTGGGTGGATAGGGTCATATCGATCTCCTGGCTGGCAGTGGAAGATCCGGGTTTGTAATTGACCCCGATGTTGAGGTTATGCGACATCCCCGAAAGCCAGCTGCTGATCTGGTTGGTTATAATAGAGAGTGATGCACTGCCTACGTCAACCGTCGGTGCAGAGCCCCCTGCAACCGGTTTGAACTGGTTCATTACCAGGATATACAACACCTGTTGCGTCATCTCGGCCGTGTTGTTGGTGTCGATGGCGTTGAACACCAGGCTCCGTTCACTCTCCTGGGCATTGGGTAGGGCGAGGCCGAACGACATGATCGGGTTCATCAGTTTTCCGTTCAGCCGGATGATACACTCTACGGGGATCCTACCCTGAACCGTAGAAGTTTCGGCACTTAACCCGGCAATGGAAACTTTGGTCTTATAGATTGCCGACAGGGAAATGTTTGCATCAGTCGGATCTCCGGTCCACGATATCGAACTGCCCTCTTTGATGGCAAACGGAAGACGGATCAGGTTACGCATCTGGAAGAGAAAGGATCCATTGTTAATTGAGTAGCGCCCATGCAGGTTAAATGGCGTAGTAGGGGTCATCCCCAGGCTGAGGTCTCCGAAACCGGTTGCCTTGATATTTCCCAGCTGATCCGGAAACAGGACCTGCACCTGGGCGTCGGGCTGCACATCCAGACTCATGGCCAGGGTCAGGCCGGTAGCCTTCCGTAGGACAGCTCGTTTCGGAATGCTATCCAGGGAATCTCCCGTGGGTTGAACAAACATTATGTAATCAACCTGTCCCACATCCTGGGTAAGGCTGATCGGGATAGTGACGTCAGTACGTGATCCTGTTTTTGCATTTACCACCACTTTGATGTTATCAAGCGGTCCCGTGATGTTTACCGTTCCGCTTGCCCGTGCTTTCCCGTAAAAGATACTGTTCTGGGAATAGCTGTTCCGGAAAGCGGAAAAATCATCCATACGGATGTTGAGGTTCAGGCTCAGGTCCTTGAAATACCTGTGGTTGATGGACCCGTTCAGATACGCTTTGTTTCCCAGTGAATCGTACAGGACGATGTTATTGAATGCCAGCCTGTCGGGCTCAACGGCTATTACATCAGCCACGGAGTAAGGCACGTTAAGGTAGCTGATGTTGAACTCTGTACGCATCAGTTTCAACTCTCCGCGCATCGTCGGCTCCTCCAGGTTTCCGGTAATCTTCACCTCACCGGAAACCAGCCCCGTCAGCTTCGACATGAAACCGGCCACAAAGGGTTCCAGCATACGCAGGTCAAGGTTTTTCAGTTTGAGGGTAAAATCAAAATGCGGATCAGGTTTGGCTGTAAAATAACTTCCGGCGAGTGAAAAAGGTATGTTCTGCCCTATATTGCCTGTGTATATGATCTCGGAAAGGACATCAAACTTATCCTCAGATCTGTTGTAGTCAACCTTTAAAACGGCATCTCCAAGATGCTGCTTGTTGAAACTGAAATGGTCGAGTCTCAGATCGGAATAGACCGAAAGCTCATTGTATACATCATTGATCTTCAGGTTCCCGGAGAGGATACCATCGATATCGATAGTGGGAGTGCCAAAGAAATAGTCAGCTTCGGAAACATTCACTCCGCGGAAATTCAGGGCCAGTGTATCCTTTGGATCGTGTGAGATCCGTCCGTTGAGAGAGAGCAACTGATCCCCGCTTGTAAAGGTGACATCATGCAATTCGATCACTGAGGTATCCAGGAGTGCGAAATTATCGCAGGAGATAGTCCAGGGATTACCGGCCAGCCGGAGATCAAGGTCTGTCAGCTTGATCTTGATGCTTCCGCCTTCCAGAAAAGCCAGGAACCCCTGCAAAAAGCTGTGGTCTTTCCCTGACGAAGAATTCAGGTTATAGAGAATGCTATCCTGCCGGATAGTGGCGATGAGCTGCAGGGTATCCAACTGTATGTAAATGGTATCTTCTTCATCCGATTTATCCATAACCAGCTTGTCACAACCGGTATGGATGCTCAGTTCATGAGTCCGTGTTTCGGCATCAATGTACCATTGTTCAAGACTGATACCCGCTACCTGAAGCAATGGTGATTCGCCATTCAGGGATAATATTTTTTTTGCTTCGCTGTAATTCCCTTCGAGGAAGGAGCCGGGGGTGATTTTCAGAAACGGGAGGAAAATGGCCGTCACATCACTGGTACGTTTGAATCGGATCCGGTAATCAAGCTCCTGTCCTGAATAGTGGTAGTCCCGCGTTGAATCGAAACGCATCTCAAAGCTGGCCAGGTAATTCCGGATAAATGTCACCAGGGAGGGAACCAGTTTTGAGAAGGCAAATTCACCGGTAAAATCGGCATCCAGCAGGTCAGATCGTACCTCGTATGACTTCCTCCCGGCTTTGTCATACCCGGTTTGCACCAGCAGGGAGTCGATCACGGCCCGTTTAGGACCTTCCCAGTAAGAGAGGTCGTTCAGGTTCAGGGTTCCGCTGGCGTTATCCACGGTACTGCCCTGGAAATCGGCAGTAATGACCCCGCTGAAAATCTCCACCGAATCACGCTTCAGAAACCCCAGGTTGTAAAGCTGGGCATGATCGATCCAGGCTTTAAAATTAAAAACCGGAAGGGTATCGCCGAAGTCGGCCATGCCATGGAATGTAAACTGCAAGTTGGGATCGCTGACCGTCAGATCTCCAAAAAACTTCTTCCTGATCATCGATCCGTTCACTGCTACCTGTTTATAATTATAGTGGTTCAGAAAAGCTGAATCGATCCGGACCTGCATCAGTAAATCGGCTTCGTTCAGGGAGACGCCCTGCCCGTCGAGATTGGCACGAAGGGTGACTTTCCCCAGCAAGGGCTCTTCACCGGTCAATTTTCCCAGATCGAAGGAGGAGATCCTGAATTCGCCCTTATAAGCCAGTGGGCCACCCTCACGAACGTGTGTCAGCTGCAGGTTTGTTTGAACATTTCCCAGGCCGGTTTGCACATCTGCCCGGGAGATAAAATCATTTATAAAGCCGGTGAATTCACCTTTCACCTGAATCAATCCCAGGGTGGCGATCAGTCCGGGGATCGCAAGGGTATCCGGATCACCCGGTATCCGGAAGGATCGAATGTCTTCAGTTGTTGTGGTCAGGTTGTTGATTTTCATGTCCACATACGTAGAGAAAATATCCGGCAATCCGACTGCAAAAATATCCCCGTTAAAGAGCGTTTGTTCTCCGAAAGCCACCCGGAAGTTCCGGGCATGGAACTTGCTGACCGTTCCATTTACATCTCCGTCAAGCCTGAATCTGTTGGTCATGGCTTTCACGTCCGGAGCAAAAAAGCCCACATCGGTCATATCAAAGTCCGACGGCTGAATATCCGCTTCGATGGTCACCAGTTTCAGGAAATCGGTAAACGCATTAAAACTCCTGTACCGGAACGCAAAATCGAGCGAGAGATCCGAATGGTCAGTCTTCAGATTCAGGTCCATCACTTCGATAAATCGTCCGCTAACCCGGCAATTACCATGGAATTCGAGCAGGTTAAGTCCACACCGTTCCCGTGCTGAGAGGCTGTTGATGCTGGCCTGAATGGTGTCTCCTTTGATCAAGACATTGGATATGTGAAGGTCAATATTGCGAACATCGATGTTGGCATAATCCATGCCCTCCGCCACTGCCGGTTTATTGGCATCCTGGAAATGAAACCGGATCCCGTTAAGATCCAGTTGATAACAGGAGATTGTCCAGGGTAGGGCAGGTATTGTATCAACCTTTTTAACAACCGTATCGGCAGAGGTAAAGTGGTTGATGATGAACTGCAGGTTCAATACAGAATCCCCTCTGTGGGTCAGTAATTGAAACTCCCCCTGACTGATGAAAAGCTTCTGTACTACAATATTGCGTCCTGCCATGCTGAACCAGACAGGTTTCACTCCCAGTTCCCGGGCGGCAAACAAGGTTGTATCCCGGTTGTCCTTGACCAAAATCTTCTCGAGCACCAGACCGTTGCGGATCGACAGGCCGAATCCTCCGATCCGCACCGTGGTATGAAGTTCCCGTGAGAGCCAGTCGGCAGCCATCCGGGCAGCCAGTGTCTGAACCGTTGGTTCACGCAGTACCAGGTATAAGGTAAGGATGAGAGAAACCACAACCGTCAGCACACAGAGTCCTATTTTACCTGCTGTTTTTATGTTACTTTTGTATGTGGTAAACCATTGATGAATCCCTTACAACCTTTTATCCTCGGCATTGAATCATCCTGCGATGACACCTCCGCTGCTGTCGTGGAAAGCACCGTCGTACGGTCTAACGTGACTGCCGGCCAGGAGGTCCACCGGGAGTTTGGCGGGGTGGTTCCGGAACTGGCGTCCCGCGCGCATCAGCAAAACATCATACCGGTAATTGAAGCTGCTATCCGAAGAGCAAATATACGTAAAAATCAACTCGCCGCTGTAGCCTTTACACGGGGTCCCGGACTGCTCGGATCGCTGCTGGTGGGCACTTCTTTTGCGAAGAGTTTCGCCCTGGGGCTGGGCATTCCGCTGATCGAGGTAGACCATATGCATGCCCATATCCTGGCCCATTTTCTGGAAGAGAAGGAAATCCCGCATGCTCACCCCTCTTTTCCGTTTATCTGTCTGACCGTTTCCGGCGGCCATACGCAGATCGTACTGGTTCGCGATCACTTCGATATGGAGATCATCGGACAGACCATCGATGATGCCGCAGGAGAAACCTTTGACAAAGCCGCCAAGATCCTTGGTCTCTCCTATCCCGGCGGTCCCGTCATTGATAGCCTGGCACAGGAGGGCGATCCTGCCCGTTTCACCTTTGCCAAACCCGTGATCCCCGGGCTGGATTACAGCTTCAGCGGTCTTAAAACCTCGTTCCTCTACTTCATACGGGATGAACTGAAAAAGGATCCGGGGTTCATAGAAAAGAACATGGCTGATCTCTGTGCTTCGATCCAGAAGACAATCGTAGATATCCTGGTGGAAAAACTGAGATACGCGATACGGGATACGAGATACGAGATCCAGAATCCAGCATCCAGCATCCAGGATCCAGGATCCAGCATTGCAGATGTCGCTATTGCAGGAGGGGTGTCGGCCAACTCAGGCTTACGCCAGACGTTACTTGAGATGGGTGAAAAAGAGGGATGGAACATCTTCATCCCCCCGTTTGAATATACCACAGATAACGCCGCGATGGTCGCAATTGCCGGCTACTTCAAATACATTCGCAGGGAATTTGCCGGTCAGTCGGTTGTGCCCTACGCGAGGATGAAGGGACGAAGGACGAGGGATGAGGGATGAAGGATGAGGGAAGTATAATGATGTTTGACTGCGGACTGCGGACTGCGGACTGCAAACTAAAATCTGACAATCATGGAACAAGTATCCTGCATCATTTCACACGAGCTGATCGATGCAGAACATGCATACAGGGCTGACCTGCTGAGAGACAGCATCTTCAAACTGATCCTTGCCGATTATCCGGATCTGAAGCGCAGCGATTATATTTCGAATGACTGCCTCAATACCTATCGCAAAAGATACCTGGAGAACCTGATCCAGCAGGAAAGCCGGGAGCTTGACCACCTGGAGAAGGAGGTCATTGAAGCCATATCGGGAAGCCAGATTCTTTCGGAGAACATTGAACCTGAAATAGATGAAAAATTAACCATTGGACAGCGGTTTGCTGACATTATTGCAGAGTTCGGAGGCAGCTGGATGTTCATCCTGATTTTCTTCGGCATCCTTTTTACCTGGATTGCCATCAACGTCTGGGCTCTCTCCAGAAAACCATTTGACCCCTACCCATTCATCCTGCTGAACCTGATCCTCTCCTGCCTCGCAGCAATCCAGGCCCCCATTATCATGATGAGCCAGAACCGGAAGGAGCATAAGGACCGGATCCGCAGCGAACATGATTATAAAATCAACCTGAAGGCTGAACTGGAAATCAAGTTGCTTCATGAAAAGCTGGACCATCTGCTGATTCATCAGCATAAGCAGTTTCTTGAAATTCAGGAACTTCAGACCGATTACCTGGAGGACATCCTGCGACTGTTCAAGGAAAAGGATGAGGGATGAGGTAAGAGGGAAGAGGAAAGTTTTTTTTAAAACGTTCTTTTTTTTATATATTTGGACAATCAAAAGAGTGATAGTATGAATTTCCGACATTTTAAATATGCATTCGCTGCAGGTCTGATTTTCGCACTTGCCGGTTGTCAGAAAGATCAATCCATTGATCAGAATATCTCCGGTGATGATCAGATCGGTCTCCTCGTCGAACAATCGTGGAACCGGATGGCCTCAGAGGATCTCTTCCCCGAAAACCCATCTTTTGGCATCGAGATGCTGAATGAGGGTATTGCAGCAGATTTTCTGCTGGATGAAACCTACTTGGATGAAATGCCTGACCCAGCGAACGACAATCCCGCCAACTGGTATTACATCCGGGATCACTCCTTTCTCCATTGTTTAAGCGGGTTGCAGCTGTCGGACGAACAAATTTCGACCATCAGGGGAACGATGCAAGGGTATGAGGCATGCAAAGAAAATGCCGTGCAGCGCGCCCGGGCTGTTTACCGTGAGTTGCGAATGGAATACCAGCAGACCTTCCATCGGCTTGTCTCTGCATACCGCAACGGAACTCTGACAGAACGCGAGTTCAGGCGCAAGGTAGCTGAGCTTCGTACAGAATTCCGGCATGAGCTTCGCCGGTTACATCTCCGGGAGAAACTGGATCAGGCTTTCAAACGTTGCCTGCGTGAATTCATGGAAACACTTCACGGCGTGCTGACCGACCGGCAGTGGCGGTCGTTTGTGGAATGCTACAAAGGGATTTCAGAATAATCCAATCTTCGATCTCCTAATTTCCTAATTTCGTATTACTTCATGATCTTTATCGAGATCCCCACCGAACAAACCACCGCTGCGACAGACGTGCTGCTTTTCCTGGTTGCCATGTGGGCCGGCTGGATTACTTGCAGGGCTGGAAAACAACATAACCCTAAGAAAGGGAGAATCTGGGCCTGGGCGTTTGGACTGCTCGCTTTTGCTGCCATTACAGGCGCTGTAGCTCATGGGTTTCAGATGTCGGCCCGGTTGAATTACATCCTCTGGCAACCCCTGAACCTGGCTCTCGGACTCACCGTCTCCCTGTTCATAGTGGGAGTTGCCTATGACCTGACTCGCGGGAACCTGCCCGGGTTTGTGCTCCCCCTGCTGATAGCCAGCGGAACCATGTTCTACCTCGTTACGCTGTTTTTCCCGGGAACCTTCCTGGTCTTCATCCTGTATGAGGCCGTTGCCATGTTCTTCTCTCTTGTTGTCTACCTTGTGTTATCCATCCGGAGACGATTGCAGGGAGCTTTGCTGATGGCAACCGGAATTCTCATCACGATCATAGCGGCAGTCATCCAGGCCATTGAGGCCATTCATTTTACCTGCATCTGGGAATTCGACCACAACGGCCTGTTTCACCTGGTCCAACTGGTAGGTCTCCTGGTTCTGGTAATGGGCCTGCGGATGGATCTTCTGACAGGAACGAGGGAGAAGGGACGAGGGTCGAGGGTCTAAGGTTAAAAATTGTTGAATCGATGGTGCCTGTATTGTTACCTGAAAAAGAGAAAACCGTAACCAGAAACCAAAAACCTGAAATCTGAAATCCGAAATCAGGGAACCGGCATTCCGTTCCGTGCCTCCAGCAGCCGGTACCAGTCTGAACGAGCGTAATCTATTTCCAGGGCTTCCCGGGCTTTTGTAATTCGTTCCGGGTTTGTGGTTCCGATTACCGGCCGGATCATGGATGGGTGTTTCAGAAGCCAGGCGAGCACAATGATCCAGTTTTCAGTGCCGTATTTCTCTGACTGGTAATCCAACTCTGCGAAGATTCGCCGGGTGGTAGTAATCGTAAAGGTATTCTCCCGTGCCGGGTAAGCGACTCCTCCCAATGGGCCCCAGGCCTCAGGAATCAGTTTCAGTTCCTGGCACTGATCCAGCGTGCCATCAAGGAATGCGCTGATGTTATGGATATTGATCTCCACCTGATGGCTGACAAGGGGTACAGAACAATAGTTGCTAAGCAGTGTGACCTGTGATGGACGGAAATTGCTGATGCCGAAGGCTCGAACCTTTCCGGAAGTTCGCAACTGTTCAAAGGTGCCGGCAACCTCTTCCGGATCCATGAGGTAGTCGGGCCGGTGAAGGAGCAGGGTATCCAGATATTCAATGTTCATACGACGCAGGGATCCGGTCACACAATCCAACATATAGGATTGGGAGAAGTCGTAGCGTCCGGGGTCTGAACCAGCCGGATACCCGCTCTTTCGGATCCCGCATTTACTGGTGATCCGGATATCCTGTCGCATTCCGGGTACCTCTCTGAGCACCTGTCCGAACAGGGCCTCACAGGCTCCGTTTCCATAAATATCGGCCAGATCAAATTGCCGGAAGCCCTGTTCATACGCTTGGATCACGGCAGTCTTACCCCGTTCCAGTGCTGCCTGTGACTGGTCGCCGGCGATGCGCATGCAGCCGTAGATCAAATAGGGAGGTTGTGGGGTATGGGTCATGATGAAATACGAAATTAGGAAATTAGGAAATTAGGAAATTTGGAAATTAGGAAAATCTGAGATTACCTTTTCTTCGCCTTCTCCATGGCTTCTATTCCCTCCTTCACCGAGAACCAGATCAGTCCGGCGGCAGCAATGGCCGTCAGAAACCGCCTGGCCTGGGGATCCAATGCTCCATCCTGGTAATGAGGGTAAAAAAGGTCCGGCATAGCTCAGGCATTAAATTAATACCCATCGAGCAGTTCAAACCGCTCTTCTTCCACCGGAACGAAGCTATTATGGAACCGGTTGTAGTGATAATACACCTGAGGCCTGAATCCCTGCGGATAATGAAACGCAATGTACTGATTCAGAAAGAAATCGTAGAGGAAACTGGCATGAACTTTCCCCAGGAAGGAGGCGATATCATACAGGTCATTGACCTCCAGGGAGTCGATCCGGTAACTGTATTTTACATCCTGCCGGAACGGATCCAGTAAAAATTCCCCTTCCAGATCGTCGGTGACCATATGAGATGCGTACAAAACGGTTTTGGATCTCCCGGATCTGCCGATCTTGCTCAGCTCAAACCAGACAGAAAAATCAACAGCAGACAGATCAATTTTCTTATAAAACAGGGTATCATAGAAGTACTCCTGATCTTCATGGGGGTAGAAATATTCATCCAGCTGCATCTGTGCCATGGATAAGGCATAGGATTGAGGCTGCGAGAGCAGGAACGAATCGGCTTCATTTCCGATGTACACGGTAAAGTTCAGATTCCGGAGCTCGTCCAGAAAACTGTTCACATACCGTTCCAGAAAGGTCGAGTCGTTGATAAAGCGGATAAATTTACTTGAATAAAAGAGCGCGGAATCCTGCTCCTGAGGATTCATCCGATCAAATCCCTCCACCACCTCTCCCTTGTGGTTGTACTTGAAAAGCAAGGAGGGAGGCGACAGATGCAGATAAAATCCGGGCATATCGTTCCGAAACTCCCGGGCCAGTTTGTATTCTGTGGTACAGGAAGAAGATGCGGCGAGCAGGATAATCAATGAAACAGGGAGAATTTTTCGCATACTCAATTAACTCTAAAGTTCCGGTTTTAGTATTCCGTACCCTGCAGGTCCACCCTTTTTCGGCTCCAGCATCCGCTCCCCGAATCTCCTTCCAAATTCATGGCATTGTCTGATGGTATCTTCATGCGGGGTAAACCGTATCATCAGTCCGTCTTCCGCCACATTCAGACGAAGGGTCCGGAGTGCGGAATCGATTATATTAGCCGCTTCCCCGCTCCAGCCATAGGATCCGAACGAGGCTGCCGGTTTATTCCGGTCGCGGATCGGATTGATCAGGGCAAACACTTTATAGATCGGGAAGAGGATGTTCTGATTGAACGTAGGGCTCCCCAGAATGATTCCGGAAGCTTCAATGATCTTCTGTTCCAGCTCGTCCATCCCCATCTTTTCAATATCAGTCAGATCCACCGAAAGATCGCCTGCCATCCGGATCCCCCTGGCGATCTCCTCCGCGATACGACCCGTGTTCTCGTAAGCCGACACATACGCCAGAAAGATCCTTCCGGGAACTGGGAACTTCATCGCCTCCTTCGCATAGTTCTCAGACAGGTCCACATACTTTTTCCAGGATGTGCGGAGAATCGGACCATGGCCGGGGCATATGATGCGGATCGGTAGCGGACGGATCCGGTTAATCGCCTGCACCATGAACCGGCTGTAAGGCTTCATGATCACATCAAAGTAGTAGCGGAAAGCTTCGTCGAAATCTCCGACCAGGTCGTCAAACATCTCTTCCGTGGCGTAATGAGAGCCGAATGAATCGCAGGTGAACAGCACCTGGTCCTCTTCGAGCCAGGTATACATGGAGTCGGGCCAGTGCAGGTTCGGTGCACCGATAAACCGGAGAGTCTTGTTCCCCAGGTCCAGGGTGTCGCCATCTTTAATAACTCGGTGAGGCACCTCCATCCCCAGTTGATCCTTCAGGTAGCGAATGGCATTGCCGCTTCCCACCACCGTTGCTTTCGGCGCCACCTCCAGCAGGTCCTTCAGGGTGCCCGAATGGTCGGGTTCGGTATGGTCCATCACGATGTACCTGATCTCGGCAGGATCGGTCACCTGTTTCACTTTCCTCAGGAAAGCATCACGGAAAGGAGCTTTTGTTGTTTCTATGATACACGGTTGATCTGCCTGGATGAAGTAGGAGTTGTAGGTGGTGCCGTGCCGGGTCTCCATCACTACATCGAACGTGATCAGATCGGGATCGAGGACACCGATCCAGAAAACGCTATCGGTGACTTTTAAA
>QYQJ01000125.1 GCA_007280875.1 Bacteroidota bacterium
GATCCGCTGGATCTTGTTCAGCAGCTGGCCGAAAAGCTTCCGCAGCCCTTCATAATCGTTGATCTTAATGTAAGTCTTTCCGTCGCGCTCCAGCAGTTCGACGATATTCTCATCCTTCCCGTTCTCGTAACACCAGGTAGCGATCAGCTTTCGGTCGCGCATGTGCGCCTCCTCAATGTTCTTGCCCGGCCGAATCCGTACCAGCTGGGTCAGGTACCCATTCCGCATGAAGTTATCGTATTCGGCTTTCCCGACATCCATAGACGGAACCAAACCCAGTTCCACCAGCTTGGGATCCATGATGTAGTACAGGGAAAAAAGATCTGCGCGTGCCTCCTCCAGGGCCGAATGGTAGTTCTTCATGGCATCGGGACTGGTACCGGGCAGCAGTTGTCCGGCGGCATGGCCCAGGCATTCATGCATATCGGTAGTGAGAACCCCGGCCAGGAATCCATACTCCTTCTGCCTGTCCACCTCCTCCTGCGACCAGGTGAACTCTTCCAGGAAACCATTCCCCAGGGATGACTGGTCATACGCATACATGATGTTCTCCATGGTAACCGATTTGGAACCATGTTCTTTCCTTATCCATTCGGCGTTGGGGAGGTTGATTCCGATCGGCGTGGAGGGATCGCAATCGCCACCAAGCTGGGTTACTGTGATCACTTTGGCTGTTACTCCTTTCACCTCTTTCTTTTTAAATTCCGGATCAATGGGGCAGTTATCTTCGAACCACTGGGCATTATTGGCCAGAATACGCGTGCGTTCCGTTGCTTTTTCATCTTTAAAATTGACCACCGACTCCCAGGTTGCTTTCATGGACATAGGATCTCCGTATGTTTCGATAAACCCATTGATGAAATCGACATCGGAATTCTGATCCTTCAGCCAAAGGATGCTGTACTCATCGAAGGTCACCAGATCGCCGGTTTTGTAATATTCGATCAGCTTATCCAGGGAAGCTTTCTGTTCGGGTGTCTCCGTTACAGTGGCTGCCTTTTCAAGCCAGTAGAGGATCTTCTCTATAGCAGGATGGTACATGCCATCCAGCTTCCATACCATTTCCGTAATCTTCCCGTCCTTTTTAACCAGTTTTGTATTCAGCCCGTAGGATACCCGGGTATCTTTTCCGGCTTTTTCATCCGCTGCCCGCATCCGGGCATAAAACGTTTCCACCTCCTGCTGGGTTACCCCCGCATAGAAATTACAGGCTGAAGCCTCGATCAGGTCTGTCGACGGATCCAGGCTGATCCGTTTGGGCGCCACCTCCGGATCAAAGATGATGGTGGTGAGCTCCTCCGTGAACTCCTCCGGTGTTTGCCCCTCCTTCAGCGGAAGCTGATCTGCAGGCACGCCGGCAAGCAGGGTGGCGAAATAATCGGCAGATACCTCCGGGAAGAACTTATCTGTACTGTAATGGTGATGGATCCCGTTGGAGAACCAGACCCGTTTCATATAGGTCACCAGGTTGCTGAACTCCTCTGTCGTGCGTTCTCCCTGGTAATTGTTATAAATTGTCTCCAGGGTCCTCCGTACCAGCAGATTGTATTTATAATTCTGGTTGTAAGTGATATCCCTTCCGCACAGAGCTGCCTGGGAGAGGTAATAGAGCAACTCCTTTTGCTTCAGCGTCAGTTCATCCCACCCCGGGATCTGATACCGCAGGATCCGCAGGTCGGCAAACTGTTCGGTCTGCCATTTAAACTCATCCGACGACTCCTTCTTCTCGCTGTTGCAGGCAACCATGGTAATCAGCATAATCATTCCTGTTAAATAAATCGGTTTTTTCATAGTTCCGTTTTTAATAATAAACCACTTCACATCCCGGGTGAGCCGCCTTGAATTTTTCGACCCGTTTTTCGGATATCCGGGTATTGAAGATCTTTATTGATTTCAGGTTTCTCATATCATTCAGAACATCGATGTTACTGATTTTGGTATTATACACATCGAATACCTCAAGCTTCCGCATGCCGGCAATCTCCTTCAGGTTTTTAACGGGTGTTCCGGAGAGTTTCAGGATCTCCAGGTTGACCAGGGGCTGGATCGGTCGCAGATCCTCCACCTGGGTATTCTCCCCGTCCAGTTCGACCAGCTGGGTAAGGTTCGAAAGCGGCGTAAGGTCGGAGATGGCGTTCTTGGGAAATCCAAGCCGCCTGAGCCAGCTCATCCGGATAAGGGGTTGGAGCGAGGTTACCCGTGTGTCGGAGAAGCGCAGCTCTTCCAGTCGCGAGAGGAATACCACCGGCTGAAGATCGTTAATGGATGGATTCCCATTGATTACCAAGCTTTTCAGGTCGGCAATCTGCTGAAGCTGAAATTTATCCGGATCTTTACTGAATCCCGCCACTTTGCGGAATACCTCCTGCCATACATCCGGGAGGGTTTTCCACCAGTTGGTGTTCTCATAGGTCTGGCTGATTACCAGACAGCCGGGATTCTTCTCCATGAAGTCGATTGCCTCTTCTTTTGTAACACCTGAATTATCGGCCAGGATCAGCTTCAGTGCCTGCAACCTGGTGAGCGGTGAGATATCGGACACCTTGGTATCGTCGAGATTTAGCCACACCAGTCTGGCCAGTGCCGAGAGCGGTTCCACCGAAGCCACGCCGGTGGATCTGATGTTGAGTGAGGTCAGGTTAAGGAGATCCTTCAGCGGGTCCAGGACTGTGGCTCCCGTGAGGGAGCAGTCAAGCCAGCGCAACCTGGGGAGTTCCGTCAACGGAGAGAGGGTTGTAATTAAGCTCCTCCCGCTGATATTCAGGCTGTCGATGGTCATCAGCAGGTGCAGCTGCTCCCGGGTTGGTGGATTATCCAGGGTTCTGTAAAGAAAGAAGATCTTCTGCCATTCGGGCGACATGTTCTTCCACCACTCATCCAGGGAGACAGAAGCAAAACTGACTACTACCCCGGGGTGGTCGATCATGAACTGAACCGCTCTGTCTTTCTTGACCTCTGTCTGGTCGCAATAAATCTTCCGGAGAACCGGCAGTGCAGCCAGCGGCTCCAGTGAACTGATCTTTGTATCATTGAACGTTACGACCTCCAGGGCGATAAGGTTTGCCAGCGTCGCGATGGCGGTGACCGGGGTGCTTGAGAAATCCAGTAGGGTGATGTTCTTCAGACCGGCCAGTGGTGTCAGATCGGAGACTCTGGTATAGTTCATCCTGAGTTCACGGAGACGGGTGAGTTCGGCAAGCGGTTTCAGGTCCCCGATCCCGGTATGGCTGATGTCGAGCACCTCCAGGTTGGGAAAACTGGTAAGGACGGAGATATCTGTGATATCCGTGCCACTGATGTTCAGGTCCCTGACGTGGTTGCAGTATTTTAGGGGGTCGAGCGAGGTTACCTGGGTCCCCCCGATATTCAGGTTTTCCAGGGCGTTCAGGTTCCTCAGCGGCGACAGGTCGACCACCGGCGTATGTGAGAGATTAAGTGTGGTGAGGTTGGAGAGTTTGGTCAGCGGTTCCAGGTCGGTAACGAGGGAATTACCCGACAGGTCGATCGATTTGCTGCCGACGATCTTCAGGAAAAGTCCATAGATCCGTGAATCAGGGATGGGGATGGGGATACTGTCGACCAGGGCCACCGTATCATTGTAATGATCCACCTGGCTCAGCATCAGGCTTGTGTCCACTTTCATATCGCTCCCGAATAGTTCCCGCCACTCCTGAGACAGGCCATTCCACCAGTTCCGCAGATCCTCCTTTTCATTCAGTTTGGTCGTATAAATGCTGACAATCTTGATCTGTTTCCGGTTGCCGTCGTAGTTGATCTCAATGTACCGGACCTGGTTGGAGTTGACCGAATCACCGTCGAGGGTCAGTCCTTTTAACGACCGGTTGGCTGTGACCTTGAAGAAGGTCTGGCCGGCATGGTTGCTCAGTACACTGACGTCCTGCACCTGGTAATCGAATTTTGCCCCTTTGAAGAAAAAATCGACATCGGTAAGGTAAGCCTGGACATCTTTGTAGAGTGGTACCAGCCGTTTGGTATCCAGGTCATCCTCCACCTGCACCTCGCTATCCCAGAAGAATTTCTGGTAGCTGTCGTTGATGATGGTCTCCTTCTCCCTGACCGTATTCTGTTTATCGGCCAGTAAGTTCAGGGTGCTCTCCAGAAATTTCACAATCTGGGTAGCCTGCTGCCGGTAGGTCTCCATCTCCTCCTTAGGGATAGATGAAGCCGTGGGTTTCTCCTGCTCCTTTACGGTCTTTCCCGTGTTCTTCTTCTGACCGAAGGCAGGGTTCTGCATCAGGAAGCAACTGAAAGCTGCTGCCAGCCCCAATGTTAAAAGGTACTGTTTACTTTTCATGGGTATAATTCATGATGATTTCTTTCTTTTCCTGGTCATTCACCCGGACCAGGTTGGATATCAGCCAACCCGAGTTGTTCTGGTTCCGGTTGAAAAAGGAGACTTCAAAATACCAGTTGGGGATCTGGAAGAAGTGGAACTTCACGTTGCTGGAGGAGACAAACTTCAGGTTTCCCTCCTTGTACTCTTTCAGGAAGATCGCAAGCTGGTCGGGGTGGTAATCCTTTTCAAGGTAATAGCCGATCTTGTCCGGATCATTGAACATCTTCCGGAGGTTCATAAAATCCAGCTCATGGCTCATGGGATGGAGAAAATTTTCCCCGCTGATGGTATCGCCCACGTGGTTGAAATAGCGTGCAAAGCGGCTGCAAAACACATTGGAGAGCACCCATTTGTATCCCTGGCGCTCCCGCTGTAGCTTGAAATAGAGGATCATGTGGACCGGTTCGCCCAGGTAGGTAAAGTCGGAACTCACCTCGGCAAACCAGTTATTCGCATGAAAGTCGAGGAAGACCGGATTCTTTTTGTTGTTTACATCGAGGATAAAAACCTCCCGGGCATCGCTTGTGATGAGTGTACTGGAGAGGTCGAAGAGGATGTTGAGGTACTTTTTCCTCAGCTTGGCGTCGCGGTAGTCGCCGTCGGTTTCATATAAACGCTTCCCCGTGACATCCTCCTCCCCGTTGAACCGGCGGAAGAACTGGTTGATCTGTTTGGTCTGAGCGTACAATACCGATTCGTCGCCCTGGAACGTGCGGATCTGTCCGGAAGCCAGGCAGGAGGCCAGGAGCAGGAGTGCAAGAAGGGGGATCGTTCTCATCTGGTTATGCAGTTGGATATGAAAAATGCAGGATACATCGGAAGGGGTTCGTCTGCATCCTGCATTTTCATCAGTGGATCAATTACTTGGATGTTTCTTTGACCCGGATATCCCCCAGCAACACATCCCAGAAGCCGATGAGGCGGCCGCCGATCTGTGTCTCCTTGCGTTTCACGTAGACGGTGATGTCCTTTTTGGTGGTATCCTCATAGACCAGTCCCTTCTCCTTGTCATACCCCTGGAACCGCTGGAATACCGTGATCACTCCCACATAGGTTCCGTCGGGTTGACGCTCCAGGTCGCTCACGTACTGGATCTTGTACCAGTCGATCACCACCCGGTCGTAGTTCAGCTGCATCAACCGGTCGAAATACTGGCGAATAGGATAGTAGTGAACCTCGGGACGGGAGAGAGAGGAGACTCCCATTTCACTGCCCGGCATAAAGAGTTCCACGGCCCGTTCGATCACCCGCTGAGCTTCCGACCAGGGGGTATCTTTGTTCCCGATGATGCTGATATACTTACTGAGGTCCCGGACCTTTTCCAGTGCCAGACTGTCGATGGCCTGCTTCCGTTGCGGGGAGATGTCGTCGCCTTCCTGGGCAAAGAGCCCGCCTGAAAGCAGCACAAGGCCAACGATTACCAATGCTCGTTTCATGGATTTACTTTTTAATTAAGTCAAGTAATTTGATTTTTCCGGCAGCATCCAGCTGGTACGATTCCACGCTATTGCGACTCTCCTTCTGATCCTTGAGTAAGTTCAGGTAGTTCTGGATGGTGGTGGGCTTGTCGTAATCGACCGTTGAACCTTCGCGGCTGATGATGATAAGGACCGGAATATCGGGAGCAGCGAAGTAGTTGAGGGCCGATTCTATCAGGCTGTTGGCCATACTGAGGTTCCCGGCCCGGGAAGCCTCGGCAATCGATTGGAAGGAACTCTCCAGTTTCCCTTTCAGAGTCATTTCGACCGAACCGTATTTCCGCATGTCGCTGATCTTGTTCTCCAACTTGGTAATCAGCGCATCGATCTCCGGATTTCCCAGATTCTCCGCTTTTATTTTATCCATCTCCTCCTCGAGTTCATCGGCCGAGAGG
This sequence comes from Bacteroidota bacterium, assembly GCA_007280875.1. Taxonomy (GTDB): domain Bacteria; phylum Bacteroidota; class Bacteroidia; order Bacteroidales; family FEN-979; genus QYOJ01. The sequence goes on from QYQJ01000125.1 coordinate 6,231, forward strand.
TTCTGCTTGTTGACCAGCAGGTCGTACAGTTTGTTTCGTGCCACTGCCACCTTTGCCTCCTGCGCCTTCTGATAATCCGCATAGGCCCTCTTGCTCTTTTGCTGGGCCTGGAGGATCAGCTGGTTCAGCTCATCGTCCCCGAAATTCTTGTTGATTGCGTCGGCTATAGCCCGGTCCTGCTCCTCCAGAGTCATGGTGGGGTACCATTGATGATTTCACGCATCTGCTTTTTGTACATCTCGATCTGCGCTTTCCGTTCCTTGCGTGTAAGTTTCCCGGTCGATTTACAGGATTCGGTTCCCAGAGCGATCAGGGCAATGAGGGCGATGACCATAACATGCTGCCAGCCAACCGATTTCAATCTGTTTATGAAAGTTGCCATGATTCAGTTTATTGAGGTTTGTAAAATGGAAATTTCACCACTTTGGCTTCGAGAATTTTATCCCGGATTTTAATAAAGATTGTACTTCCCTCGGTTGACAGGGATACGGGAACATACCCCATTCCGATTGCTTTTTTGACAGAGGGGCCCATGGTCCCGCTGGTGACCTCTCCGATCAGCTTGCCTTCATGATCTACGATCTCGTATCCGTGTCGCGGGATTCCCCTGTCGATCATCTCAAATCCAACCAGCTTCCGGGAAACACCTTCTCTCTTCTGCATTAATAACGCATCCTTGTGGATAAAATTTTTCTCGTTCGTAAATTTTGTGATCCATCCCAGCCCGGCTTCCAGGGGTGAAGTCCGGTCGTTGATATCATTGCCATACAGGCAGAAACCCATTTCCAGGCGCAGGGTATCCCTGGCACCCAGACCGATAGGCTTTATGCCGTATCCTGCACCAGCCTCCATCACCGCCTTCCAGATCGTTGGGCCGTCTTCGTTGGCCATATAGATTTCACAGCCACCGGAACCGGTATATCCCGTGGTGGAGAGGATGACATCCCGTACTCCGGCAAAGGTGAGTTTTTTAAAGGTATAATACTCCATATCGAGAATCGGGGTAATGGTGAGCTTCTGCATGGCCTCCAGCGCCTTCGGTCCCTGAATGGCAAGCTGGCCGATCTCGTCGGAAGCATTGTAGAGGGTGGCGCCCATCTTGTTCTGTTTGTTGCACCAGGCCCAGTCCTTGTCGACATTGGCTGCATTGACTACCAGCAGATAGGTTTCGGCATTGATCCGGTATACCAGGAGGTCATCCACAATTCCCCCTTCGTCATTGGGAAAACAGGAATACTGCACTTTCCCGTCAAAGAGCTTGGATGCATCATTGGAAGTAACCCACTGGACAAATTCCAGGGCTCTGGGCCCCTTTACCCAGAATTCACCCATGTGTGATACGTCGAACACGCCTACGCCATTACGTACTGTTTCGTGTTCGGCATTGACACCTTCGTATTGAACCGGCATAGTATAACCTGCAAAGGGAACCATTTTGGCTCCCAACTCTTCGTGAAATTTAGTAAAAGCAGTACGTTTCATATCATGTTATGGTTAGCCAGTACGGCATGGTCTAAAATCGCTGCAAAATTAGAAAAAATAACAAGGGCATATAGGACTGTTCATATTTTACGATAACTTTGTCTGCCATGATAAACCTGCGACAGAACACGCCCCGGTGGCTGATCTTCCTGATCGACATGGTGATTGTCTTCACCTCAGTGATCATCGCTTATCTGTTGCGTTTCAATTTCGATATCCCGCAGGTGGAACTGGATCCGCTCCCGCAGATCATGGCTTACATGCTGGGGATCCGGGCTGTATCGTTCCTGATAGCAAAATCCTACGCCGGCATCATCCGCCACACAAGTACTGCCGACGCCCTGCGTGTCCTCTTCACCTTGTTTACTGGCAGCATCTGGTTCGGGCTCACCAATGCTGGCACTTATATTTATGACGGAACCTTTTTCATCCCCTTCTCAATCATCATCATCGATCTGCTGGCCAGCACCTTCGGAATGATCACGTTCCGGATGGTAGTCAAGATCGCCTACCTGGAATTTCAGAATCCGTTACGGTCGAAGGTGAATGTGATCATTTACGGTGCCGGGGAGGGTGGGATTACGGCGAAACGGGTACTGGACCGGGATGCCGGGACCAAATACAAGGTGCTGGCCTTCATCGACGATAATCCGGCAAAAGCCGGTAAAAAACTGGAGGGGATTGATATTATCGGGCCAGATAAACTCGAAAACTTGCTGAAGACCAATACCATCGCTCATGTGATCCTCTCCATCCAGCGGCTCGACCCACAGAAACGTGACCAGCTGGTTGACCTCTGCCTGACGTACAACACCAAAGTCCTCACTGTTCCCCCGATGATCCGGTGGATCAACGGGGAGTTGAGTTTTAAGCAGATCCGTAAACTCAACATCGAAGAGCTGCTGGAACGGGAAGAGATTCGTCTGGATGAGGAGATGATCTCCCGGGAGATCACCGGCAAGGTGATCCTGGTCACCGGCGCTTCCGGCTCGATCGGAAGTGAGATCGTGCGGCAGGTGGTACGTTTCCACCCCAAAAAACTGGTTCTGATCGACCAGGCAGAGACTCCGCTTCACTACCTGGAACTGGAATGGCTGAACAACTTCTCAGGAACGGAGGTAGAATTCGTACTGGGCGATGTAACCAACAAATCCAGGATGGCTGCGGTATTTTCATCAACCAAACCCAATGTCGTATACCATGCAGCGGCCTATAAGCATGTCCCGATGATGGAGGCCAACCCGGTGGAAGCCATCACCACCAATGTTCAGGGAACCAAACTGATGGCAGATCTCTCCATCGCTTCCGGAGTGAAAAAATTTATTATGATCTCATCCGATAAGGCCGTGAACCCTACCTCTGTAATGGGAGCAACCAAGCGGATGGCGGAGATCTATACCCAATCGCTGGATATGCAGGGATCGACCCGGTTCATCACAACCCGCTTCGGCAACGTGCTGGGATCAAACGGGTCGGTGATCCCCCTTTTCCGCTCCCAGATAGAGAGCGGGGGTCCGATCACTATCACCCATCCCGAGATCACCCGATTTTTCATGACCATTACCGAAGCGTGCCGGCTGGTGCTGGAGGCCGGAGCCATGGGTAAGGGAGGGGAAATCTATATTTTCGATATGGGCCAATCGGTCCGGATTCTGGACCTTGCCAAAAAGATGATCCAGCTCTCCGGACTCACCCTGGGGAAAGATATCCAGATCCGTTACATCGGTCTGCGTCCGGGCGAGAAACTGTTTGAAGAACTGCTTACCCGCGATGAGAACACCCTCCCCACCCATCACGAACGGATCCTGATCGCCCGGGTCAGGGAGTACAACCTGGCAGAGGTGAAACGGCACACGGACGACCTGATCACCATGACCACTACCCATTCCGCACGCGACCTGGTAAAAAAGCTGAAAGAGGTGATCCCGGAATACAAGAGTCAGAATTCGGTGTACGAGGAGTTGGATGGGTACCCCCAAACCCCCTGAAGAGGACTTTGCTAGCCATGACGCATAAGGCATAAGTCAATAATTCGTAATTCTTAATTCGTAATTCTTAATTCGTAATTCTTAATTCGTAATTCTTAATTGAACCTGCTAGTTGTCCTCGGTCCCACCGCCTCTGGCAAAACGCACCTGGCTGTCCGCCTGGCTTGCGAGCTGAACGGCGAGATCATTTCGGCCGATTCCCGGCAGGTATACCGGGGCATGGATATTGGCACAGGGAAAGACCTGCAGGAATATGAGATCGATGGGCACAAGATCCCCTATCACCTGATCAATAGTGTGGATCCAGGCTATGAGTACAATGTGTACGAATTCCAGCAGGATTTCCTGAAAGCGTACGAATCCATCACAGAGCGAGGCAGGATTCCCATTCTCTGCGGGGGAACGGGGCTCTATATTGAATCGGTATTAACAGGGTACCGTCTGCCAAAACTGGAACCAAATCCCGAACTGGAATCCATGCTGGAGTCAAAATCAACGGCTGAACTGACGGATCTGTTGAATACCCTCCGGGACCCACACAACACCACGGATATCCTTGACCGGAAACGCCTGATCAAAGCCATCCGGATCGGCCTGGAGGAATCGCGGAAAACGGAGCACCACCGGGAGTTTCCTAAAATCCAGACCACAGTTTTTGGGATCGCTCCGCCACGGGAAGAACTCCGCCGGAGAATCACCGAACGGTTGCATAAACGCCTGGAACACGGGATGGTGGAGGAGGTGAACCGGCTTCTGGCATCCGGTATCAGCCCGGAAACCCTCACATTTTACGGTTTGGAGTACAAATTCATCACACTTTTCTTACAGGGAAAGCTTACCTGCGATGAAATGGTTGCTCAATTGAACACGGGCATTCACCAGTTTGCCAAGCGTCAGATCACCTGGTTCAGGCGAATGGAAAAAAAAGGGATCACTATCCATTGGGTGAATCCGGGTCTTACTCCGGAGGATCAACTCAATGAGATCCTTGCCAACGTTCCTCCTATTTAGATTTATCCGGGTAAGGCGGAATATCCGGCAGCTGTTCCGGCCAGTTTTTCAGCTCTTCGAGGATCACCTCGATGGCTTTGTTCAGTTGCTCATCTTCCCCGGCATACTCTTTGGCCGGATCATTGACCACCACGATATCGGGTTCGACGCCAACTCCTTCAATAGCCCACTGGTTCGTTGCGAAATCGTAATTGGCAAACTCCGGCTTCTGCAGGGATCCGCCATCGATGAAAGGCAGGGACCCCCGGATGCCGACTACCCCGCCCCAGGTGCGTTGTCCGATCAGCTTACCGATCTTCAGTTGCTTGAACTGGAAAGGGAAAAGGTCACCGTCAGAGGCCGAATACTGGTCGATCAAACAGACTTTGGGACCCCACATAAAGGCGATACGTCCGGGAACCGGTCCGGTGTTGCGGGCCATTCGCATGATTACCGCTTCCCGCTGCAGCCGCTCGATGATCATCGGGGAGACATTGCCTCCACCGTTACCCCGGTCATCGATGATCAGCGCACGTTTGGTCAGCTGCGGATAAAAATACTTCACAAATTCGTTCAATCCACCCGGGCCCATATCAGGAATGTGAATATATCCGACCTCTCCGTTGGTCGCTTCATCCACCTTCCGGATGTTCTCTTGTACCCACTTGTAATAATAGAGGTCGGCCTCATCATCCACCGGGACCACCAGGGTCTTATGCGCGCCGTCGGGAACCGGTTTTTCATTAACGGTTAGTTCCACCTGCACCCCTGCTTTGTTCACCAGAGCCTCATAGATATCATTCAGGTCCTTTGTGGAGAGGCCGTCAATGGCAATGATATAATCTCCAACCGAAACATCCACTCCCAATTCAGTAAGCGGAGCGCGGTTCTTCTTCGACCAGTTCTCGCCTGCGAAGATCTCTTCGATCCGGTAATATCCCGATCCGTCGCGGGAAAGGGTGGCTCCCAGCAGACCCACTTTGATCCGTTCGGGTTTCGGTTTGTCGCCCCCGCTTACATAAGCATGTCCTACATTCAATTCACCCACCATCTCCCCGATGATGTAATTCAGGTCATTCCGGTTATTAACGTAAGGCACAAGCGGTGCGTACTTCGCCCGGATGGCATCCCAGTCGACACCATGCATATTGGGTGCATAAAAGAAATATTTCATCTGCCTCCAAGATTCGTTAAAGATCTGGTTCCATTCGGTTTTCAGGTCCACCATGATCTTCATATTCGAAAGATCCACATAATCCTTTACCGTGATCTTGGATTTCGGCAGGTCGATCACGGCATATTTATCTCCTTTCACTAGTAGCATTTTCTTGTGATCGGCTGCAATCTCATAGTTCCCCCACTCACCCAGTTCCGTCTCTTTCTTCTCCTTCAGGTCGAACAGGCAGAGCGTTGGCGGATCACCCCGTTTCCCTCTGACGTAGTATACATTGTTGTCAATACCTGAAATTCCCCAGTAATTTCCGGCATCGATCGGCAGAGCCACGGTCCTGCCGATGATCCCCTCCAGATCCACCCGGACATCCACCAGCTTCTCGGAGGTCCCTTCCTTCGTCTTTCCGTCTTTCGTATTTCGAGTTTCCTGTTCCTTGACAGTCACCTCATCATTTTCATAGGCAAAGGGTGAAGGCGTGCTTTTGGCCAGGGTAACGAAATAGATCTTGCTCATGTCGTCGTAAGCATGATTCCACTCCGTCCAGCTGTAGATCGGGTTGAAATCGCGGTTCGATGTAAAGAAGAGGTATTTCCCGTCGGATGAGAATGCCGGATCACCCACATCGTACCATCCATCGGTAATGGGTACAGACTTTTTTGATGCCAGTTCATAGAGGAATATCTTTGACTCGCCGCGCTGGGCCGGCTGGGTATAGGCAATCCATTTGCTGTCGGGCGACCAGACGTAATCCCGGTATTCGAACTCTTTGGTCTCGGTCACCACCATTACCTCCTTTGTCTCAATGTCCACGTATTGCAACCGTAACATCTTATCGCTCCACAGAATTTTTTTGCTGTCTGGCGACCATACCGGGAAGTATTTATAGGTATCGGCATTGCGGGTGAGTTGAACCGGTGGTTCACTGCCGTCCTGATTGATGATATAGATTTCATCCTCTCCGGTTTGATCGGAAATGAAAGAGAGGTACTTCCCGTCAGGCGACCAGGCCACATCGCGCTCATGGACGCCTGAAGAGAGCGTCAGGTCTTTTGTGACACCGGATGTTACCGGTACGGTGAATATATCGCCCCGGGCGTCAAATCCTAACCTCTTTCCGTCAGGGGAAATAGTGAAGGAGTTGATGATCTTGCTTGCATCCTTGAGCTGGTTCCGGCCGGTGATGAAATCGTTGGCAATCCGGATATCCACCTTCGTGGATTGTTCGGAGGCCAGATCAAACAGGTAGATGTACCCGCCATTTTCATAAGCAATGGCTGCATCACCCAGGGAGGGGAACTTCACGTCGTAGTTAATATAATTGGTCAGCTTGCGTGTCTCTTTTGTATTCAGGTCATAGACAAAGAGGTTCATCGTCCGGTCCCGGTCGGAGCAGAAGTAGATTTTATCCCCCTTCCACATCGGGAAGATATCCTGGGCCGGATTGTCAGTGATATTTTCTGTGGTTTTCGAACCAAAGTCATAAATCCAGATGTCGTCAGCCATCCCACCGCGGTAATATTTCCAGGTGCGGAATTCACGGAATACCTTGTTATAGGCCAGCTTCGTTTTATCAGGGGAATAGCTGCAAAATCCCCCCACAGGCAGCGGAAGTTCTTCCGATAGGCCCCCCTCCCTGCTGATCAGAAAAAGCTGTCCCTTGAAGCTGTTGAACGATTGTTTTCGCGAGCGATAAACGATATGGTCATCATCCCGCCAGGTCATGACGATGTTGTTGGGGCCCATCCGGTCGGAGATGTCATCCCGTCCCAGGGTAGCCGTACAGGTCAGCCGTACCGGCACTCCACCTTCAGCCGGGATCAGAAAGACCTCGGTATTTCCGTCATACTGTCCGGTGAAGGCAATATGCTGACCATCGGGCGAGAACCGGGCAAACATCTCGTACCCATCGGCATCGTTCGTCAATTTCCGTGCTACCCCTCCGGTTTTCGCAACGGTATACAGGTCGCCGGCATAGGTAAATACTATCTGGTCACCGTGAACAGCCGGGAAACGCAGCAGGCGGGCTTCATCCTGAGCATTTACATGGCCTAGCAATAAAATCGCGAACAGGGTAAGAATCGGGTTTTTCATCATGGTTTAATTGTGTGAAACTTTAGTGAAAGCCCAAATGTAGCCAGAATTCCCAAAATGGGAAAAAGTTTTCGACGATTCCAGTGTGACATGAATCTCACCCTCCCGTGCAATGCCTTCCGGTAGAAAATCGTATTTTAGCGCCCGGATTCCTGGATGCTGGATCCTGGATAATTTTTACCTCATGCCTCATGCCTCATGACTTATAAACTAATCCCTAATCGCTAATCCCTAATCGCTAATCCCTAATTATGAGTATAGAAGTAAAATTTCCGGGCGGAGTGAAGGTAGATGCCCATACGGATCCATTTGTAATCTCCACCGATCAACCGGTGAAAGCCGGCGGAGAAGGTTCTGCACCAGCTCCGTTCACCCTGTTCCTGGCCTCCGTGGCCACCTGTGCCGGATACTATGTAAAGGCCTTTTGTGACTCCCGTCAACTTGATTCCGATGGAATCTCATTGACCATGGACACCGTTTATGATCCGATGAATAAGTTAATCGGAAAATTCATCATCAGGATCTTCGTCCCGGTGGATTTTCCTGAGAAATACGACAACGCCCTGATCAACGCCTCAAATGTATGCGCAGTCAAACGTCACTTGTCCCACGACATCGAATTTGAAACCCTGGTGGTGAGAGAATAATTTCTAATTTCTAATTTCCAATTTCATGACATCAAAAAAAGGCTTCTCCTCCACCTCTGTCCACGGGGTAGGTGAACGCGACAAAATGGGGAGCGTGGTCACCCCGATCTACCAGACCTCCACATTCTTTTTCGAAAGCGCCGAAGATGGCGCCAGGTGCTTTGCCGGCGAAAGCGACGGGTATATCTATACCCGGCTGGGCAACCCGACCATCGATGAATTTGAGGCGACGGTAGCTGCCCTGGAACATGGTTTTAACGGGATTGCCACCTCCTCGGGAATGGCCGCCGTGAATACCGTTTACCTGACTTATCTCGGGCAGGGCGACCATGTGGTTTGCCACAATGCCCTGTACGGACCTTCCAGGGGGATCCTGGAGACTGCCTATCCGCGATTCGGTGTGGAGTCGACATTTGTGGATACCACGGATCTGAAGAATGTGGAACAAGCGATCCGACCCACTACCCGGCTGATCTTTCTGGAAACGCCTGCGAATCCAACCATCGGGATCTGTGACCTCAATGCCATTTCGGAACTGGCCCACAGGTATGGAATCAAAGTCTGCGTCGACAACACCTTCTGCAGCCCTTACCTGCAAAACCCGCTGGATCTGGGTGCAGACATCGTGCTGCACTCCCTGACCAAATTCATCAATGGTCATGCCGATATCGTTGGCGGTATCGTGGTCCCAAAGTCGCAGGAGGATTATAAGAAGCTGAATTACACCATGACCAATTTCGGATTCAACATGGATCCGCATCAGGCGTTTCTGGCCCGCCGCGGCTTAAAAACCCTGGGTATCCGGATTGACCGGGCTCAGCAAAATGCCATGAAGGTGGCAGAATACCTGGAATCACATGCGAAGGTCGCCTGGGTCAAATATCCTGGCCTTCCTTCTCATCCCCAGTTTGAGCTGGGCAAAAGACAGATGCGGGGCCCCGGGGCGATGATCAGTTTTGAGCTGAAAGAAGGCTATGAAGCCGGCCGGAAACTGATGAACCATGTGAAGTTTTGTGTACTGGCGGTATCTCTGGGTGGCATCGAAACCCTGATCCAGCATCCGGCCTCCATGACTCACTCCAAACTCTCGAAAGAGGCCAAAGAGGTTGGGGGAATCACACAGGGGTTGGTCCGGCTCTCGATCGGGATTGAAGAGGCGGAAGATATCATCGGCGATCTGGAGCAGGCGCTGGAGAAAGCCTAGGCGATATCCGGGATTATTTTTGTAAGTTTGGAGTATCAATAGCTTCGGTATGTCCCCTGCCCTCAGAATACTCTTCACGATTCACATTACGCTTTTCACGTTGTATTCTACCTCGTTGTTTTCACAGAAGGTAGCCCTTGTCCTTTCGGGTGGCGGAGCCAAAGGAGCTGCTCACATCGGCGTGATCCGGGCGCTGGAGGAGCAGCAGATCCCGATCGATTATGTGGTTGGCACCTCCATCGGAGCCATTGTGGGTGCGCTCTATGCCATCGGATATACGCCGGATGAAATGGAAAAGTTGATGGACTCTCCGGAGTTCAGCAAATGGGCCGCCGGAGTGATCGACGAAAAATATCGTTACTACTTCCGGCAGGAGAGTCCCAACGCCTCCTGGATCTCGCTCGATTTCAATCCAAAAAAGAAACTCTCCACCTTTCTTCCGACCAACCTGATCAATCCGTATGAGATCGACTTTGAGTTCATGCGGTTGCTGGCTCCGGCTTCAGCAGCCTGTAAGTATGACTTTAACCGCCTGATGGTTCCTTTCCGTTGTGTGGTAGCCGATATAGATTCGACAAAACAAATCGTGATGCGATCAGGAAACCTCAGCCTGGCCGTGCGCGGCTCCATGTCAATTCCACTGGTATTCAATCCGTTACAATACAATGATAAACTGATTTTCGACGGAGGGATGTACAATAACTTTCCGGCGAATGTAGCCCAGGAGGAGTTCAGACCCGACGTGATCATCGGCTCCCGTGTAGCCCAGCGCTATGCCAAGGCAGATCCTGATGATATACTTAGCCAACTGATGACCATGCTGATGGAGCGTCAAAGCGACACCATCACGTACCCTAATTCAGTGATGATCGTCCCATCCATCCCTAAGATCAACCTGCTGGATTTTACCATGACCGACGTCCTCGCCGATAGTGGTTATCTGGCCGCAAAGGCTATGATCCCGGAAATCCGCAAGCTGGTATTCGATACCATGACACCCGAAGAGCTACTCCGGAAGCGAACGGTGTTCAAATCAAAAGAGCCTGAACTGATCATAGACTCGGTGATAGTTAACGGGATGTCCAAAGCACAGACCCAGTATGTGGTGAATATCCTGAAACATGGCCAGAAATGGATCACCATCGGAGCGTTAAAAAAAGCCTATTTCCGGTTCATCGACGAAGGGTATGTGAAGACTGTTTTCCCGTTGGCCCGGTACAATCCCGAAACAGGCTACTACGACCTTTACCTTAATATCCAGAAGGCGCCTAATTTCAATGCCCAGTTCGGGGGGAACCTTTCCCTGGGAGCAAGCAATGAAGGGTTTCTGCAGTTACGCTACCGTTACCTATGGAAACATGCCATCAAGGTCCTTGTAAATGGCTATTTTGGCCGGTTCTATAATTCCTTCAAGGGAGGTGCCCGTATTGATTTCACTTCCAAACTCCCCTGGTACCTGGAACTCTACTATACTTACAACAGCTATAACTACTTTAAGAATACCGTTTATTTCTTCGATGATCTGACTCCCTCCTACATCAAACAATGGGAGAGTTACACGTTGCTTTCCGGTGGAATTCCGGTTACTAACAAAGGGAAACTGAATGCAGGGCTGATCAATGCCATCACCGCCACCGAGTATTACCAGACCAATGATTTCTCGCGGCTGGATACCACAGACCAGACAAAATTCAATTTCCTCAATCCGAGAGTTTGTTTTGAGCTGAATTCACTGAACCGGAAGCAATATCCCGATGCCGGCGCCCTGTTGAGGATTTCTCTCTCCTATGTGAACGGGCGGGAGGTGTTGATTCCGGGATCCAATTCAATTACGAAAACAGAGCAGACACGCTACCATGAATGGTTTCAGATACAGGCGGTCTACGATAACTATTTCGAAACAATCGGACCGATTAAACTTGGTTTTTTCGGAGAACTGTGTATCTCCAGTCAACCGCTATTTCTTAACTACACCTCTACCATGATGTATGCTCCCAGCTTCCAGCCACTTCCGGAGATGCAAACCCTCTTCCAACCTCAGTACCGGGCCACGAACTACCTGGCGGGGGGACTGAAAGTGCTGGTGAAACTATTCAAAAAGATAGAGTTACGAACCGAAGGGTACATCTTTCAGCCCTACCAGCAAATCCTTCAACAGCCACAGGACTATACCCCGTATTTCGGTCCGATCCTTAGTAACCGTTCTTACGTTGCTACAGCTTCGCTCGTGTGGCATACCTTTTTAGGTCCCTTAAGTGCCGGGGTCAGTTTCTATGATAAAACGAATGAACCTTTTGCCTTCAACCTCAATTTCGGTTATATCATCTTTAACCGTAGTGCTTTACCGTAATCTATATTTTGAATTAATGGAATAAGTACTATTTTTGCAGAGATTAACGCGACCTACCGGCATTTGTCGGAATCTTTAGATTATTTATATGACGTTTTTTAACTCATGGCAAAAACAAAACACACCGATCAGAATCCTGATCCGGAGCATGATCCGGTTCAGGAGGAGAATTCTTCATCTGTACCCGTAACAGAACCATCAACAGAACATCCGGTAACCGATCCGGAATCATCTGAAACTACTGAAGAGCAACCTATTCAACCTGAAGCAGCTGAACCTGATCCGCCCATGGAAATCATAATGACGGAAGAGGCGGAGGAACAAACAGGTGACAAGGCAGCAGAACAGAAAGAGGAAGAAGAAGAGGGAGACGACAATGACCACCAGGAATCCGAAGAGGATTTCAATCAATATACCCGTGAACAGCTTCTGGAGCATCTGGAAGCTGCGGTAAACGAACCCGATCTCAACCAGATAAAGACCCGGATCGCCCTGATCAAGATGGCTTTTCTCAAAAAACGGGAAGAGCTTCATGAACCGCGGGATCCGGATGATGAATCGGAGGATGTCCCTTCTGACAAACCGGAGCATGATGAACTGGATATCCGGTTTGATACATTATTCAGCGTATACAAAGCCAATAAAAGCCGTTTTGTAGAGGAACAGGAGAAACTCAAGCGGGAAAACCTGGAGCGGAAAAACCAGATTCTTGAAGAGCTGCGGAACCTGATCAGCTCGGAGGAGACTCTGAAGAAAACCTACGACGAGTTCAAAACTCTGCAGGATCGCTGGAAAGAAATCGGAATGGTTCCCCGGAGTGAGATCAATAACCTCTGGCAAAACTATCACTTTCTTGTTGAGAAGTTTTTTGAAAAGGTCAAACTCAACAAAGAGCTGAAAGACCTGGATCTGAAGAAAAATCTGGAAGCCAAGATCGAGCTTTGTGAGAAGACCGAGGAACTATTGCTGGAACCATCGATTCTGAAATCCTTCAAACAGCTGCAGAAATACCATGAAGATTGGAAGGAGATCGGACCGGTTCCCAGCGATAAAAAAGATGAGATCTGGGAGCGGTTCAAGAACGCCACCGACAAGATCAACGAGCGTCGCCGCGAATATTATGCTTCGATCGAAGAGGAGCAGAAAAAAAACCTGGAGACCAAACAGGCCCTCTGTCAGCAGGCCGAAGAGTTGCTGAGTAACCGGAACGAAACCGTGAAGGATTGGCAAACCAATACCCAGCAGATCAATGAATTACTCAAGATCTGGAAGAGTGTCGGACCGGTTCCTCAGAAGTTCAATACAGAGATCTGGGCTCGTTTCAAGGGTTGTCTTGACAACTTTTTCACCGGCAAAAAAGAGTACTTCGATCGCGTGAAGGAACAGCAGATGCACAATTACAACCTCAAAGTGGATCTCTGTGTTCAGGCGGAAGCCATCAAAACCAGTATCGACTGGAAAAAAACCACCAACGACTTGATCCGGCTCCAGGGAGAGTGGAAACGGATCGGTCCGGTCCCCCGGAAGCATTCCGATAAGATCTGGAAGCGGTTCCGGGCTGCCTGCGACCAATTCTTTGAAGCCAAAACAGACTATTTTGCCAATATCCATTCCCACGAAGATGAAAATTTAAAATCCAAGGAAGCCTTGCTTGAAAATCTCAAAAATCATCAGTTCGGAGAGGATAAAAGCCAAAACCTGGAGGAACTGAAGAC
>QYQJ01000089.1 GCA_007280875.1 Bacteroidota bacterium
CATCCAGCGCCGGACTGTAATCCAGTCCGACCGGGGGCAGCTGAGCTGCATCTCCGATGAAGAGCAATCGGCAGTTCTCGCCCGACTGTACGTAGGTGAAGAGATCATCAAGCAGGTTCCTCGTGGAAAATAGTTGCCCCTCTGCCGGCGTGGCATGCTGGATCATGGAGGCTTCATCCACGATGAAGAGGGTATGGCGGTGCAGGTTCTTCTGCAATTTCATCTCGATCTGTCCCTCCCGGTTGGTCCAGGCCAGGTAGATCTTACGGTGGATGGTATGCGCCTGTTTCCCCGTATATCCCGCCATTACCTTGGCAGCCCTACCTGTCGGGGCCATCAGCACGGTTCGTTTTCCGAGGGCGGGGAGTACATTGACCAGTGCCTTGACCACAGTGGTCTTTCCTGTTCCGGCATACCCTTTCAGGAGGAACAGGGCATTGGATTTCTTCCATGAAATGGTCAGAAACACCGCCAGTTCCCCCATAAGCTGTTCCTGTCCGGCTGTTGTGGCATATGGAAATTCATGCAATAACATGGATCGGACACGGTTCACATCCATGGCAATAGCTTATTCGTAGCGAAGCGATTCGATGGGATCGAGCGTAGCAGCTTTCTGGGCCGGATAGATCCCCGAGATAAGGGCAACAATAAAACAGAGTAAAACACCGGTAATAATCCAGATCCAGGGAACGATAAATGCACTCCCGATTGCCAGGGAGATCACGTTTCCGATGAGGATTCCGAGGATGATCCCGAGAGCTCCTCCCATCTGACCAATGACTATGGCCTCTACCAGGAACTGGTTCCGGATCAGTCTCCGGGTGGCGCCGATCGCTTTCCGGATTCCGATCTCACGGGTCCGTTCGGTAACCGACACCAGCATGATATTCATCAACCCGATGGCTGCGCCCAACATGGTGATCAGACCGATGAAGGTGGCCGCGATGGTGACATACCGGATATTCTCAATCAGCATCTTGGCAATTTCGTCGCTCTTGGTGATCTCAAACGACTCTTCCAGGCCCACCGGCACTTTGCGGATGCTCCGGAGCAGCCCGGTGGCCTCTCCTATCCCTGCTTCCAACTGCTCCTGGTTGGGAACCATCACATTGATGTTGAACGACATGTTCGGCCGGGGAAAGTATACCCGGACGTTGTTCAGGGGGATAAAGCAACTCCGGCCGCCACTGAAACCCATACTGGTTCCCTTCTCCTTCAGGACCCCGATCACCCGGTATTTCCCTGAGCCAACCGCGATGATCTTGCCAACAGGATCCTCTTTGTTCTTAAAGATATTGTTGGCTATCTCAGGACCGATCACCGCCAGACTGGAGCCGTAATTGATCTCATCAGGGGTAAAATTCCTGCCACTGCCAATCTCATCCCCGGAAGTCTGGATATAATTCTCGTCCACCCCGATCACCCGGGTGTTCGGATTGGTTTTATTGGATTGGAACTTCACGGTGGCAATGCCGGTGGCATACGTATAAACAGACGTGTATGCCGGAAAGGAAAAACGCTCTTTGAACTCAATCGCCTGATCCAGGGTGATCGGCTCAAACCTGCGTTGCTTGTTTACCTGTTTCCCGATGTGAATATTGAGGGAACGGTTCCGTATGGTAAAGGTATTGGATCCCATCATTGAAAAGTTGTTGGTCAGAAAGTACTTGATGGAATCTGTAGCTGTGAGAATGCCTACCAGGGCCATGATACCGAAAGCGATGATGAGGATGGTCAGGATGGTTCGGAGGAGATGGCTCCTGATCGAGTCGAGCGAGACCTTGATATTTTCAATGACAAGTGTACGTTTCATCGTAAAACTGGTTTGTTAGTCCTTTTCCCCGTATGCCAGATCTCCTGCATCTCCCAGACCGGGAACCAGGAAGAGCTGGGCGGTTAACTCATCATCCACATCCCCCACCCAGATGGTGACATTCTTCTTGGGAAGTGATTTTTTCAGCTGATTCAATCCTTCCATACTGGCCAGGATAGTGGCCAGGTGAACATGGGCCGGCTTTCCTCTGGTAAGCAACTCTTTGTATGTATAGACCATGGAGGATCCGGATGCCATCATGGTATCACAGATGATGAGCACTTTCCCGTCGATCGGGGTCGAAGAGGCATACTCAATGCTCATGGAGAAAGAGCCATCTTTGTGGGCCATCCGGTAGGCCGAGATAAACGCATTGGCCGAACGGTCGAAAAACTTCAGGAAACCCTGGTGAAACGGCAGTCCGGCCCGCAAAATAGTCGCCAGAACCGGATAGTGGGTCAGCACCGGTACGTTGGCAATGCCCAGGGAGGTGACAACCTCCTCCTGCTCATAGGCAAGTTCTTTGCTGATCTCATACGCAAAGATCTCTCCGATTCGCTCCAGGTTGTACCGGAACCGGAGGCTGTCCTGCTGGATATCAGCATCACGGATCTCAGCCATAAACTGGTTGAGCAGGGAGTGTGACTGGCCCAGGATCCGCACCATGGAAGAGGATTTCATAAGTGAATCATTTCAAACAAAGATACGAAAATTCAGATTTGTTTAGGTTGTTTATAAAAAGGGATGCGGGATATCCGTACAAAGGGATAAGTCGTCTCCCGGGCTCCGAAACCTTTGTAAAACCGCCCCAGGTCCGGATCATTGCCCCCTTCAAAATCAAGCAGTCCGGGCTGACCGGCATGCTCCCGGATAAAGGTGTCGATCAGGAGAAACATGGCACCGTTGTCACGGGTAGCAAAATCAGATGCCCCCAGCAACAGAATAAACCGGTTCCTGTCTTGCAGGAAGAAAGCTCCTGCATCCAGGTGGTCTTTCCTGTTTCCCGCTCCCAGGAGGATCCCTGAAGCCTGGGTCAGGCTGTACCGGATCAGTCGTTCGATCGTAATGTAGTCACGATATCTCATGTTCCGCTCACGCCGCCCAAAGTTGCTCCGGAACAGGGTGATCAGCTCATCGGCCGAGATCCTCTTTCTTACATCCACCCCGGCATCCAGCGCTTTCCTGATGTTACGACGGGTATTCTGAGAATAGTTCTTACTCACATCCTCATAGGTATACATTAGTTCCAGTTCGTGATTCAGACGGGACATCACATTGAATTGCCCCGGAGTGACCTTGTTCATGGAATTCAGATGGATCTCTGCCAGTTTGAATTTCTTCGGGATCGCCTCCAGGAAACGGGCAACCAGATCCGGAGAGAGCAAACCGGTCGAAAAGAGTCCGAGTTGTTGCGTAAAAAAGGGCTGCGACAGGTAATGAATCCCATATTTTCTCCTGCATGTCAGAGGAAATACACTCCGGTAATCATTCTCCACCAGGCCATCCCACCCCGGTGAGACCCGGTCGAGGTACCAGGAAAATCCATAAACCAGCGAGTTGACCGACTGCCTGATGCAGTGATCCCAGCGGGCTTTGTCGATCTGGCTATGTGTTACGTATTTGATCATATCGTTTGAACAGAATCCCGGATACCGGATACCGGATACTGGATTTTTGAATCTGCTCTGTATTTCGTCTTTCGTATTTCGTATTCCTCATTCTTCATTCCTCATTCTTCATTCCTCATTACCCTGCCGCCTCCTTCACCACCTCCTCATAGAGCCAGCGCCAGCCCTTCCACCTTCCCGAATCGGAAAGGCTTTCGTTATGCCAGAGACTGATGAACTGACCATTATAGAAACGAATCTGCCGGATGATTTGTTTTATTTGCTCCATGCTCTCCCCGGGTGTAAGACGAAGATAATCACGGAAGGTGACATCCATGACCGGAATCGGATGGATGCGAAGGTCACTCTCTATATTATGTTTAAGATCAAAAAACCGGAAAGGATGGGCAATTCCGGCCCGAAAGCCGGGATGAGACGCGTATCCCATAGAATAGTCATCACGAATGCCCAGTTCCGCCAGCCGGCGGAATGTCGAGGGAAAAGAAAACTTCAGAAAATGCTGGCGGCTGCACGTGATTCCCTTACCTGCTGCCGCCTCCAGTCCCTCGATCTCCTTCTGTAAAAGGGAAGGATGTTTCGAGGAGGAAAGGGAAGGATGGACACCAATTTCCGACCACTGCCCGAGCGACCGGATCAGATCCTGCATCCCCTTGCTGTTCACCGGGATGTTGTTGTCATTCCTTCCGTAATCGGCAAAAAGGACAAAACAGTGGGTGGAAAGCTGATGCTGTTCGTGAAGCTCCCTGAAAAAAGAATAGGTGTCAAACGGATCGTGGGAAAGTCCGCCAAGCACCCTGAACCGCTCCAACACCTCCGAAATCCTGCCATGCGACAGAGAGCGAACCACTCCTCCCAGGGTTCGGTGAAAGGGCCGGTACCGGTATGCATAGGCATGGTCGATGTCGATGGTTGGCAGATACCTGTAAGGCTCCTGCCTAGTCATCAGCGCGGGGTAGTAATCGCGCAATCGGTCGAGGAAGAGTTTCAGCCAGCAGTTTACCACCGGCTGGTCCAGGAATCCGCACAGGAAGGCCAGACTGGAGGAGGCCGGGAACCTGCCGAACTGATCATACCGGGTAGCCAGATACTCTTCATATCGGGTGACCAGGTAAAACGAGGCTGCCAGCAGATCGAACGGGAACCCCTCTGCAGCTTTGGATGATTCAAAGAGGATAGGAAGATCACCATACCGGTGCACAGGAATATCATGAGGAAAGATCTCCTGCTCAAATAACAGGCCCGATGCCTCCATGAACATCCCTTCGCCGGGAGGTTCTTTCGAATAAGCCAGTTTGGGCCCTTCGAAGGAGCGAAACGCCTCTTCCGACTGGGTGAACGTGACAGAAAGTCCGCTGATCTCCTCAAAAAGGAGCCGGGCGATGTACCTCAAACGATCAGGGACCGAAGATGTATAGATCAGGAGCACTGAACCACGGGTTGAATGAGCCAAATTACACAAAAAACAAAAACTTTCGTACTTTTGAGTGCCCGTTTGACCGATTAAAAAACCATGCAAAACTTTATTGTTTCGGCCCGGAAATATCGACCGCAAACCTTCGATACCGTCGTGGGGCAACCCTCCATCACCAACACCCTGCGCAACGCCATCCTGCACAACCAGCTGGCCCAGGCATTTCTGTTCTGCGGTCCGAGAGGCGTTGGAAAGACAACCTGTGCCCGGATCCTGGCCAAAACCATCAACTGCGACAACCTCTCCCCGCGGGCAGATGCATGCGATGCCTGTTCCTCCTGCATCTCCTTCAATGAAAATGCATCGTTCAACATCTACGAACTCGATGGGGCTTCCAACAACTCGGTCGACGATATCCGGACCCTGGTCGACCAGGTCAGGATCCCTCCCCAGATGGGTAAATACAAAGTTTATATCATCGATGAAGTCCATATGCTCTCCGCATCGGCCTTCAACGCCTTCTTGAAAACCCTGGAGGAACCGCCGGCCTATGCCAAATTTATCCTTGCCACAACGGAAAAACACAAGATCATCCCGACCATTCTTTCCCGCTGCCAGATTTTTGATTTCCGGCGGATCTCCGTCGATGACATCGCCGGACACCTGCACTACGTGGCCGGGCAGGAACAGATCATAGCGGAAGAAGATGCCCTGCACATCATCGCCCAGAAGGCCGACGGAGCTATGCGGGATGCCCTCTCCATCTTTGATCAGCTGGTGAGTTTTGCCGGACAGGAACTCACCTACGAAACGGTACTCGAAAACCTCAATGTCCTGGATTATGAGTATTACTTCCGGATCACGGAAAAGATACTGCAACAGGATGCTCCCGGCGTATTGCTGATCCTCAACGAGATCCTGGAGAAGGGATTCGACGGACAGCATTTTCTGATCGGCTTCGGGGAGCACATCCGGAATTTACTAGTTTGCAAAGATGCTGAAACAGTGAAGTTGCTGGAGACTGCCCCAAATATCCGTCAGCGATACCTGGCGCAGGCAAATGTATGTGATGCCGGACTGCTGCTCAAGATTCTGGATGTGAACAACCGGTGTGACCTCAATTACCGGATCAGCAACAACAAACGCCTCCATCTGGAACTGGCCTTAATGCAGATGTGTACCCTCGGCCAGGAAATCCAGGCTGAAACTCCCCCGAGACCAAAACCGGTTCGGTCAGCCTCTGATCCCGGATACCGGATACCGGATCTCCCGGGCACCACCTCTATCAAAGCCGGTGTAAAACCGGAAAAAAAATCACCTGAAACATCAGATGATCAGCCACAGAACAATTCGGCTTCTGATTTTTCGGAAGAACATCTCAGAAAGCAGTGGAAGGTCTTTGCAGCGGGACTCCAGACCGATTATCCGCATCTCTCCACCACCCTTACCTCCCGTGATCCGGTTCTGAAAGAGGCATGGCAGATCGAATTCGAGATTGACAACCGTATTCTGGAGGAGGAGCTGAACCAAAAGCGTGGTGAGCTGCTGGAATTCCTCAAACAGGCACTTGATAATTATCAGATTTCCCTGCTGATTCGTGTCCAGGAGAATCAGAAAGAACAAAAACCCTATACCGATAAGGAGAAGTTCGAAAAGATGGCTGATAAAAATCCGGAATTGAATAAGCTCAAAGAACAACTCGATCTGGATATCGAATATTGATGAAGCAAATTTTCTGCATCGGCGAAACCGTTTTCGACATCATTTTCCGGGACAATCAACCCGTTGCCGCCAGGCCGGGGGGATCGATGCTGAATACTGCAGTATCACTTGGAAGGACCGGCTTGAAGCCGGTCTTTATCAGTGATTTAGGGCTGGATGCGGCCGGAGACCTGATCCTGGCATCGCTGGAGTCAGACGGGATAGATACCCGTTATGTGGAACGCTTTTCCGATGGACAGACTGCTATCTCCCTCGCGTTTCTGGATGAAAAACGGAATGCCAGTTATTCCTTTTACAGGAATTTTCCCGAAACACGACTGCTCCGCCCGCTGCCACAGGCTGAGACCGGTGATATCGTATTGTTCGGGTCCTTCTACTCCATTTCGCCCGAAGTGAGGAATCCGCTCTGGGACTTCCTGACACATGCCAGGGAACACGGAGCATTCCTGGTTTACGACCCGAATTTCAGGACACCTTATCTGAAACAGCTGCCTAATTTTCGTCCCTGGATTAACGAAAACATTGCCATTTCCCAGATCACCCGTGGATCAGCCGGAGATTTCATGCACATCTTCGAGGTGAGTGACGCAGCAGGTGCATATGAACAGGTGATCGCACACGGAGGCAAAACCCTGATCTACACTAAAAGCGATGCCGGCGTGGAGGTGATTACACCGGACATCCACCTGTCTATCCCTGTTCCGGAGATTTGTCCGGTGAGTACCATCGGAGCCGGTGATGCCTTCAATGCCGGACTGATCTATTCCCTTGCCGGTCGCCCCGCGGCAAACCCACTTCCGCAGAGCGAACCGGAGTGGAAATCGATCATCCTGCTGGCTATCGACTTTTCAACGGATGTATGCCTGCATATAGATAATTACATATCCCCTGACTTTGCAGAAAACCTGAAGCATGGATAGGTGGCTATCCAGAATGATTCTCCGGCTGTTCGGATGGAATACCAATGGCGCCCTGCCGGAAGGCGTCAGGAAAGCAGTGGTCGTCTCTGCTCCGCATACCAGCTACTGGGACTTTGTAGTTGGCAGGCTCACCTTCTGGGCTATCAAGGTAAATATCCGGTTTTTGATTAAAAAAGAGGTCTTCTTTTTCCCCTTGGGATGGCTCCTGAAAAAACTCGGCGGACTTCCGGTCGACCGGGGAAAATATAAAAGCACTATGGTGACGCAGCTGGTCGATCTATTTAACACCTATGACGACCTGGTTGTAGTGATCACACCCGAAGGGACCCGGAAGCGGGTGGATCATTGGAAAAAGGGATTTTACCTCATCGCGATGGAGGCCCGGGTACCCCTTGCGCTCTCCTTCATCGATTATGGAAACAAAACCGGGGGAATTGGTCCGGTATTTCATCCTACGGGAGATTATCAGAAAGATCTTTCGTTTATTCAGGATTTTTACCGGGACAAAACCGCCCGCCATCCCAAACGATTTAACCTTTCCAAAATAAACAAACCATGAAAACACCCAAAGCAACTCTAGCCGATATCAAGCAATTTCTCGAAGCTCGTAAGATAGCTATTGCCGGGGTATCACGAAATCCACAGAAATTCGGTTACCAGGTATTCAACGAGCTGAAAGAACGCGGATATGAACTCTACCCGGTGAATCCGAATGCCGATAAAATAGATGACCTTCAGGTTTATTCGCAGCTCTCCGAACTACCCGAAGAGGTGAAGCACCTGCTGATCCTGACCTCCAGGAAGTGGACGGAGAAACTGGTCATGGAAGCGATTGCCAAAGGAATCGACCACATCTGGATCCAGCAGATGTCAGATACTCCGGAAGCGGTGAAAATAGCACGGGAAGCGGGTGTCAGACTGGTCACCGGTCAGTGTATCTTCATGTGGGCAGAGCCGGTGAAAATCATTCATAAGTTCCACAAAACCATGAAGAAGATTTTCGGACTTCTTCCGAAATAAAGGATTCAACCAGCGAATCATTACCTTTGCCGTGACCAATTCCTTGCATTTGACTGCGAAGAACCTACAGCCTCTTTCTCTGATTGTTTGCGGATTCCTTTTCCTGGGAGCCTGCAATATGACAAAATATCTCACTGAAGGGGAATACCTGCTGGTAAAGAACAAAATAGAGATCAACACGAAGAAGGTCTCCACGGATGCACTGGCCGGATATTACCAGCAAACTCCCAACCATAATTTTCTGGGACTTTTCAGAACCGGAAATGCGATCTATACTATAGGAGCCAAAGGAAAAGATACAAAGTTTAAACGATGGCTCCGCACCAAGATCGGGTCGGCACCGGTGATTCTCGACACCGGTCTGGTCTCCATCAGCCTGAAACAAATGGGACTGTATCTGAACAACATAGGTTACTTCAACTCCACCCTCTCCGATACCATCCGGTACAAAAAGAAAAAAGCCTGGGTCATTTACCGGATTCAAACCACCCGGCCATACACGATCAGGAACCTCACCTGGTCCATCACCGACAGTGTAATGGCCTCATTCGTCTTCCTCGACTCTTCCAAATGCCTGATCACCCGAAACGGCAATTACAATGCCTATACCCTGGATGAGGAACGAACCCGGATCACCACCGCACTGGTCAACCATGGCTACTATCGATTCACCTCCAATTATATTGTTTTTCAGGTCGACAGCACGTTGAATACACGTCAGATGGATATCACGGTGGAGATTCTCAATCCTGTGGTCCCCTGCCTGGAGGAGTTCGGAATGGTCATGGAGTCCAGCCACCGGAGATACAAGGTTCATCATGTTTACCTGTTCCCCCAGTTTGATTACCAGAGGAGGGACACGATCGTGAATGATACGGTGGTAAAAACCTATAATGATCCGTTCAAGGGGCGAAAATCGATCACCTATTACTTCCTCTATCACTCAAAAAGCAAGCTCCGGCAGCGGATTATCACCCAGAATGTCATGATTGAACCCAACACCTGGTACAATCTGAAAGATATCGATCAGACCTATTCACGTCTTTCGGGACTGCAGAATTTCAAGTTCATCAACATTGATTTTGAAGATGCCAGGCTGAAGCCATATGAACGGAAGGAGTGGCCCGATCAGCTTGACTGCCAGATCAAACTGGCCAAGGCCTCTTCCCAGTCAATCAGCTGGAGCACGGATGGGACCAATTCGGCCGGGGCTCTGGGTGTGGCTGCCAACGTCGGGTATCAGAACCGGAATATCTTTCATGGAGCCCAACTGTTCAAGGTGACGCTGAGCGCCTCTGCCCAGATGCAGGCCGGCGGAGGCCAGGGAGGGCTCCTGAACACCCTGGAGTTTGGTGGGAATGCCAGCATCACTTTTCCCCAATTCCTGATTCCTATCAGGCAGGAGAAGCTGCCTAAATCGTTTAAACCCAAAACTACGCTGACGATCGGTTACAATTTCCAGCAGAAAAAGGATCCTGACTACAACCGGCATATTGCCAATGGTTCCTTCGGGTATACCTGGATCCAGAATTCAAAACTATCCCATACGCTCAATCCCATTGAACTCATGCTTGTTAAGGTATTTCCCAGTCCCGAGTTTACCGCCAAACTTGATTCCCTGAAAGATAAGCGATTTAAAAACCAGTATACCGATCACATGATCGCCGGTTTGAAATACACCCTGACCTTCAGCAACCAGAATGTATCGAAACAGCGCAATTTCTTTTATATACGTTCCAATTTTGAAACGGCCGGGAATCTCCTGTACGGCATCGACAACCTGTTCAGGGCTCCAAAAAACGACCTGGGAATGTATACCCTGTTCAACATTCAGTACGCTCAATATGTAAGGCCCGATCTCGACTTCCGGTTCTATAATCAGTTCGGTAAGGGCTTTTCGCTTGTCTACAGGTTTTATGGGGGTATCGGGATCCCCTACGGGAACTCTTCCGTGCTCCCATTCGAAAAAGCTTTTATTGCCGGGGGAGCAAACGATATGCGTGGCTGGCGGATGGGAGATCTGGGACCGGGCTCCTTCCACAACGACACCGTCAGTCAGAATTTCGGTCAGCTGGGAGATCTTCAACTCCAGTTACAGGTGGAATACCGGTTTCCGATCTATAGCTTCTTCAAGGGAGCACTCTTTACAGATATCGGGAATGTATGGCTTCTCAATGATTCGCCCGATCTCCCAGGAGGGACCTTCCATTTTGATTCCTTTCTGGGGCAGCTGGGGATGGATGTCGGGATCGGGTTCCGGTTCGACTTCAATTTCTTCATCTTCCGGCTGGACCCGGCAATTCCCATCTGGGTTCCTTCCCTGCCGGGAAATGACAAATGGTACTTCAGCAAACTCCAGCTGAAGGATATCATCTGGAATTTCGGGATCGGGTACCCCTTTTAAAAGCATCAAATCATAAATTCCAAATAACAAATAATGATCAAATTTCAATATTCAAAATTTACTGAAAAATAGTAATTTTGCAGCCTCTTTCGGGAGCATAGCTCAGCTGGTTCAGAGCATCTGCCTTACAAGCAGAGGGTCACAGGTTCGAATCCTGTTGCTCCCACACCCCAGGCAATCTGGCAAAAGAGGCTAAGATCACTCCCTTTACCACTTACGGACAATATTCCCTCAGTTTTTCGGGATTTTCTTGGTTGTTTACTGGTTATTTTTGCTTTAAACCGATATCCTGCATATTATTATTCCCCAATCATTTCAAAGTAAAAACACCTTTTATATATCGATGCATTAATTTCATACCTTTGGATCAGGATTCGGATATAATCCATTGATTTAATAAAAACTTAAATATTATATGGATTGAAGATCTATATCAAGAATATGGTTTGCATCCGATGCAAAATGGTGGTGAAATCCGAACTGAAGAAGCTTGGGTTGCACTACATTACAGTTGATTTGGGTGAAGCCGAGATTTTTGAAGACATTTCAACTGAGCAGCTAAACCTTCTGGATGTTGCCCTTAGAACGAGTGGCCTGGAGTTGATGGATGATAAGAAAAGCATGCTCGTTGAGAAAATTAAAACGATTATCATTGAACTGGTCCATTACAATGATGACCAGATCAAAATAAACCTTTCCGATTTCCTGAGCGACAGGCTCAATCAAGATTACACCTACCTTTCAAACCTTTTCTCAATAGTAAAAGGGACGACCATTGAGAAATTTTACCTGGCCCATAAAATTGAGAAAGTAAAGGAACTTCTTGTGTATGATGAACTCAATCTTTCCGAAATTGCCTATAAACTGCACTACAGCAGCGTAGCCCATCTGTCAAACCAGTTTAAAAAAATGACCGGGCTTACCCCATCTCACTTCAAGGACCTTAAGCACAAAAGGCGCAGCACATTGGAGGATGTGTGAATGATGTAACTATTTCCTTTAATTGTGTAACGCTTCCCAGAATCCAAAGAGGGACCTTTGTATTTGCATTGAATTTAAAATCAAATACAATGGATGATATTGAAATTGAAAAATCAGCTGCGCACATCACAGTAGAAATTATTGAGTATGTTCCCAATTCGGTCGTCATTACAACGATTCTGAAAAAATCGACCGGGAATATCAGCATCATGTCATTTGACAGCGGGGAAGGCCTTTCCGAAAAAACCACTCCCTTTGACACCTTTGTCCAGGTCATTGACGGGAAAGCGGAAATCGTAATCAGCGGGGTATCTAATATTCTGTTAACAGGTCAGTCAATCGTAATACCTGCTCATGCGCCGAACTTCGTAAATCCAAACGGGCGGTTCAAAATGATTTTAACCGTGATAAAAAACGGATACGAATAAACAGTAAATGAATCCACCAAAGCTATGATAGATAAAGAATTAAAATTACCATTATACATAAAGGTAGTTTTTCTTTTGATTGGCGTATTTGCTTTACTAACGGGGTTGTACATTGCGAAGTCCCTCATTATTCCTCTGGTTTTTGCAATCCTTATTGCCATTTTACTAAATCCGGTTGTAAATTTTTTTATAAGGATAAGAATTAACAGGGTAGTAGCTATTGTGATCACATTGTTCCTTACCATTGTGGTCCTGGCTGCGGTTGGAGTTCTTTTATTTTCCCGGCTAAGCAAATTTAGCGAATCATGGCCGGCACTGGTCGATAACTTTACCTTGATGCTCAACCAGGCCATCCACTGGACTTCCGGTTATTTTGACATAAACCAATGGAAGATCCATGAGTGGATTGCTACAACCAAAGGTGAACTCATCACTAAACTCAGCAGTACCATGGGGAAAACGCTGGTCACTATCGGTAGCGGGATAGTCATCATGTTTTTAATTCCCGTTTACATCTTTTTGCTATTATTTTACAAACCCCTCTTGCTTGATTTTATACACAGGCTCTTTCCCACAAGCCACCATAGCAAGGTCAGCGAGATTGTTACCAAGACTAAAACTGTTATTCAGCGCTATCTGATAGGACTGGTCATCGAATTGGTCATCATGGCAACACTGAATTCCGTGGCTCTTTTAATCATTGGAATTGATTATGCGATCCTGCTCGGAGTTATTGGCGCTTTTCTCAACATTATTCCATACATCGGAGGACTTACGGCTGTAGCATTACCCATGATGATTGCCCTGGCCACCAAACCGACAGGCTGGTACGCCTTTTACGTTCTGGCAGCCTATTACTGTATCCAACTAATAGACAATAACTACATCGTTCCCAAGATTGTTGCGTCAAAAGTAAAAATCAATGCTCTTTTTGCACTTGCCGGGAATGCTTTATGGGGCATCCCCGGGATGTTTCTTTCCTTGCCGCTGCTCGCAGTTATTAAGCTCATTTTCGACCATATTGAACCATTAAAACCCTGGGGATTTTTATTGGGCGATACGATGCCCCCAATAGTAAAAGTTAAAGAACTTTTCAAAAAAGTAACAAAGAAAGCTACATGATAAAGGTTAAAAAAGAAGGCATTATTTTAGATAAAACAGATCTTGAATTTGAAAACGAAGGTGTACTAAATCCGGCAGTAATAAGGGAAGGCGACAGCGT
Organism: Bacteroidota bacterium; assembly: GCA_007280875.1. Classification (GTDB taxonomy): domain Bacteria; phylum Bacteroidota; class Bacteroidia; order Bacteroidales; family FEN-979; genus QYOJ01. The sequence continues at coordinate 13,550 of QYQJ01000089.1, forward strand.
ACATATCTTTTACCGGGCTGTGAGTAAGGGAAATCATTCGACCATAGGTTATTGCAGGCTGGATGGCCCGTTGACCCTTGCCGAACGGTGGGATAAGCCTTTCATGGTTCCCGAATTCGACTATGAAACGCAGGGTGTTGAAGATGCACGAATCGTAAAGATTAACAGCCTGTTTTATATGACCTATACCGGCTATGATGGTATAAATGCCCGGGGCGCGTTAGCAACTTCAAAAGATTTATGGCATTTTGAAAAGCAGGGACTCATTGTTCCTCCCATTACCTATTCAAAATTCGTATCCCTTGCTGAATCTGCCGGTAAAGTAAATAAAAAGTATTACCGTAATTATAAGTTTTACTATCAGAAAGCAGATCCTGAAAAAAAAATGATGTTGTGGGATAAAAATGTAATTTTATTCCCCCGCAGGATTAATGGCAAATTGGTATTTCTTCACCGGATCAGGCCCGGCATTCAGATAGTTTCAATAAACAGCTTAAAGGATCTCACGAACATTTTTTGGGAAAATTACTTTCTTAACCTTGAGGAGCATATCGTGCTCGACCCTGTTTATAAGCATGAATCCAATTACATTGGCGGTGGCTGCCCTCCCATTGAAACAGAATACGGATGGCTGCTGATTTATCATGGTGTGGGAAAGACCAGCTACGGAAATGTTTATTCTGCCTGTGCCGCCTTGCTGGATTTAAATAATCCCTTAATAGAAATTTCCAGGTTGCCATTTCCTTTGTTCTCACCCGAATACGAATGGGAATTAAAAGGGGAGGTCAATAATGTAGTTTTTCCCACAGGGACCGCATTGTTTGGAAATACCTTGTTCATCTATTATGGAGCGGCAGATACACGTATTGCCTGTGCTTCTGTGAGTTTATCCGCATTGTTGGCAGAATTAATAACTTCTACGATCCGAGATGAAAAGTAAGACAGCTTCCTGGAGTTTACCGGAAATTTTGTTTATCACCTCATATCCACCGAGAGTATGCGGGATCGCAACCTATTCCCAGGATCTGATCAAGGCACTGAATAATAAATTCGATAATTCCTTTTCTATAAAAGTCTGTGCCTTGGAATCAGGAGATGTAAATTATTCTTATTCCGATGAAGTAAACCATGTCCTTAAAACATCGGTTGCTACCGAATATGAGAAACTGGCACGGACGATTCATGACGAAAAGCAAGTCAAAATTGTCGTGTTCCAGCATGAGTTTGGTTTTTTCAAAGAGCAGGAACAAGCATTTTTGAAATTTTTACAAAGACTTTCAGAGCCGGTCATCATTGTTTTTCATACGGTATTACCTCATCCGGATGAATCGTTGAAAACAAAAATAATCAGCATCGCGGCTGCCTGTGAATCAGTCATCGTCATGACCCATACTTCCGCCGGGATTTTAACCACTGATTATAATTTGCCACCGCAAAAAATATCAGTTATCGCACACGGCACACATTTAGTCCCCCATTTAAGCAAAAGGCATTTAAAGTCGAAATATGGACTCAAGGACCGGAAAGTTTTGACCACTTTTGGTTTACTTAGTTCCGGAAAGAGCATTGAGACTACCCTTGATGCATTGCCTGTCATTGTTAAGCAATTCCCTAACGTAGTATTTCTGATCTTAGGTAAAACACATCCGGAAGTCAAAAAGAACGAAGGAGAAAAGTACCGGGAAAGCCTCATGCGAAAGGTAAAAAAATATGCACTTCAAAATCATGTACTATTTATAAATGATTTCCTTGAATTGCCGGTTTTGCTCGAATATTTGCAACTAACAGACATTTATCTCTTTACATCCAACGATCCAAACCAGGCTGTAAGCGGCACCTTCGTTTATGCCATGAGTTGCGCCTGCCCCATCATTTCTACGCCCATTCCGCATGCCAGGGAGGTATTGACAAAGGATACAGGAATCATTTTTGATTTTCGCAATGCACAACAATTGACTGATGGCGTTATCCGGTTGCTCAAAGACAATCCTTTGCGAAGGAGTATGAGTACAAATACGCTGGAGAAAATCGTCTCCACCTCCTGGGAAAATTCGGCGGTGGCACACGCCATGTTGTTCGAAAAAATGACCAGGAAAAAAATTTCATTACAATATAAGCTTCCGGCCATCAACCTTGATCACCTGAAAAAAATGACAACCCATACCGGGATCATTCAGTTTTCAAAAATCAATCAACCCGATCTCAGTTCCGGCTATACCCTTGATGATAATGCAAGGGCGATGATCGCTTTGGGTATGTATTTCAAACTTACTGGCAATAAAGGGGTTATCCATGATATACAGAAGTATCTCGGCTTTATCAAACGGTGTTTACAACCCAACGGCGACTTTTTAAATTATATCGGTAAGAATAATGAATCGACCATTCAAAACGAGGCTGTAAATCTGGACGATGCCAATGGAAGAGCTATCTGGGCTTTAGGATATATTGGATCATTAAAAGGCCTGTTACCCGGAACTCTTATATCAGAGGCCGACGCAATGATTGAAAGATCACTTCTTCGGATAGGAATGGTTCGTTCCACACGGGCGATGGCTTTCGCAATAAAAGGGCTGTTTTACTATACTATCGGCAAAAAGTCTTCACCACATCGTATCCTAATAAAAACATTTGCCGACCGGTTGGTTCAGATGTACAGGCACGAATCGAATCCGGCATGGGAATGGTTTGAAGGGTATCTTACCTATGCCAACAGCATATTACCTGAAGCGATGCTATATGCCTGGTTGCTTACCGGAGAAACCATCTATAAAGAGATCGCCAGATCGTCGTTTGATTTTCTGTTGTCGCAAATTTTTAATGAAAACGGGATAGAAGTAATCTCCAATAAGAACTGGCTTCAAAAGGGACAGGTCGCAGGACATTTTGGCGAACAACCTATTGATGTTGCCTGTACCATTATGACATTAAGCAAGTTTTACGACATATTTAAAGACGAAGACTATCGGCTGAAAATGGAAACAGCATTTAACTGGTTTTTAGGGAACAACCGGTTGCATCAGATTATTTATAATCCATGTACAGGCGGTTGTTATGACGGACTGGAAGAGACACATGTGAACCTTAATCAGGGTGCTGAGTCGGTGGTCAGTTATCTCATGGCAAGACTGACCATGGAAAGCAGGAATGGAACATACTTTTGATCCTTGATTTTTCAATACAATTAACTAAAAAATAGATTCGATGAACACAAAAACAATCACAACGACAATCACAAAAGCCATCAGTTTGATCCTGATTATAGTCATCTCAGTGGCTTGTGAAAATGACCGGGGAATGATGCATGGCAGCGTGACAATAGGAAACAACCCTTGGAATTGGGGACAGATTCTGATTAGCCTGGCAATCGGGATAGTGGTCGGATTTTTCCTGGGCCTTGCAGCCTCCAGGATGAAGAAGTGACCTAACACTGGAATCCGTTCTATGTAATCAACTTACTTATGAAAAAAGAAAAAATAGAAAAACTTGCTTCTGAAAAAAGCAGCCCCTGTGTGACGATTTCAATGAACACACACAGAACACATCCCGATAATCTGCAAGATGCTATCGTACTTAAAAATTTACTAAAAGAGGCACAGGCGCGAGTGATTAAGGAATTTGGCAAACGGTCTGCCAGTAGTTTAATTGAAAAATTTGGCGATCTGGAAAGTGAAATAGATATAAACAGTAATCTGGACAGTTTGCATATTTTTCTATCCGAATCAACAAAAGAGATCGTAAAATCAGTTTGGCCGACCCCGCAGAATACGGTTCATGTAGCAGAAAATTTTGCTGTTAAACCTTTAATTAAAGACTTTAACCGGATGGAAGAGTATCTTATTCTCTTACTGTCTCAGTCGGGTGTTAAGTTGTTTCATGCCATTAATGATACGATTGCCGGAGAAATCAGGAATGATGATTTCCCTTTTGCCAGAAACCCACATTTTTTAACCGACCACAATAAACTAAGCGATGGCAAGCAAGTAGATAATATGGTTCGTGAATTTTTGAATAATGTGGACAAAGCAATGGTGAAAGTGTATAATAAAACAACATTGAGATGTGTAGTAATTTGTACGGAAGACAATTACAGTCGTTTGATGCAGGTTGCCGACATGCCTTCCATGTATTATGGATACGTCCGTATAAATTACAACGACACGGCAAATCAAACCATAGTTGCTGAAGCATGGCCAATTGTTCATGCAGTACAAAAGCAAGAGAGGGATGATGCTATCATGGAAATGCAGGAGGCAGTCGGGCAAGGAAAGGCCATTACCGGTTTAGCAGAGATTTCTCGGGCAGTTAAGGAAGGCAGAGGTGATTTATTCATTGCTTGCGATGATTTAGTAGATGATATTACAAGCGAAATTGCCTGGCAGGTGATTTCTAAAAAAGGCCGGGCAATGTTTGCGAATCGGGAGGAGGTTAAATCCTTAGGCGACATTGCGTTAAAGGTCCGGTATTGACGAATGAAAAGGATAACTATTTCAGTACTGGTTCTGCTGACAACAATGGCTTCATGGGCTGGTGAATTTCCCGTGAACATCAGGCAATTCATTGATTACACGACTCCATCCATGCATTATGAGATTGATAACGAATCCCTTTATTCATGGAATGTATTGCAACGGTTTTATTTGAAGAGAATTTATACTCCTGCCTGGATTGATGATAGTACACTTGGCAATAATGGATATGTACTGTTGAATTATATTCGCCAGGTTGACCGGCAAGGCTTGCAACCAACTGATTACCACTTGCATTTGATTGAAAAATATGTAGATAAGATTGTGCCTTTTATCCCAATGGATAACGATGACATGATGAAACTGGATGTGTTGCTAACGGATGCATTTATGTTGTTGGGTTTTCAACTCTATTATGGCAAGGTTGATCCTGAAAAAGAGGGCGCCAACTGGAAAATGCAACGCAAAGAACCGGAAATGCAACTCGACCTGAAATTGGAAGAGGCGCTGGCAGCCAACGATGTGGCCAACAGCCTTAATCTGCTCGCTCCCCATGATCGTTCTTACTGGATGATGAAAGATGAACTTGCGTTCTTCCTTGTGCTAAGCGGGCAACCATGGCCGGCTATACGCTCCGATACGTCGATTAAACCCGGCGAAATCAATCAATTGCTTCCGAAAATCAGGGAAAGACTGATGAAGCTGAGATATCAGCTATGCGACAGTCTTTCCATCATCTATGATGAGGAGCTTGAAAAACAGGTACAACTATTTCAGGCCGATTGGGGCTTAAACTCCGACGGCGTGATTGGCAAAGGAACGCTGGAGGCCTTAAACAACAAACCCGACAAGCTTATCGACCAGTTGAAGGTAAATATGGAGAGGCTCAGATGGCTTCCATTAAAGGTGACGGAGAAATACATTATCATAAACATTGCCAATTTCGAGCTCGATCTCATAGAGGGAGAGGATACCCTGGTTTCGATGAGGGCAATCGTAGGCAAAAATTATCGTGAAACGCCTGTTTTTAATGAGCGGATGACCTATATTGTTTTTAATCCAACCTGGACCGTACCCCCTACGATATTGCAAAATGACGTGATTCCTGAACTGCTAAAGGGACCCGAATACCTTGTAAAGAAGAACATGAAACTGCTCAGGCAGGATGGTTTGGAGATCGCTTACGGTGACATTGACTGGTCGAAGATATCGAAAAACAATTTCCCCTATATGGTACGGCAGGGTTCCGGACCCGAAAATGCGCTTGGCAGAGTTAAATTTATGTTCCCGAATATGTACGATATATATATTCACGATACCCCTTCCAGGGGATATTTTGCCCGTGACGACAGAGCGATCAGTTCAGGTTGTGTTAGGGTGGAAAAGCCATTTGAACTCGCTGTGTTGTTATTATCAGACATCCCGGAATGGTCGCCTGCAAAAATTCGCAGTGCCATGCATCAGGAAACGGAGCAAACGGTACGCCTGAGAAAACCGGTGGATGTCGTATTGATTTACCTGACAGCCTGGACTGACGGGAATGGCCGGATACAGTTCAGAAAAGACGTTTATCATCGGGACGAAATGGTGTCAAAAGCCTTAAATCAAAAACCAGAAACAGGAAAATTCAACATTATCCCTTTTTGACAGATACAATTTTACTGATAATCTGTGAGTTAGACATGTAACTTTCGGATGGTCTGTAAATAAACAAACAGGAACCACTTTTTATGGTCTCGATGATCTCTTTTTTCAGTTCTTCAGGTATTGCCGGGCAGCCAAGGCTACGGCCAAGCCTGCCATATTTCCTGATAAAGTCAGCTGAGACATAATCAGCGCCATGAATGACAATGGCACGTTCGCGTGCATTGTCGTTGATCCCCTTTTCGATGCCGTCGAGAGCAAGGGATAAACCATGATTGCCAATATACGTTTCACCGGTAATGTAAAAGCCGAGACTACTGGCATTGGATCCCGGCGTATTGGAAAAATACTCTGCCATGAGTTCCCCGGATTTACGGCCATGAGAAACCAGACAATGAAACAACACTTTTGCCCGGAGG
>QYQJ01000203.1 GCA_007280875.1 Bacteroidota bacterium
GGACGACCTGGACCAGGCCACCATGGATGAAATGAAACAGTTCCCCGGGCGAATCGCCGACAGCCTGCACCATTTCAGGTTCCGGGAAGGCCTTACCGGCATGATGAACCTGGCCAGGCTGGGGAATAAATACCTGACCGACAGTGAGCCCTGGAAACTCTTTGAAGCAGATCCGGGCCGTGTGGGCACGATCCTGAACACCTCTCTCCAGATCTGTGCCCAGCTTTCGATCGTAGCTGAACCCTTTCTGCCCTTTACTGCAGCCAAGATCCGCCGGATGCTCAACCTCCCCGATTACACCTGGAACGATGCCACCCTGCTGAACTGGCTCACAGCCGGTCACCGGCTGAATAAAGCGGAGCTCCTCTTCCAGAAAATCGACGACAAAACGATCGGCACCCAGATCCAAAAACTGCACGCTACACGGGATGTACAGCCGCCATTCATGGCGGCTCAGGCCGGCGATTCGCCCGCAGTACAGCCGCCATTCATGGCGGCTCTACCGGAAATTCTATACGACGATTTCACCAAACTCGATATCCGGGCCGGCACCATCCTGGAGGTCGAGATCGTCCCCAACACCGATAAACTGCTGAAGCTGAAGGTCGACACCGGCATCGACCGGCGGACAGTCGTTTCAGGGATCGCACAATATTTCAAACCGGAAGAGATCATCGGCAAACGGGTTTCCATCCTGGTCAACCTGGCCCCCAGAAAACTGAGGGGGATCGAATCGCAGGGGATGATCCTGATGGCAGAGAATCCGGATGGATCGCTCTATTTCATCTCCCCCGATGATGGAACAATCAACGGGGCGGTGGTACGCTAATAATTCGCCACGGAAATATCCTTCTGGCTTACGACATCGCCGGAATTACAAAATGATTCATCTTTATCATCCGATCACTTCCTCAAACATTCCAGCAGCCGGATATTGTCCTCGTGCCTGCCGAGACTGATGCGAAGAGAACGGTCGTGGCCGAAAGCTTCCATTTTTCTGACCACCATTTTGTTTGCAAACAGGGTGTCGTACATCCGATCCCGTTCAGCGGTGGCGGGAAAGGAAATAAAGAGAAAATTACCCTGCGACGGAATAACATGGTATCCCAGCGCGGTGAGTCCATTAAAAAGAAATTCCCTGTCATGTGCATTCTTCCGGGCACTTTCCCTGATGTGTTCTTTATCGTCAAGGGCAGCCAGTGCAGCAATATTGGCAACGGACCCGACCATAAAAGGCAGGCGGTTTTTTTCCAGCTCCTCGATAATCGGGTGTCTGGCAATCCCATATCCGATCCGTAGGCCGGCCAGTCCGTAAATCTTTGAGAAGGAGTGGAGGATGATCACATTCGGGTGCTTCCTGTATAGCTGAATGGAATCGGGATAGTGCTGATGATCCACATATTCCTGGTAGGCATCGTCAAGCACAACAAGGGTCTGAGGAGGGATTCTTAGAAGAAATTCCGCAATTTCATCGTGTGTGAAGATGGTGCCGGTAGGATTGTTGGGATTGGCCAGGAAGATCAGCCGGGTTTTTTCATCACAACACCGGGCCACGTTTTCAAGACTGATGGAATAATCTGCCATGGGAGCCAGTCTGCATTCCCGGTCATAGATGGCTGCACAAAGCTTATAGGCAACAAAAGTTATTTCGGGTACCACCATGTTCTCCCCGTGGGAAAGCATCCGTTTCACCAGGTAGTCAATGATGGCGCCCGATCCGTTGGACACGATGATCTCGTCGGGAGTCACCTCATGTTTGGCTGCCAGCTTCTCTTTTAGTTCGGTCAACACCACATCAGGGTAGTGAGATATCTTGTGGATATTTCTTTTAATGGCTTCCGTGGCTGCCGGAGAGGGCCCGTATGGGTTTTCATTCTGTGCAAGCCTGTTGACCTGGTCTTCGTAAACCAGATTTACATATACAGGGATCTCCTTGTGTTTCATCTCTCAAGCTTTTTCAAAAATGGACCTGGCAGAATTAAACAGGACTTCGCTGCGGTACCAGGCGCTGGCACGAAGGTCATCAATCGGAGAGGCGGCTTGCCGGATTAGTCCGGCTACCTGAAGCTGCTCCTCTTCAGTGAGGTCGTTCACCTTCTTCCCTGTCACAAAGGCGGCAGCCCGAGTGCAAAAGACCACCGTAGGAGCCACCGCTCCGATGGCAATTCCGGCCTGGATCACGGTTCCGGTGGCATTCATCTGGAAGTGATAGCCGATGGAAACAATGGAGCACTCCATGGCCAATCGTTTCCCAATCTTGATGAATCCCGACATCAGCGTTTCATCCTGGTTGACGGGGATGGAAATGCCCTTCAATACTTCGCTTTTCAGCAGGGAGGTCTTCCCGGGTCCCCTGAAGAACCCGCTGAGTGTTTCGTGACGGATCTTTCCGTCCATGTCTATGATCTCGCACGTAGCGTTCAGGGCTGCCAGGGCACAGGAGAGATCGCCCGACGGAGAGGCCTGGCAAACATTGCCTCCAATGGTGGCTACCTCCCTGATCTGCGCGGAGGCCAGTGACCGGGCTGCCTGGTGGAGGACGGGGAAGTGTTCGTGGATATATGGATCTTTGTGGATCCTGGCCGCTGTCACCAGGGCGCCGATCCGGATTTCAGCAGGATGAATCGTTATGCCTGTAAACTCCTCATCCTCCAGCCGGCCAAGGTTGATCAGGGTCAGATCTTCCGGCCCCGATTTTTTCAGTTCTATCAGCAGGTCCGTACCACCTGCCGCCAGCCTGAAATCCGCTGACTGGTGCCTGCGAAGGCATTGCAACAATTCTTCCCTGGTGGCTGGGCTTTCTGTATTGAAGTTCATACCTTCCGGGAATTTGCAGGTTCATGTTGTCGTTTTTCACTCCAGGCCCGCAACACGTTTTCAGGTGTGAGCGGGAGTGACTGAAATTCCACCCCGAGTGCATCGGACACGGCATTGGCAATAGCAGCCGCCGACGGGATCAGGGGAGCCTCCCCCGCTCCTTTGGAACCATACGGGCCTGCTTCGTCCAGGGTCTCGATAGGGTAAAAATGGATATCCGGCATATCTACGGGTGTAAGCAGCTTGTATTCGTGGAAACTGGGGTTTTGCAGCACGCCCTTTTCATAGATCATCTCTTCCGTGAGGGCGTACCCTATTCCGATAGCCAACCCTCCTTCAATCTGCCCCTGCAATCCAACCGGGTTCAGGACCCTGCCCACATCCTGGCTGACATACACGTTCAATACCTTTACCTTCCCCGTATAGGTATCAACTTCCACTTCGGCAACCTGGGAAGCAAAGGCATAATTGCCGGAAACATCTCCCATGTACTGTTTATCCTGGAAACTGCTTGGCGGTTCATAAAAATATTCCGCCACACACAATTCGTTGGGAGAACCAAAATGCATCTCCCTGACCACCTTGTCAATTTTGATCTCTTTCTGATCTGCCCGGATAGATCCGGCTTCGTACAGGAAATCCCCTGTTTCGCATTCCATGAGCCGGGCTGCTTTGAGATTCAGCTTATCCTTCAGCAACCGGATGGCTCCCAGCAGGGAATTGCCGGCCACAAAGCTGGTACGGGATGCGTGCACCCCCACATCCCAGGGTTTTATATCTGTATCGGTGTTGATAACCCTGATCTGCTGCAGAGGAATTCCAAGTTCTTCCGAAGCGATCATGGCCAGCACGGTTTCCGATCCCTGACCGATCTCGCTGGAGCCGGTGACGATGGTCAGGTAGCCGTAATGGTCCAGTTTAAGCCGGGTGCCGCAGCCATCGGACCGGTATATTTTTGCCCCGCCTCCCACATGAAGCATGGAGGCCAGTCCGACACCTCTCCGGTAGCGTCCGTTTTGTTTTTCCCTGTTTTTTCGTTCGTAATCGCTGGTTTCAAGCACCTTCATCAAAGCCGGTTTGGCGCCACACGTTTTAAAGTGCAATCCCTGACCGGTGATCTCTCCCGGATAGTTGGCATTGATCAGCCTGATCTCATCCTTGCCGATTCCCAGCTCCTCCGCCATCAGGTCAATGTTCCGTTCCACCGAAAAGGTAGCCTGGGGATTGCCATATCCCCTGAACGAGCCGGCAAAGGGATTGTTGGTGTAGATAGCGTCCGCCCGGAAGTGACAGGCTGGTACCTGGTAAAGCGAGGAGTAAGTCTGCATCATGACAAACGGGGTGGTGGCTCCCCAGGAGGTGTAGGCGCCATTGTCCATGATGATCCGGACCTCCCTGAAGGTGAATTTCCCTTCTGCATCAGCTCCCGTAGTCAGGTCAATGACCATGGTCTGACGGGTGGGAGAGGCAATGAATTCTTCTTCGCGATCATACAACAGTTGCACCGGCTTTCCTGTTTTCATGGAGAGCAGTGCACAGATGGGTTCAAAAGGATACATGTCCAGTTTGCTTCCGAATCCCCCTCCTATGGTGGGTTGAATGATCCTGATCCGGGAAGGGTCCATCTTGAGTGCATGTGCCATGTCCCGCTGGTAAAGGAACGGGACCTGTGTGGAAGCATACAGGGTCAGCCGGCCGTCCAGCACCGAGTAATCGGCCGTAATGTTGCTGGTTGCCAGACAGCAATGGGTTACCCGTGGCAACCGGTACCTCCGGCTGACAATAACCCTGGAGTTTTTTTTCTGTTCCTCCAGGTTTCCGTGGGAATAGGTGAAGGATTCGGCTATATTTTTATTCCCGAAACTCTCTGCCCCTTTCCCGTAAAGATTGATCTGCCTGGCATCTTCTTTCAGCGCTTCAAACGGGTCAAAGATCCCCTCCATTACTTCGTAGTCCACCTTGATCAGGCGCAGAGCCTTGCGGGCTGTTTCCCGGCTGGTTGCGGCCACTGCAGCAAGTTCATCCCGCTGGCAGTTGACGGTCTCTCCTTTCAGAACGGGATGGTCGCGTTTGTAGCTGATCCTGTTCACATCCACATCATTGGCTGTGATGATGCATTCCACACCATCCAGTTCCAGGGCCTCTGAACAATCAATGGATTTGATCCGCGCACTGGGATATCGGCTGCGAAGGATCATCCCATGCAACATATTCGGGAGTTCAATATCATGCCCGTACACAGCCCTGCCACTGACCCGTTCGCTTCCGTCCAGCTTGGGGGTGGATTTCCCGATCAGTTTTAGTTTTTTATCCATGATCAGAGCTGTTTTGAAGGATTGGATGAGCCAGATAATCCTCAGCCGCATCAAGAATTTTCACATACCCGGTACAGCGGCACAGATGCCCTTCAAGCTCTTTTGCGATCTCTTTCCGCGAGGGGACTATACCCTGCTCCACACACTCATCGCCTATAGCTTTTATCGATAGGACAAATCCAGGCGTGCAGAAGCCGCATTGCACGGCGCCATGTTCCAGTATTTTATGCTGGACGGGATGCAGGGGGCGCTCAACCGTGCTGAGCCCTTCGATGGTGTTTACCTGCTTCCCGTCAATATTTACGGCAAGATAGAGGCAGGAATTGACAGCTCTTCCATCAACGATTACCGTGCAGGCTCCGCATTCGCCTTCCATACACCCCGGCTTGGTCCCCTTCAATTTAAGTTCATCCCGGATGAGGTGGATCAGGAGCAACGAAGGGTTGACCTGCCGGGTCATTTTTTTCCCGTTGATGGTAAAAGAAATTGGTACCTGCTTTTTATCCATGGTGAACAGTGTTTTTCAGGTATTTTCTGCCCCTGTCAAATGCCAGGAGGTTCAGAGATCTGATTGTTTCATTTGTGGAGATGGACGAAAGGGCCTCTGTCCATATTTGTTCAGGTATTGTGTCAAATGGTTTGATCGTTGATAAAATGCCAAGGATGAGAACATTGGCGCTTCTTCCGAAGGGGTCCCCCAGTTCAAGGACCTGTTGGCTTGCATTCACCTGGATCACCGTAAAACCTTCCAGGGCTTTTTCTATTTCAGCAAGTTTCGGATAGTCCTCCTTTTTCATATTGACCGGAAGAACGGTGAAATTGTTCATAATGATGGTTCCGTCCTTCTTCAGGAGGTTTAAAAATCCCGGTCTTAGAATTTCACTTATTTCCATAACCACAAGCACATCAGCAGAACTGCCTGCCAGTACGGGAGAAAAGACCTCACCGCAGCTGAAGGTTGAAATGACAGGCCCGCCGAGTTGAGCCATTCCATGCGTATCGCCTTTCACAATATTGGTATCGATGTAAGGAGTATGCAAGGCCACTTCGCCCAGGACTTTTCCAAAAAACAGGTTCCCCTGGCCTCCGATTCCCCGAACGGCAACCCTGATGGAGCCGGGGATCTGCTCCCTGTTCAGCGCCACATAGGATTTGCTCGCAGCGGGTTGCACAGGTGCGGTTTTCTGCTTCTTCCTGTCGCTTTTCTCACGGTAAGTGATGGCGTCAAACGGACAGCATTGCATGCATACCGGTTTATTAGATCCGCAGTTGGTACATAAAATGGTGAAACGGGGATGTTTGTTTTCATCGAGTTCGATTCCGGGACAGATATCACATAATCCGCAATTCCTGCATTTATCCTGGTCAATCTCAATTGTCCTGACGAGATTTTTGCTTTCTGCCTCGTGAATGCATGAGCCTTCAAGAATTAACGTTGAATAGTGCCCATGCTCAGCCAGTTCAAGGGCTTTCTTCAGCTCTTTCTCCACCTCTTTCAGGTTATAGGAATCCACAACCACGGTTCTTCCTCCTTCGGCTTCAACGGCAGCTTTCAGGCTGAACCGGTGAGGCCGTCCTTCGAGATTGACCGCTGAACTTGGGGCTACCTGTCCGCCCGTCATAGCAGTAATGTTATTATCCAGGATGACCTTTACGCCCGGGATATTCCTGAAGACTGCATTCCGGGTTGAATCGAGGCCTGAATGACACTCGGTGGAATCACCAATCACGCTGAGCACATTCGAAGCCATGTCGGGGCGCGACAACACAAATCCCTGCCGGATGGAGTCCGAAGCCCCCATGCACGAAACCGTATCAATGGCATTGAAGAAATACAACAACGTGGAACAGCCGATATCACCGAAAGAGGCATAGATCTTTTTTCGCTTCTTCATTTTTCCGACAGTTAGCGCAAAAGCCCTGTACTGACACCCGGGACAGATAGAGGGTGGCCGTACAATGGGTTTGATGGGGAGTTCTTTTTTATCAGGCGCATACGTCAGTGCGTTATGAGAGGATAAAAACATCAGCACATCCTCAGGCGTCCACGTGGTGATAGTACTTAATGTACCTTTCCCGATGATTTCTGTTCCAAGTAACCGGATTTTCTCTTCCAGGAATTTATCACCATCCTCGATGACAAATAACTTCCCTTTGATCCTGGAAGCAAACTCCCTGATGGCTTGTTCAGGGACCGGATAGGTAATGGCAAGTGAGAGAATGGAAGGTCTGACACGTGCCAGTTGAAAGGCTTCACTGCAAACAATCTTACTGTCACCCGAAACAATGACTCCCCAGTCTTCACTGCCATACGAAGCAGTTACAAGGTCGGATTTTTCTGCCCACTGCTGGATCAGTGGAATGCGCTCCGTAGTGACTTTGTTGTAATTTGCCCGGGCAATTACAGGCAGGTTCATCCATTGTTTGAGATTCTCAGGAAGTTCTTTTTGCTTGACAATCCTTGCTTCACGGATCCGGATAAGGGCTTCGGAATGGGCAAGCATTCCGGAGGCAAGAACAACGACCGGCGTTTTGAACTGCCTGCTTAGATCCGCAGCGGTCCGGGAAATATCGTACATTTCCTGATGGTCCCGGGGTTCAAGCACAGGCAACCGGGTGGAGGCCAGGAAATACCGGGCATCAATCACATGCTGGGTGCTGGAAGGGATATAATCCGTAACGGCAAGGATCACGAGTGCTCCCGCATCACCCGAAAAGAATGCGGTGGTAGTAACCGCATCGCCTGCCTGAAAAAGGCCGGGGATTTTCATCGTCACCAATGCATCCATCCCTGCCATGGCATGCCCAAGGCCGACTGAAACTGCCACCGCTTCGTTTACCGACCAGCCGACCAGGATTCTGTCCTGGACCGTGGCCAGTGATTTATCAATGACTTCGGTGCTTGGTGTACCCGGATAACCTGTGGCAGCATGGTAACCGGCATGAATTACCCCCAGGGCAAAAGCAGTATTTCCCTGTAAAATTAATTTACTGTTTGGTGGAGCATTTATGATGTCTCTGAATTCTGCCATGAAAACCGGGTCAAATTATTCTATTCATTTTTAATTCATTGATTTGAGAATCCGAATAACCAATTTCCTTATAAATGCCATTATTATGCTCACCAAGACGCGGAGCGCAGGGGAGCGTAAAGTCCATCTCTGCCAGATAACCGGTGTTTACAGCAGGTGGAAAAAGCGGAACCGTTTTACCGGATGGCAACTGGGTTTTCATCATATTGTTTCGTACAAAGTCAAGCTTTGCCACCTCAGCGATAGAATGTACGGGAGCAGCGGCCAGGTTCAGCTGGGTACAAATAGCCAGAAATACATCGGTTGCATAGTGTTGCAATCCACGCTTTATATCCCGGTAAATGGCTTCCTTTTCAAGACTGCGTCCATGGTTGGTGATCCGTTCCGGTTTATGCAGATGTTCAAACCCACTGATCTTTGTCAGTTTGTCCCATTGCAGATCGTTGCCTATGGCAAGATACACGTGTCCGTCTTTGGTAGGATAACAGTTGCATGGGATAAAACTCCGGTGCTCGTTACCGCACCGGGTAAACAGGTCCGATTCATCCGAAACAAACTGGATCTGGGGCAGAGCCGTGATCATCCAGGAGGCGGCACATTGCCCCATAGAAATAAAAATTTCCTTCCCGTACCCCTTTTCTTGATCTTCTTCGGCTACACTTTGCTGTTCCAGCAGGGCAAGCAAAACCTGCGAAAATGCTTCATCACCGGCTTTCAGGTCAACAACCGGCAACCCGCAAAGCATGGGGTCGTCGTCGGGGTTTCCGGTCAGGTGCATAAATCCGGTATACGCCTGTACGGCCGGGTCATACCCTGCACTGTCGGGATAATCCGGACCAAAAGCAGAGATCCCACACCATATCAAATCGGGGTTGGCTTCCTTCAGTGTTTCGAAGTCGATCCCAAGCTCTTTATAACGCTTAGGCAACGTATTGCAAAGAAATATGTCGACGTGCAACTTCCTGATCAGTGTTTTCAGCAAGGCCTGTCCCTCCTGTTTCTTCAGATTCAGGGTGATCGCTTCCTTGCCTATATTCGGAGGAATAAAATAGGCATGCAGATCATCAACACCCGTATCTTCTCCGATATAGCGGTTCGGGTCACCGCTTCGTTCCTGTTCCCGGACAGGGGGTGATTCAATGCGTATGACCCGCCAGCCCAGCTGAACGAACCGTTGCGTGGTGTAAGGGAGCGCCAGCGCCTGTTCAAGAGATAGAACCGTTTTTTTCATTCATATTTCCCGTCAATGATTTCTGTCAGGATGCCATGGGTCGCAACCGGATGGATGAAGGCAAAATTCCGCTTGTATTCAGCGAACCACCTCGGTTTCTGGTCAATTAACCTGACCTTGTTTTTCTTCAACACCTCCAGCGACGATTCACAATTATCTACGTTGTAACTGATCAGCATCACTCCTTCGCCCCTGTTTTTGATAAATTTTGCCACCTCTCCCGTTCCGTCGGTATCCTCCATGATCTCGATGGCAGTCGGTCCGACCATAAAACCTGTGACCCTGATTTTCTCCGGTTCGTCCACATAACGATAGGCAACATCCCACCCAAAAGCGTCAATATAATCCTTCTCCGCTTTTTTGACATCATTCACCGCGATGCAGATATGGTCGACATAATTAGTGTTTAACTTCTCACTCATGGTTCAGTTCTCCTGTTAATTTGATAGGTTATCAACTCACTGGTTACTTCCTAATACCTTGAAATAAAAGGGATATTATCCCCTTCATGGGAGCCCGGAGGCAGTTTGAATAGAATGGCCCCCTCCACCGGGCAGGCGTCAAAACATTCGCCGCACTGCTGGCAGAGGTCCAGCACGATGGCAGCTTTCCCTTTGTGAAATCCAATGATGTCGGGCGGACAGGCTCTTGCGCAGGCCTTGCATCCGTTACACCGGTAAGCGTCGATCCAGGGGTACAACCCTTTGCCACTGGAACCGGAATGCGGATAAACACTCATTTTAGTCCCGGGAATAGTAGGACGGGCACTCGAAATTTCAGATAGTATCATGACGTTTTTCTTTGGTTTTTACACGTTTATTAAAATCTCATTCCCAGGCGATAGCCATCCTGGATGGCATCGATGCCTCTTCGTACCCATACACAATCGCCGATCATGGAGGTATCATTCTTTTTCAACGCACCATATTTAAGTTCCTGATTGGGAACAAGTCTTGCAAGGATCACCGTGTCGGCATGAACGACCTGGTTCTCAAATTTGACTTTCTCTTTGGTCTCCTTGTTTACCACCGACCAGTCAGCCATAATACAATCGTCTTTGATCTCTTTCACAGATCCAAAGGTCAGTTCCTTCACTTTTGCCTGTTTGAGCCGTAACCTGTACCTCCATATGTAAGAAGGATTCACATCCCACCCAAATCGCGGGGCAGGATCAATCAAGGCAAGGCTTGCATCGGTGACCCCTTGTTTTTCCTGAAGGTCAAGAACAAACAGTGATAAAGAGATGGCCGCACCCGATCCTCCCACGATCACTACATTTTTACCCGGTTTAACCTTGCCGGAAAAGATATCAAAGATGCTGACCACATGCGGTTTGTCAATCCCGGGAATGTCAGGTACTTCCGGAACGGCACCGGTGGCAATGACCAGCGAATCGGGGTTTTCCCTTTCCAGAAGCTCTTTTGTAACAGGAGTATTCATTACGAATTTGGCTCCATGCTTATCGCATTGGGCTTTCATGTGGTTGATCCACCGCATAAACTCCTGGTCGTCCCAGTATTTTCCCGAGTTCTCCCCCCAGGGGTTCCGGGATGCATAATACCACTGGCCCCCGATATTCCCGGTCTTTTCATACACGGTAACATTATGACCCTTTTCGGAGGCGATACTGGCTGCCTGGAGCCCGGCTATTCCGGCTCCGGCCACGATAATTTTCCGTTTCAGTTCTGTTTTCGGGAAACCGTAATAGCCCCATTCGCGTTCCCCTTCGTGACTGCATGAAGGGCGTACCGTACAGGTGACCGGTGCATCGCGGAACAGCCTGGCCAGGCAAACCTGGCAGGCAATACAGGGGATGATGTCCTCCTGTCTGTCCCACATGATCTTGTTGGGAAGCGCAGGATCCGCAATCTGGGGACGGCACATCTCCCAGATATCGAGTTTTCCGTTTGCAATGGCCTCTTCGGGAATTTCCGGTGTGAACAGCCGGTAAGCCATACTGACCGGGATCTTCAGGGCCTTTTTTGCCCGTTCGGCAATGTAGAGCCATTTGCCCATGGGGATATCCCTCGAGATCACGGAGCCAAGCGACTCCTGCCAGCCAACGGTTACACTGAGATAATCGCACCCGGCAGTTTCGGAGATCAGCAGCGACCGTAAACTCTCTTCCTCGGTATTCCCTCCCCTGTCGTCCAGCATCTCCCATCCACACAACCGGATTCCCAGGGCCGCATCATTCCCGATCTCTTTCCGGATTCCCTCCACGATCTTCCTCATGAAAGTGCATCTGCCGTCAATATCGCCGCCATATTCATCACTTCTCCAGTTGGTGTAGCTCGAAACAAAATTCGAGATCAGGTACCCCACAATACCCGAGATCTCTATGATCTCATACCCGGCTTCAACGGCTCTCCGTGCCCCGTCGATATGCTCCCGGATACAGTCTTCCACCTCGGGAATGCTCATCTTACGCTGTGGGCGAAACCGGCGCAAACGCTGGGGAATGGCTGAAGGCCCAACCGTATAGGGAAGGTTGATTCCTCCTACGCGGCCGCAGTGCATCAGCTGCAGACAAGCCAGCGCATCACCCTGATGGATGATATCCGCCATCTTTTTGAGTCCGGGAATGAACTTGTCATCCCAGATCCCCATCATCCCCACATAACCCTGGCCTTCACCCCGTGGATCCGTATAGGCTCCCTGGGTAGTCACGATTCCTGAACCGCCCCGGGCATGGGCTTCAATGTAGGCAAGTTCCTTTTCCGATACAAACCCATCGCTGTAGTTGTAATTGGTCTCTGTGGATGCATATTTGATGCGGTTCTTGGCCCAGAATTTTCCGATCCGGACCGGGCTGAAGATGTGCGGATACTTTTTTTCTCCGGGTAGCATACGTTTCCTCCTGTTTGATGATTTCGTAAAACTATGTAAAGATAAAATCTATATAAATATCGGTTCCTGAAATTTTCCGTAACACGCTTTCAGCACTCCGATGACTTCACCCACTGTGGCATATTCCTTTACGGCCGCAATGATCGACGGCATCAGGTTCCTGTCGGCCATAGCATCTTCCCTGATGTGAGCAAGCAGTTTATTCACCTTTGCGTTATCGCGATGTTCCCGTAACCGCCTGACTTTGGCAATTTGCCTGTTGGCCGCCTCCTCATTGTACGGGTGAAAATCCACCGGTTTGGCCTCCTCTTCCCTGACGAACATATTCAATCCCACTTTGGGTATCGTGCCCTGCTGGAGTCCTGTTTCCCTGATGTAGGCCTGCCGGGAGACAGATTCCTGTATTTTTCCGGTTTCAATGGCTTGTTCAATGCCACCCCAGGCCTCCACTTTTATCATCTCCTCCCTGATCTCCTCTTCAAACCGGCTGGTGAGAGCCTCCACGTAATAGGAGCCGCCCAGGGGATCTGCCGTATCACAGACCCCCGTTTCGTGAATGAGTATCTGCATGGTCCGCAGCGAAAGTTCAGCTGCTTTTTCAGTAGGGATGGTATAGGCTTCATCATAGCTGCAAAGCGCCATTGTTTGCGTACCCGAAAGGGCGCTGACCAGCGCATAATAGGCGCTTCGGATGATGTTGTTCTCGGGTTGTTCCTTGGTTAATCCGCCGCCGCCGCCGCCGGCTATCATGCGCAGCCAGCACGAGTTGTCGTTTTGGGCGTGGTACTCCTCCCGCATGATCTTTGCCCATAACCGCCTGCCACCCCTGAATTTGGCGACTTGCTCAAAGAAATTCCCGTGAATATCAAAATTGAAGGAGAGACGCGAGGCGAATTCATCAATGTCCAGACCCCTCCTGAGAGAGCCGTCGCTGTAAGCTTTGGCAATGCAGAAGGCATACGCCATCTCCTGCACCGGATTGGCGCCGCTTTCGCGGATGTGGTAACCGCATACAC
>QYQJ01000136.1 GCA_007280875.1 Bacteroidota bacterium
ATGTTGGAATGTTGGCGAAATAGTGTCTCAGGATCGTATGGTTTTTACGGATAGAATCCCGGATCAACAGTTTGCTTTTTTCCAGTTTTGGGACAACCCGGTCGTAGTTCCCCTGTTCATAAGCTGTCCGGGCTTCCAGGAATAACATCTCGGCCGTTTGGTAATCCCTCCGGGCCTGCTGGTTTAAGGGCAGTAACCGAAAGTTGTTGGAATAATGTCTGAGATCCCGTTCAATCTCCGCGAGGCTGAAAGCCAGATCCTGATGCATGAAATCTTTGACGGAGATGGATTTCCGGTACGCCTCTTCTCCTTTTGCCAGCGCCTGACGGAGTTTTTCGTGAAAAACCGAATAATCCCGGATCACATACCATCTGGTATTTTGATGCTTCCACTCGAGCATCGCTTCCCGGTAAGCATTCTCGGCTTCAGTCAGCAGGTCACCGGCATATTCAGCTGCCTCTGCCTGTCGTGCCTTGCTGAGCATCCCGTTGCAGTGGTGAATGGTCTCAAAAGGTAGTTCAGCTGCTGCAAGATAGAGGAACAGGAATCCCGATCCCGTAAGGATCAGCAGGGTTAGTATGATCAGAAAAAACCTGGTCCGTTTTCTGATTCGCATGGAGGATGTTTGGAATGATGAGGACAAATTTAAAAAGAGGCTGTCTCATTTCACTGAAACAGCCTCTTTCTTTTCTTCTTTTTTCAACAGGCCTGTTATTTTCTGCCTCTCTTTTTGGCAATCGCCTCCTGCAGTTCCTGTTTCAGGGATTCGAGTTTTGCTTTAGCGGCATTTAACTTCTCCTGAGCAGTCAGGTAATCCCCGTTATTGATCAGGGTAGTCACCTCCGTCAGTGTAGCCTCTACGCCGGCCAGATCGGTCTGGATGGCCTCCAGGGCTGCTTTTCCCTCCTTTCCTCGTGGAGCTTTCTTGATCAGGGCTTTTACCTCGTCGATCATGGGAGTGATTTCAGTTAAGGCTGTCTGGACCTCATTCTTTACCTCTTCCTTCCGGGCGATGGCATTCTCTGTTACTGTTTTAGCCATTGTGTCCACCTTTGCCAGCAACACTTTGGCAGCTTTGTAGCTGCGGAAGAGAGAAAATTTTGATTTCTGGGCTTCAATCTCGGTGGTCGCTTTGGTCATCGTATCCTGCAGCGCGTTGAATTCGGCCGGAACATACCTGTCAGCTTCCGCTGCCTTGGCAGCTTCTATCGATGCATTGGCAGCATCCATATCTTCCTGGGGTAATTTGGCGCAACTGGTGGTCAGCATCAGGATCGTGCCAAGGCCAACCAGCATTAAGAACAGTTTCTTTTTCATCTTGATAATGTTTTGGTTTAACTTGTTATGCTCTGCATTGCAATAAATGTGCCAAAGTAAATAAATGTCTTAAAATCAGCTCTTTATAATTAATTCATGTCCTTTTAATTAGCCTGGAGCCTGATGGTTTTGTAAGAAAAGCTTACAGAACTGCAAAAAGATTTTACAGGGATGTAAAGAAAATGATCAGTACTGGCCCAGGCTGTATTTCTTCATCCGGTGATGCAGCATGACGCGCGAAATGCCGAGCAGCTTAGCTGTTTTCACCTGGTTGCCCCGGGTATGGATGAGGGTTTGACGCAAGAGTTCCTTTTCGGCCTGATCGATGACCTGACGATATAAGTTTCCTTCAAAGGTTTCCGGGTCGGCCGGAAAATGGATGGTAGACAGAAGTGCCGGAGAATCCTTTTGCGGTTCTGACCGGGACTCTTCCGCATGTCCCAGGGAGAGCAGATCGGGGGTGAGGATCTGATTCTTGCTAAGCAATAGTGCCCGTTTGATGACATTCTCCAGTTCCCGTACATTCCCGGGCCAGGCATAGGTGAGCAGGGTATCCATCGTTTCCCGGGGAATGGTGATCTCCGGGTTTTTGAGCGCCTGGTTGTGCCGGGCAATGAAATATTCGGTCAGCAGCGGAATATCTTCTCTTCTCATCCGCAGGGGAGGAAGTGTGATGGTAATCACTTTTAGCCTGTAGTAGAGGTCTTCGCGGAAGGTCCTGTGGATGATCCCCTGCTCCAGGTTTTTATTGGTGGCAGCAATGATCCTGACATCCACCTGCTGCGTATGATTGCTGCCCAGCCGTTCGAAGGTTCCCTCCTGGATGACCCGTAACAATTTGGACTGCAGGGGCAGGCTCATGTCGCCGATCTCGTCGAGGAAGATGGTTCCGGTGTCGGCTGTCTCAAACTTCCCCGCTTTTGATTTCGATGCATCGGTAAAGGATCCCTTTTCGTATCCAAATAATTCACTCTCCAGAAGCGAATCGGGGATCGCCGCACAATTGATGGTCAGAAACGGCTTGTCTGCCCGGTTGCTGTGCATGTGGATCGCCCGGGCCACCAATTCCTTGCCGGTACCGCTCTCCCCGGTGATCAGTACCCCGGCATCACTGGCGGCCACCCGTCCGATCAGTTTATAGACCTCCTTGATGGCCTGACTGTTTCCTACGATTCGTTCGGGTGGTGGGGATTCTTTTCCTGCCGGGCTCAGATGGATGCCTCCCTCACTCAGAAGCCTGGTTTCCAATGCCTCCCGAATGACGGAGCGCATTTTACCAATATCAAATGGTTTCTCCAGGTACTCATAGGCCCCCTGTTTCATCGCTTCGATCACCCGGTCGGTCGATCCAAAGGCGGTCATTACAATGACCGGGATCTGGGGATTGATCTCCTTGAGCCGCCGGATGGTTTCCAGCCCTGTCATCCCCGGCATTTCAATATCCATCACCACCAGGTCGGGCATCTTCTGCCTGAAGATCCGCATAGCGTCTACCCCGTCTGCCGCCTCCAATACCTCCAGGTTCTCCTCTTTCAACAGTTTTTTAAAGGAGTACCTTACGGCCGGTTCATCATCTACAATCAGGATTTTATTCATCGTCAGGGGTTGTAGATACGGGCAAATGAATGGTAAAGGTAGCACCTTTATCGGGATTGTTAGTTGCCTCAATCCATCCATGGTGCAGTTCGATGATGCGCTGGGAGATCGACAGCCCCAGTCCGGTCCCGCTGGGTTTCCCCTTAACGAAGGGATCGAACAGCGACTCCATCACCTCTGCAGGAATTCCCCTGCCCGTGTCGCTGATGGTGATCCGGAGCCAGGCAGCAGAACCTTCAGTGGGTTTCCCGGCAGTCACCGAGGTGGAAACCGTCAGGACTCCTCCCTTTTCCATGGCCTCAATTGCATTCAGCAACAGGTTCATCAGCACCTGTTTCAGCTGGTCGGTATCGGCCTGAATGAAGACCTGATCCCTTTGATGTGACTCCCTGAGTTCAATCCTGTGCTGTTTCATCCGGGGAGTCATCATATGGATCATCTCCCGGAAAACTGACAGGACCTCGACATCCTTCTGTTGCGGCGTCACCGGGCGCGCATATTGTAAAAAGCTTTGCAGAAAGTTCTCCATCCGGCTGATCTCCCCCAGGATGACCTGCAGGTCGTAAGCCTTTTCCTCACTCAGCTCCCCCTCATCTTTCATGGAATGGATCAGCATGTTGATAGCAGCCAGCGGATTCCTGATCTCATGGGCTATGGCCGGGGCGATTCTCCCGATAGCGGCCAGTTTGGAAGACTTTTCCAGCAGCAGCTGATTTTTTCTCAAATCTTCATGAGCCTGGTTGATGCGGGCCATCATCCGGTTGATATGGAGGTCGATCTCCTGCAGCTCTTTCCCGGGCGACATCCTGATATGTTCCACCACCTCACTGCCGGCAGCATCTCTCACCTTCAGCACCAGTTTGTAGATGGGATTCAGCAGGATCCGGGCTACCAGCCATCCCAAAATCAATCCCAGGATCAGACCGCCTATGCCAAACCAGTACATAGCAATGCGGATGATGTCGTTATTCCGGCGGATCCTCTTTTCATAATTGATCTGGTCCTTCTGGTTGGAGAGAACCAGGATTTTGCATTTTTCTTCGATGGTGTTGATAAAGTCGCGGCTTCCGTGTACCAGCAAGGCATTGGCCCGGATCAGATCTCCCCGTTTCTCTGACGCCAGGGCACTGTTGAGGTTCTGTTCATAATTGGAGAACAGGGCTCCAATCTGCTGGATCAGCGTCGTCTCTTCCGGTGTGTTGGCCGATTCTTTCGCATTTCCAAGCACGCTGGCGAATTCTGATTCCTTTTCCCGGAGCGCTTCGACCCAGGAGCTGTCTTTGTCGATGATGTAATTCAAAGAGATCGCCCGGATGCCGTGGAGGGTGATCTCCAGTTCCTTGGCGGCCCGGATGTTCCTGATATTCTCCTCGATGATCTCATTGCTGGTATCCTGAACCCGGTAGGTGTATGAAATAATTAAAAATCCACCTGCCATGATCAGGGCGATCATGACTAGTGACCAGACAATGATCTGATAGCTGATGTGGAACTTCATAGGAGTGACAGGATGGGAAATCCGGGATAAATGTACGAAAATATCAGCTTTTCCTATCTTTGTCCCGGCATGTGGCATAAATTCATTTCAACCGGGAAAGAATTCCTCACCAGGGGAGGTAATTTTATCCGGAGAAAAAATTACAACGAAACAGTCGTTACTTCCATTCTCACCTGGACCCCGTATATTGTTGGTTCTGTTGCAACTGCCCTGGTGGCCATTCTCTATGCGAAAATTTTTGATTACATAAACTACTTTTCCCACATCATCAAGGATCACATTGCCTGGCTCTTCTTCATCATCACTCCCATTTGCCTGCTGCTGGGCTGGTTGATTATCAGGAAAGTCTCTCCGGCAGCTTCCGGCAGCGGGATCCCTCAACTGATGGCTGCCCTGGATCCGAAACGGGATCCGAAAAAGGTTTCGACAGGTTTTCTGCTTGGCGGGCGGTCTCTCATTGCGAAATTCACCAGCAGTATCGTGGCGTTGCTGGGTGGCGCTGTGATCGGGAGAGAAGGACCCATGATCCAGATCAGTGCCTCCATTTTTTATATCGTACATAAATTCATTCCGAAAGAGTGGCCGCGTATCGACCGGGGCCGGATGCTGATTGCCGGTGGGGCTGCGGGTCTGGCTGCTGCCTTTAACACCCCGCTGGGGGGGATCGTGTTTGCCATTGAGGAGCTCTCTCACACCCACCTGAATGCGTTCAAATCGTCGCTGCTCTATGCGGTCATCTTCTCCGGAATGACCGTGCAATGGATCCTGGGCCCCTACCTCTTCCTTGGCTTTCCAAAGGTCGAATCGGTCGGATTTTCCATGATCGGGTATGTGATTCTCTTCAGCTTCATCACGGGTGTGGCCGGAGCCTATAAAGGGAAATTGATCCTGCAACTGATCTACCTGAAACGGAAGCTGAAAAAGCCGGCTCTGCAGGTGCTGTGGGTAGGATTATCAGGAGTAGTTCTTGCGTTTTTATTCTACTTCAATAGAGATACGGCATTTGGTCCCGGGAAGGACATCATGACTCAGATCCTGTTCAACACCACGGATCATGAAATCTCGGGTTGGTTGCTGCTCAGCCGCTATTTCGGAGCAATCATCTCCTATACCAGTGGCATTGCCGGAGGGGTATTTGCCACTTCGCTCTCTTCCGGATCGATCATCGGGGAGCTGCTGATGAACCTGATGAACCTGGATCAGGAGAACAAGCTGCTGATCCTGGTCGCTATGATCGGCTTCCTGACCGGCATGACCCGGGCTCCATTCACCACTTCTATCCTGGTGCTGGAGATGACCGACAGGCATTCAGCCATCTTTATGTTTATCCTGGCCGGACTGATCTCTTCCGTTGCTGCCCGCATTGTTGATAAGAAGTCCCTGTACCAGCGGCTGGAGTGGATCTACTTAAGATGAAAATTGGGAAATTAATCCCATGTATCTAAAATCAAAATAATTAAAAGAAAGGAGAAAAATTATGCTTAACTCAACCAGTATCGTAGTACGGTTAAAAAACCTGATCGATGCAAACGAGATCTATAAAACAGAACTCGAAAAATGTATTACAAAGGCAAATTGGACCCCGCCCTATAGTAAAAGTCCAATTTCCAATCTCGGCGATTTCTATGAGTACCTGGACCAAATGATGATCACCACACCCGTCGATGCCACATTCAGTAACCTGTTCCACGGGCTCTATTTCATTATCAGTCAGCGAGGCAATAAATTTCAAAAGGATCCGAAATTTGCTGATTTTAAAAACTGGATGATCCTGTTTGCCCAGCAATACGGCGCTTTCCTGAATAGCCCTCAATCAGCGAATGCCTTGCAATCCTTTATTGATGATAAAGGATTTGTAATTGACAATTTTGTGGTTCCGCCGGGGGGCTTCAATAATTTCAATACGTTTTTTTGCAGACACATAAAGCCCGGTAAACGCCCTATCGGAGCGAAGACATTGGCCTACGTGAACTCTCCCAAAGGTCTTGCCCCAAATCCAAAGGAAGATCCGGAGATGATCCACAAAAATATGGCTGATGACAACGTAATCACCGTTCCGGCAGACAGCGTATTTGAAGGTTGCTGGAAAATCAGTGAAAAGAACAAGGTTACCGTATCCAAAGGCAATACGTATTCTATTGATACATTATTAAAACACAGTAAATATGCTGACAGATTTAAAAATGGCCTATTCACGCATAGTTATCTGACTGTTCTGACGTATCACAGATACCATACGCCGGTACGAGGCACTGTTTTAGAGACAAAGGTGCTCACGGGAGATGTCTTTGCCAATGTCCTGAGAGACAAAAAGGGAAATCTGGGAGCAACTGATGGCACCGATTATCAGTTCACACAAGACCGTGGTCTATTAGTCCTGGATTCGCCCGTAGGTCTGGTTGCCTGTTTGCCAATTGGAATGGATGTCATTTCCTCCGTTAATTTCACTGTTGACGAAGGGGACTATCTGAATAAAGGGGATGAATTCGGCAATTTCCTGTTTGGTGGTTCTGATATGATCATGCTTTTCGAGCGAAATGACATTGATATCAAGGTAAACAAAATTGGGAAATTGTATAAACTAGGCCAGGTATTTGGCATAGCTAAATAAAGTTTGTACTTCGTACTTCGCACTTTGTACTTTGAAGTGGTGATCCCGGAGGCAATCGAACTGCTTCCTATGACTATTGATTTTACTGTACTTTCAGAAGCACCACCGTTTTTATAGGCAGTTTTTTAGCCGGGTTCTAATTGAGTTTATTACACTTCCAATTCGATGCTTCCATTATTGGGAAACAGTGGAGAAAAGTGCATCAAAATAAATTTGTCCGCACTGTTTTTATTAGCAATTTTTTTCAAGAAGAAACATCTTTTCTAATTGATTATGCAACAATCTGTTTGACTCTCAGAGGTTCAAAACAGTTTCCATTCAGGTTACTTTTACTTTACTATTACGTTAATAATCAGGCAGTTGTTAATAACTTTATCCAATAGATAATTTCTGCTTTGATACTTTTGTCACTGTAAAATTAATCATACACTATGAACGAAAAATCAATCATCGAGAAACCTGTCACAGCTCCTTATATCTGTAAAATGATCGGAGTCAGCAGACCTGCACTTCATAAATGGAGTAAAGCAGGTATCGTCCGTTCCCATAAACTCGGGGGCAAACTGTTTTATTTTGAAAGTGAAGTAATGGAGGACTTGAAAAAATGCTGAGGACTTCGACTATTCACTTAAATATCATGTGAGCCTCATTAGCTAACCATTACGGTCATGATAAAGCAACAATCCATTGAGGAAGTACAGAACCTTGATATTGCCGATGTAATCGGGAAATATATCACTCTGACGAATAAAGGAACAAGCTACCTGGGAAGCTGTCCGTTTCATAAAGAGAAAACGCCCAGTTTTTCTGTTTCACCATCCAGAGGGATGTACAAATGTTTCGGTTGTGGAAAAGCCGGCAATGCCATCTCATTCGTGATGGAATTTAAAAAGCTGGATTATATCTCAGCTGTGAAGACCATCGCAGAGGATCACAATATCAAACTGCTCCAGGAAAACGACTCAAATGAAAACAACGAAAAATTCAACCGCAACGAGCTACTGTATTCAGCCAACAAGCTTGCTCATAGTTGGTTTCAAAACAACCTGAAGCAGAAAGAAAATATAAGTGCACTATTGTATGCTCAAAGCCGCTGGAGTGATGAAATGATCGGGGATTTTGGGATCGGATTCGCTCCTGATAATTGGGATGGACTTAAAACCTGGGCAAAAGGAAAGGGGATCAAAGAGGATATTTTAATTGAAACCGGCCTGCTGGCTGAAAGCAAGGGGAAACGCTTCGATTACTTTCGTAACCGTATTATCTTCCCGATCTTCAATACAGGTGGCAGAATCGCAGGATTTACCGGTCGTGATTTTTCGGGCAGCAAAGATGCTCCGAAGTATTTCAACACCCGTCAGACGGATATTTTTACAAAAGGCAAAATCCTGTACGGGTTGCATCTGGCCGGTAAATCCATTAAGGAAACAGGGGTTGCATACCTGGTAGAAGGTAATGCCGATGTGATCAGGCTTAACCAGATCGGCAAACACAATACGGTAGGGTCCGGTGGAACCTCACTCACCCGGGATCAGATATCAGAGTTGAAGAGGTTCGCCGGTTCGGTTACACTCATCGGTGACAGCGATAAGCCGGGACGGGCTGCCGTTGTGAAAAACGGTAAAATGATCATTGAGGCAGGAATGTTCTGCAACGTAATAGAACTTCCTGACGGGGAAGGGAAACAAGATCCCGATTCATTCTTCACCGACATGGATCAATTCGAAAAGTATGCTGCACAGAACACCCAGGATTATATCATCTGGCAGGCAATCTCCCAGCAGGAACGATGTCAGAGCGCCGATGTTAAATCAAAACTCGTCGATGACTTGTCTTATCTGATTACACGGCTCCCTGTCTCTTCGCATGAGATTTATACAGAGCAACTTGGGAAACTGATCAAGCCCAAAAAAGCATGGCTTGACAGGATCCGGCAATACATGGCCGATGAACCAAAGGAGGAAAAGAAAGATGCCGGCAATAAAATACCGGATCACATCATCCTTTCCGACTGGGAAAAATATGGTTTTTATGAGGATGGCAATTGTTACTTCTTTAAAACAAAGGATGGTCCCAAGCGGGGTTGCAACTTTACGATGGAACCGCTATTTCATATTGCCTCTGTAATCAATTCCAAACGTTTATACAAGATCACCAATGAATTTGGATTCAGCCAGGTTATTGAACTTTTACAAAAAGACATGATATCCCTAAGCAATTTTAAGCTCCGGGTAGAAAGCCTGGGGAATTTTTTATTTGAAGGGCAGGATTGCGATCTCAATAAGCTAAAAAGATTCCTGTATGAAAAGACTCAAACCTGCTTTGAGATCGCACAACTGGGTTGGCAGAAAGAGGGTTTCTGGGCATGGTGTAACGGTATCTACAACTCCCGTTTCATGGCAACAGACCATAACGGAATTGTGAACCATGCAGATAAAAACTACTACCTGCCATCCTCAAGTGATATCTACAAAGCAGAAGATAGTCTGTTCGTGTCAGAACGTCGCTTTAAGTTCACTCCAGGCGTGGTATCACTTAATGATTACTCAACCAAACTGATAGATGTTTTTGGAGAAAATGCCATGTTTGGACTCTGCTTTTATTTCGCCTCTTTGTTTCGGGATCATATCGCCAAGCAATTCGGATTCTTTCCAATCCTTAACCTGTTTGGCCCAAAGGGAGCCGGGAAGACCGAACTTGCCATCAGTCTTATGCAATTCTTTGGTCAACAAACCAAAGGTCCAAACATCACCAACACCACAAAAGCGGCGTTGGCAGATCATGTTGCATTATTCTCCAATTCATGTTGCCACATTGATGAGTACAAGAACAACATGGAGTATGAGAAAATTGAGTTCCTGAAAGGATTATGGGATGGCACTGGCCGCACACGGATGAACATTGATAAGGACAGGAAAAAAGAGACTACCCATGTCGATTGCGGGATTATGCTTTCTGGCCAGGAGATGCCAACAGCAGACATTGCCCTGTTCTCACGACTTATTTTTCTTTCTTTCTATAAAGTTGAATACACAGACAAAGAGAAGTTAGCCTTCAACGAATTGAAGGATCTGGAGAAACTGGGGCTTATACACTTGACCCATGAACTTCTGCAG
>QYQJ01000162.1 GCA_007280875.1 Bacteroidota bacterium
ACACCAGGCTTGATTGGGAGATCACAGGTAACGGGAAACGTATACTCGGAGGATCCTTTCTTCCATTCACCCTGCAACCGGGGGATGAAAAAATACTGGTGATCCCGGCAGATTTGCTGTTCAAAGAACCGGATCCGATACGAAATAGCTGCAAATGCCAGGATTACCCTGTCGGTTTCCCTCATTCCCGGAAAAGAAGATCTTCCTGAGCTTCCCCGGTTCGGACTGAACCTGCAACTTCCGGGTTCGATGAACCGGGTGACCTGGTTCGGCAGAGGGCCCTGGGAGAATTACCAGGACCGTAAAACAGGATCGTTTGTCGGCCTCTATTCGGCATCTGTTCAGGAGCTTTATACCCCGTATATTCGTCCGCAGGAGAATGGTTACCGGACAGACGTCAGGTGGATCGAGTTCTCGGGCGAAGGGAATACCGGAATACGTGTGGAAGGGATGCCATTACTCTGTTTCTCGGCTCTTCCATACACGTACGAGGATCTGGCCAGTTATACACGAGGGGTCAAGCACGCCTGTGAACTGGTCAGGAGGGACTTTATTGATGTCAATATAGACCTGAATCAATCGGGTGTTGGCGGCGACGACAGTTGGGGAGCAGAGCCCTATCCGACTGTTACTGCGTATGCAGACAGGATTCCGCCCGACAAGATGAATGAGCTGCCCGACCTGGTCTGGAAGCTTGAGGGATATCTGTTTGAATCCTGTATCTACCTGACTGACCAGCTCGGCAGGCTGGTCAGCATGCACAGCGAACGGGCAATTTTTCAGGGCGAGGGAGCGGATAATCTCTTCAGCTCTTATAAAAAAAGTCAGACCGAACGTTTGCGCTGGTTTCTTTCGGGAACCTTATCCGGTTATTTTTTTTACCGCTTCATCCGGCTGATCTTTTTAAACCTCTTCCCCCTTGTTGTTGATCCGGATGGATCCTGTGGCCGGGTATTCATAGGGAGGGTTATCGGGGTAATAGGTAAACTCCGTTTCGACGATCAGGGTATATTCATAATTGATCTCGATGATGTCTTCAACGGGTTCGCCTTTCCTGATCTCATCAATCCGGAAGGAGACATGCCCCATATGGCCACTACCACCGCTTTGAAAGCCCAGTTTCTCTTTGTTACTGATCTGCGCATGAATCAGCTTTTCTATTGCTTCATCAGTCACCATAAACCTATTTATAATCAATGCCCGGAAGCGGGAACCGGCTTTTCCTGACAAGGTACAATCCATAAAGAAGGATCCCTGAAACGACCCCAATGCCGAAAAGCAACAGGCAAAACAGCCAGGTATCCGGTGCCAGGATCAGCCGGGCAACCGCATAGATGCATAGCGCAAATGCAGCCAGAAACAGAATCACATTGCCCAGGAATAAAACTCGTCGGATCAGATACCACATGCCATTTCAGAGTTTAAATGAGACCTTCTCCATCCCATCAATATAGAAGAACCTGCCCGATCCCATCACATCGTAGTGAATAAAGAAAAAGCGGGTGTATTCGATCTTTTCGGGGTACCGGTCCAGTCTTCTCAGCATAGCTTCCAGCACTTCAGGATCGGTTTCCGAGACGACGGTCCCGATCCGTTCCCCAATCTCCATCCGCATCAGTTCGGCGGATGAAGGTCTGTATTCCTTTTCCCGTGCACCCAGCAACAGATTTCCATCCACCCATTCTCCGGGATGCTTTTCCGCCAGTTCTTTATCCTCGTTGTACAGCTTAATCAAGTCGGAAAAGTTGGAAAGGGATGCTTCCGGGATGGAAGCCAGGTCGGCCAGCAACGAGGGCATATAGTCCAGCATGGTGTCGGGAGTACGCTTGGGTTCATAGTCGGGGAAGATTTCATCCGGATTCGTAAGGGCGGGTTCGGAGGTTGTCAATGAAAGGGCGGGTTCGGAGGTTGTCACTGTAGGGGCGGGTTTGGAACCCGCCCCTACTATGGGTTCGGGCGGACCCGGCTTGATCCAGTTGCTGCGAATGGCTCCCCGGTCGGGGATCTGGTGAAGCAGGATCATCTTGCGGGGGAATTCCATCCGGACCGAATCGGGTGAAAGTACGCCGGTGCCGGGTGTCGCCACCGAGACTTCCAGGTAGTTGGGATACTCTTTCAGGGAGATGATCCTCAGACCTGCCGGAGAGGAGATCCCATCCTCTTCCCGGACCAGTTGCTGATTCTCTTCAGCCTGAAGCGACAGATGCATCAGTTCCGCCAGATCGGTGATGGTATCCATCTCGCCTTCGGAAAGCATGGGAGCCATATCAACCAGGTAGACGATCGATTTCGGGGTAACGGTCACCAATTGCTCTGTCGGGATCCGGGCATCATGGTCTGATGTGCTCCTGAAGGTGAGATCCTGCCATGGAAGAAAGAGGTAGGTAAGCAACTGCTTTCCTGAAGTACGGGTCCGCAAATCAACAAACAACCCCTCTCCTTCTCCGTGCAGAAAGACGTAGATCTTTTCCAGCTTTCCCCAGCGGGTTCTTGCTTCGATCGCTCCTCCGAAATGCCGGTAGAGGTATAGCTTCAGGTCCAGGATATCGAAGGTAAACATTCCCAGATCGAAAGGCTCCACGATGACCTTTCCGTTGTTATCGATTGCTCCCCAGCGGGCCTCTTTCCATATAGTATGCTCTCCTTCCTGCTCGAGGATTCCCTCCGCACAGATGAGGGCCACGCCATCCTGAAAGGGATAGGCGCATTCAAATGAGGGGGCAATTACCACATTCCCTTCCAGGTCGGCATAGCCAATCTTACCGTTTTCCCGGATGCGGATCAGGCCCTCCGAAGGGTAGTCGGGGCCGTTGTCGTACGGAAACACCTCAAAAAGGAAATTCCCGCTGTTATCAATCGCCGCAAATCCGAGTTCAGGAATGTACCGGACGATAAAATTATCGTACGGGAAGGTCACATCCGGATCTTCCTCATCGCCTCCTGATTGTATTCCGGATGGCGACTGGTCCACCCAGCCAGGCTTCCCCTGCTGAAGGTATTTCACTGTGCCATCCTGGATGACCACTTCCAGATTGTGATCCGGATACCAGAGATCCCTGTACTGGGGCGATTGTCCCATGTATTCCCGGTAGTTGAGTCCCAGGGTTCGCAGCACCTCCGGGAAGGAGCTGCCGTAGCCGATATCTTTATATGTTGCGGTATAAACTTCCTCCAGTTGGTTCAACCGGAAGATCCGGTCGACGGTTTCATTTCGATCTATCAGGTAATCCCTGAGCAACAGATAGTAATGATGCCACCGGGAGTGTCCGATGGTGAACACAACGTTGACCCTGACCTTATCCTTTGAGAACTCCTTCACTACCATATCAACCGGAGCTTCCTGATCCACGTTGAATAATGGGTCGGGGGCAAACCGCTCCAGGTACTCCTGCCGTGTTTCCTCCATCCATGCATCGCGCTGATCCTGAAGAGCCTGGTACACCTCCTGGTTGATCTTCCCCTTTTCATCCTTATCCAGGAAGAAGACCTCCTCCACATTTGTCAGCGTTTCTTCCTTTACTCCGTTCGGGTCTATGTGTTGCCCGATATTGACCGGGGAATATACATTCTCCTGTGACATCATGATCTTTGCTGTACAAATTATCGCTAACGTAAAAATAAGATCCCTTAGCATAAAGTATGTATGTTTTTATATATCAGTAAGATAGAACTAAAATATAACCAATCTGTTCCTCGTTACTTTCCCCGTTGAATCAATTTCGATCTGGACCATGAAATATTTTTGACACTTGGTTACGTCTGGCATCATCCAGGAGCGGAAGTACGCATTATAGGAGCGTCCTTTACTCAGGTCGGCCCCTGCTTTGAAGATGGTCCCCGGGCGATCAAACCATATTATAGTAGGGTATTTGTCAAACCGGATCATTTTTTTTGAATTTATGGTAGATGTACTCACCCCGGTAGAAGTGTTTGCCTCGTATGTGGCCGGGCGGGGATGATGATCATAACTATCCTGGATTAAAACCGGTTCTGAAGGAGGCGGGATGGTAGTGGGGAATGGTGCAACATAGAGGCCAGGAAGATATAAACTCCTGTTCTGCTCCTGCCGTCTCGAACCCCGGATATCAACATTTTGCAGGCTTCCCTCGATCACCACTGTTGCGGATGCAGCCACATCCTGGCCTTCATCAAGAACCGTGGTATCGTATTGAAGGGTTGCAACAACCTCAAATTTATAGCCGATTACATAATCCCTGGTCAATCTTACATTTGCATCAACTAAGAGTTGTGTGCCTGGAGAAATTGTTGGTCCAAGGGGGGTTCCAAGTGGGACACATTCGGAGTAACCAGTCGTATCTATTTCCAGTAAAAAGCATTTCATATGGTCTTTTGCCAGTGTAAATTCACTCTCCTCACTATCGTAATAGACAAGGTCTGTACTCAACGAGGTGCCATCTGAAACACTGATCAATACTCCTTCCTCGGTAATTTCCTTCAGGTTTGTTTCCAGCTGGGGGCCTGAAACAGAGCCGGTATTGGTTTCCCAGGTATAGGTGAGGGTTTGTCCGTCCGGATCTTCCGACGTACTGGCATCCAGAAAAGCCTGATTTCCGGATATCTCCCCAACGATATTGATCACGGGCATATGGTTCACGGTATAGGTATAGATGATTGGTGAAACTACATTGTTCATGAACTCAATGATAACCTCGACACTATTTTCAGGAATGCTTTCTGCATTGAGTTCAATCGTGTATTCACCTATAAAATAACTGATTGGATTGTCATCGCGGATCAAGGATTCCGTGATGCCACCATGGGAGATCTTGATATCGCTGACCTGAATATCGAACGAGCTGTTAAATGCAATGCGGAGAATCTGGTACCCCCAGATTACTGCCCCATTTTCAGGATATACACGGATTCCATAATCCGGAGCAGGTGGCTCCTCGTCTTTTTTAAACCAGTTACACTGGATGGTGGATACGGATAGAAAGATCAAGCCCACGATGATGGCCTGGATGCTTCTTGAATTCAATTTCATGGGTTCTGTTTTTGGTTTGAACAGATACAAATATAGCACATGAATGAACGAAAATCAATTTTTCGGTGCAAGGAACCGGTTAAACAGCAGCAACCCGATGATACTCAACGCCCCGATCATGCTGAATGTAAGCCAGAGCATGGAAGGCTGGTTGAGCTTGTCGATGAAGAGGACATAGAGCCAGGCCCCCAGGATCCCTCCTACACCACTGCCGATCACCCCGTAGAGAAACGAGTAACCCTGATACAGTGCTTTCCGATCCGGAGGAGCGATGATGCCGACATAGGAGATAAACTTCGGATGGGCGGTCATTTCACCCAGGGTGAAGATGAACATCCCTGCCAGGAAGATCCAGGGGCTAGGAGCTATCGCCAGGATCCCCATCCCTACGGATCCAATGGCAATCCCGATGATCATGGTTGGTAGTGCTTTGGCCTTGCGAACCAGGGCTGAGACGAAGAGCTGCAGCACGATGATTGCTCCTGCATTCATGGCCGTGACATGCTCGGCTTCGAATTTCCAATCGGGATTGGAGACAAAGAGGGAAAGAAAGCTGTTGACAATCCTGTTTACCGGTTCCATGTTGATATGTTCCGTCAGATACCAGAGCACCGAATCATAGACCTGGAAGTACATGATCCAGAAGCCGGAATAGATGACGATCATCAGGATGAACCGGTAATCCTTCAAAACGATGAACATTTCGCTGAAGACCTTCACCAGGGATCTGGAGCCTGTCGCGGTTCCTTTCGGTTCGCGGTAAACAAAGAAGTTCAGGAAGAGCAGCCAGCCGGTCCCAATGGCAGCCATGAAGAAGATGTAGTTGTAGGAGATCGATTTCATCCAGGGCACCAGGATCAGCGGGAAGATAAAGGCGCCCAGGTTGATGGACCAGTAGTATATCCCGAAACCCAGGGAAGAGCTGGACTCGTCCGTCACACGGGCAATTGTACCGGCTACCATCGGCTTGAAAAAGCCTGCTCCCAGCGCAACCAGCAGAAGGCTCATAAATACCGTTCCATAGGTAACTGAGAATCCGGTGAGCAGGTATCCGGCACTCATGGAGATGAAGGCAAAGAAGAGCACCTTTTTGTACCCCATTCTG
This sequence comes from Bacteroidota bacterium, assembly GCA_007280875.1. Taxonomy (GTDB): domain Bacteria; phylum Bacteroidota; class Bacteroidia; order Bacteroidales; family FEN-979; genus QYOJ01. The sequence goes on from QYQJ01000162.1 coordinate 6,111, forward strand.
TCGCCTATGGCACCGGCAAGGATCGGAAGCAGATAGAGCAGCGGTGTGATTACACTTTTGATGATACCCACGCTCTCTTTGGAAAAAGCCAGTCCGCCATGGTCACGGGAAAGGACCAGGTAGACCGATAGTACCGACATCACCCCATAGTAGGAGCCCCGTTCGAAGAACTCCATGACGATCACCGTCCAGAAGCTTCGGGGGAAAGCCTTAATTCCTTTTTTTGTTGCAGGTTCAGCCATTGGGTCAGTGTAGATTAATCAATGAGGCGGCTAAAATAAGGAATTTTACCTCTCACCAAGGGGTAGTCTCAAAACATCGAGACAACCTCTTTCAAAGAAAAAATACCATATTTGCATCATGAATGACCACGCTCCGAATTATGTGTTGCAACGGATCAACCATCAGATATTCAAGGATATTCCGGGGTTAATGAATAACATTGCGGTTGTTACCCAACATATAAGAGGGCAGCTAGCCAGCAAGCACCATCAATACGATGACATTCAAGTGCTTGAACTCATTCCTACGCATGAAGGACACCTGTTTTATCAAGACCGGGAAGGCAACTTCTGGAGACTCTATTTTTATATTCCAGATAGTTTTAGTTACGATAGAATTGAGAATCCGGAATTGGCATATGAAGGAGGAAGAGCGTTTGGACTATTCCAAGTTTTGACCGCTAATATTTCTCCTGAAGCATTAGCTATAACGATCCCCCGTTTTCATGATATTACCTGGAGGTTGGAGCAATTCGATGAGGTATTGAAAAACGACCGGGATCATCGTGCAGATGCCCTCTCTCCTGAGATTGATTTTGTGCTTTCCCGATCAGGGACAATGCATGCAATCCACAAATTATGATCTAAAGGAGATATCCCTCAACGGATCACCCATAACGACACGAAGTTCAACAACATCCTCTTCAACTCCGCGAATAAGCCCATATGCGTTGTTGATTTAGATACGGTGATGCCGGGAACTGCTTTGTTTGATTTCGGGGATGCGATCCGTACAGGAGCCAATACGGGGGCCGAAGATGAAGCAGATCTGGATCAAGTTGGAATTAATCTGGATTTATTTGCTGCTTATGCAAAAGGATATCTTGAGGTGGCCGGATCTACATTATCCAGGAATGAGATTGATCACCTGGCCTTTTCAGCTAAGTTTATGACATTCATTATTGGATTACGCTTTTTAACAGATCACATCAATGGGGATATCTATTTTAAAATCCATCACCCAGGGCATAACCTGCAGCGGGCAAGATGTCAGTTCAAACTGCTGAAAAGCATGGAAACCCAATTCGAGGCCATGCAGTTGATTGTTCGCCGCTATGGTGACAGCCAGGAAGTGGTTTGACACCTTTAGTAATTCCTGACAGATTATTTTGACAGGTTATCAACTTTTTTGAATTACTGTTTTAACGTAACTTGAAGCCCTTCCGCAACCTTGAATGCAAGATCCGGATCAGCTTTATAAAAATGGGAAAGTTGCCGCTGGATAATTTCAGCGCGTTTTTCACCGGTAATACCACTCATCGCTCCCACAATATTATAAATCGTATTGGTTCGTTCCTGATCTGTCATCACCTTTCTGAAAAGTGCTCCTGGCTGCGTGTAAAAGTCGTCGTTTTCGTTTCGGTCATACGCATATGCCATGTCTGAATCCAGTTTCAACGGGGGTTCCCGGTAACTTTCATCCGCTTCAATGTCATCGAAACTATTGGGGTAATAGTTCGGACTATCCTCTTTGTTTCCGTCCACATTCATCATGCCATCACGCTGGTGATGATGCACTTCACTGATCGGCCTGTTGACAGGAATCTGCTCATAATTTGCGCCCAGCCTGTAACGGTGGGCATCGGGATAGGCCAGAATCCTTCCCTGCAGCATTTTATCGGGCGAAAAACTGATTCCGTCAACAATATTTGCAGGTGCAAAAGCGGCCTGTTCAACACTGGCAAAATAGTTTGCCGGGATTTCATTCAACTCCATGATGCCCACATCAATCAGCGGATATTCACCATGAGGCCATACTTTGGTAATATCAAACGGATTCAATTTGAATTTTTTTGCCTGTTCATCGGTCATCACCTGAATTTTTAACGCCCATTTGGGGAAATCTCCTTTGGCGATGGCTTCCACCAGATCACGCTGTGCATAATCCGGGTCTTTCCCTTTCAACACTTCCGCTTCGGCTCCCGTCAGGGTTTTATTGCCCTGCAGGGTTTTAAAATGGAATTTTACCCAGATCCGTTCGTTTTTGACGTTAATCATTGAATATGTGTGACTTCCATACCCGTTCATTTTTCTGTATCCATCCGGAGTTCCCCTGTCGCTAAAAAGGATCATGACCTGGTGCAAACTTTCCGGATTCAGACTCCAGTAATCCCACATCATGGTCGGGCTTTTCAGGTTTGTTTTGGGGTCCCGCTTTTGTGTATGAATAAAGTCAGGAAATTTCTTGGCGTCTTTGATGAAGAAAACAGGCGTATTATTTCCAACCAGATCCCAATTCCCATCTTCGGTATAGAACTTTACTGCAAATCCCCTTGGGTCCCTTTCGGTATCTGCACTGCCTTTTTCACCTCCTACGGTGGAGAAACGAACCAACACCTTACATGTATCGCCAACTTTACTAAACAGTTTTGCTTTGGTGAACCTAGTAATGTCGTTCGTCACGGTAAATTTTCCGAAAGCGCCTGTTCCTTTGGCATGGACAACCCGTTCGGGGATTCTCTCACGGTTAAAGTGGGCTAATTTTTCGTGCAGGTAATAATCCTGTAAGAGGACAGGCCCTCTTGGTCCGGCAGTCATGCTATCTTCATTTTCGAAGTAAGGTCTGCCGGATGCGGTGGTCAGTTTTTTCTTTTTTTCCATGATTTTATGTTTTTAGGTTTATTTTTTAAATTTTCCAATGATCTGAAGTTTGACATCATCCACTTCAAAATCCTTGATCTGATGATCCCTGAAGTATGCTGAGATCATGTTTGTCAGTTCTTCATTGAAATAATCTTCAATCTTATCAGACTCGTGACAATAGAGATGATGATGAGATTCTGTGACGGCATCGTACCGCATGGAGTCTTTGTCGGTTTTTACCTTTTTTACCAAACCCTTTTCCACGAAAACCTCCAATGTATTGTACACGGTGGTCAGGCTGATTTCAGGATGGTCCCTGTGAACATCCTGGAGAACCTGTTCAGCCGTGGGATGGTTTTTCATGGAGCATAGCGCCTGAAGAATGGCAATCCGTTGCGGGGTGGCCCGCAATCCAGCTTCTTTCAGCCGTAAAATCAGATCATTTCGTATCGACATATTCTTATGTTAAAAGAATTAT
>QYQJ01000098.1 GCA_007280875.1 Bacteroidota bacterium
GTCATCAGGACTGACCAGAATCTCACTACCAGTCTGATCTCTGCCTTTGCCCAAGACACCTGGACCTTCAGCCTTCGGCACACTGACATCTCCCTTACCGCCGGAATCAGAGGGATCTGGTACAATTACAACAACCAGGTGAATGTGAATCCGCGGATCAACCTCGCTTTCCAGCCACACTGGAAAACCAAGACCACCTTCCGCTTCTCCGCCGGGTACTATTCCCAGCCACCCACTTCCCGCGAGATCACCGATCTGCAAGGGAATGTTGTTCCCAATCTGAAAGCACAGACCTCCATCCAGGTACTGGCCGGCAGCGACCTCTATTTCCGGGCCTGGGGACGACCCTTCAAATTTGTAGCTGAGGCGTATTATAAATACATCAACAACCTGATCCCTTATGAGATTGACAACCTCAACATCCGCTACTACGGCACCAACAATGCACACGGATATGCCACAGGGATCGATTTCCGCGTGAACGGGGAGTTTGTCAAAGGGGCCGAATCATGGGCCAGCCTCTCCATCATGAAGACTGAAGAATTTTTTGAAGGGGCCTGGATCCCCCGTCCGACCGACCAGCGGGTGAACCTGAGCATCTTTTTCCAGGACTACATCCCGAAATTCCCCACGTGGAAGGTCGCCATTACCCTGTATTACGGAACCGGTCTCCCGGTCGGTCCACCCGACTCCCCACGCAAGGACCACACCCTCCGGATCCCCCCTTACAAACGGGTTGATATCGGAATCTCAAAACAACTGATCGGGGAGTATACCCATTTCAAAAACCCGAAAAATATATTACGCGCCTTCCGGTCGATGTGGATCTCCCTGGAGATCTTCAACCTCCTTCAATTAAGCAATACCATCTCCTACCTCTGGGTCACCGACATCACCAACCGGCAATACGCTATCCCCAACTACATGACGCCCAGGACGTTCAATCTGAAACTGATTGCTACGTTTTGATTCCTTGCCGTCCCCGGTGCATGGTCGGCGGCCGGATAGAAGGCCAGGAAACCGTACCGGATATGCGAATCGGCAGCGTAGGTGATCATTACCGAGCCATCCTTGCTGGCTCCTTTGGTGATATTGATGTTCTATTCCAACTCCTTCAAGGACCTCCCGATGATCCCGACTGCTTCAATGACCTGCTCTTCATTGATGATCAGCGGAGGAGCAAACCGGATGATATGATCATGGGTGGGCTTGGCCAGCAGGCCGTTCTCCTTCATCTGAATGCAAACATCCCAGGCTGTTTTCCCGTTATGCGGACGAATGACAATCGCATTCAGCAGTCCCTTCCCACGAACCAGGTCGATAAAGGGCGAATCGATCTTCCTGCAGTTGTCACGGAAGATGTTCCCCATTACCAGCGCGTTTTCAGCCAGCTTTTCCTCTTTCACCACCTGGAGTGCCGTGATCGCCACCTTGCAGGCGACAGGGTTCCCTCCGAAGGTAGAGCCATGTTCTCCCGGATGGACGACCAGCATGATGTCATCATTTGCCAGGACAGCCGAAACCGGGTAGACACCTCCTGAGAGGGCTTTCCCGAGGATCAGCATATCGGGCTTGAACCCTTCCCAGTCGCACGCGAGCAGCTTGCCCGTCCGGGCGATCCCGGTCTGGACCTCATCCGCAATGAAGAGTACCTGCTTTGATCTGCACAGGTCATAGGCCTTCTTCAGATACCCCTCATCCGGTACGAATACTCCTGCTTCTCCCTGGATGGGTTCCACCAGGAATCCGGCTACGTGTGGATCCTCCAGCGCCTGTTCCAGGGCTCCAAGGTCATTGTAAGGGATGGTGATGAAACCAGGGGTAAAGGGGCCGAAATCCTTCCGGGCGACAGGATCTGTTGACATGGAAACCACCGTAATGGTCCGGCCGTGGAAGTTGTTTTCGCAGCAGATGATCTTCGCCTGGTTCTCCGGGATCCCTTTCACCTTATAGGCCCATTTTCGGGTGAGCTTGATTGCGGTCTCGTCCCCTTCGGCGCCCGTGTTCATGGGAAGCACCCGGTCGTACCCAAAGTACTCTGTGACAAACTTTTCGTAAACACCGAGTACATTATTGTAAAAGGCGCGTGAAGTGAGTTCCAGGGTCCGGGCCTGTTCGATCAGGGCATCAACGATGCGCGGATGACAGTGCCCCTGGTTCACAGCCGAGTAAGCAGAGAGAAAATCATAGTACCGTTTCCCCTCCACATCCCACATGAAAACACCTTTACCTTTCGCGAGTACCACAGGAAGGGGATGGTAGTTGTGAGCTCCGAATTGATCCTCGAGCTCCATAGCCATCTGTGAACTTGTTACATCAATCATAGGCAAAAAGAGGTTTGTAGTTATTTCGTCACGATAAATGATCCTGAATTCAGGGGTCTGGATCCGTCGGTAAGCTTGTAGTAATACAATCCATTGGCCAGATCACTTACATTCAAAAAGCCTCTCTTCTCATTCAGGATCAAGGTCCGGATCCTTTTGCCCTGGGGATTGAAGATCACAAACTGACCGTTTTTAACCAGTTTGCTCAGCGTTACCACCATTCTGTCGGTAGCCGGATTGGGTGCCAGCCGGACATCTACTTCAGGCATCAGCATGTATTCAAATCCGGAGATATCGGTCAGGGTGACTGCGTCAAAATAGGCCTGACTGCCAACCTGGCCAACCGATCCCATCATATTGGCTGCGTTGTATCCACCGCATGAAAGAAGCAACAGGGTAATGGTGTCGGGCATGGTGGTGGTATTCCAGTAGTCAATCTCCTCATCAAATTTGGTATACGTGTTTACAACACCCTGGAAGGTCAGTTTGTTGTAGGCAATCGTATCCCGTTTATTGGATGTATTATTCCATTTGGAAAGGAGCAACACCGCCCCTGTAGAATCTCCGTTCAGCGGAAATGCCATGTAATAACCCTGGAACCGGGATGCTTTGGTTGCCCAGATGTACGGCAGTCCGAGGGTGGCGTTCAAGGTGAGCCAATTGATCTTGATGGTTCCGATCACGCCGGGGATCAGTACATCCAGCAGGTCGATCTTCCGGGTGATCAGGCGGGCTGCGTAGGTTCCACTGTACGCCGAATCAGTGCGGTAGACGGTGACCCCGGGCGGAGTTGGAATGGTGTCCAGAATGTTCAGGGTCTTGAAGAACCCGCCATCCGGTTCCCAGAATCCATGGGTACTGTTATAGGTCCACTCTTCAAAATCCCCGTTGGGTAGAGTGGACTGGCCGAATCCGGTCTGCACCAGCAGGACCGTAATAATACTAGTGATCAGTTTTTTCATAGGGGTTGTTGTTTTTGTTGTGAATAATTAAATGGTTAAAACAACCTGCAGGGAGGTGGTTCTCTGAGGTTCAATGGTAATCGGACGAAGTGAATATTCGGTATTGAAAAGGTTATTGATTATCAGGGAGAATTTAAAGTCACGGAGCAGATAACTTATCCGGAAATCGACAATGAAGTTCCCTTTATGATGTTCCTCCCGGTACTTCCCGATCCCCGAGTGCATGATTTGATCCAGTTGGATAAGAAAAATATCGATGTTCTTCATAAAACCGTAATACTTCCCGGTAATACCGGCCGAGATCCGTTTTTTCAGGGTCAGCTGAATATCGGCCTTGCCCAGGTGCTGGATCCTGTATTTCAGGATGAAGCCACTCGTATCGGAAGAGGTATTGATATACGTATACTGTCTGATCTTGCTGGTTCCGGATTCCTGGTGTTCATAATAGACCAGGTTGGGATCCAGTGCTTTGGGAACGGAATAGGTATATCCCAGCAGGAGCGAGAGATCAAAAATACGGGACAGTTTGCCCTCCCCTGCAAGGGTGAAATCAACCCCGTAGATCCGGGCCGGACCTGTGTTAAGAAACTTGAACCCCAGGCTTTTATCCACCGTTGTATTACCCCAGTTTCCAAAATTGAACTCCACATAGTTATCGTAATTCTCCAGGAATCCTGCCAGGTCGAGCATGCCGGCAAACTTCCCGATTTTATAAAACTGCTTGATTCCTATCTCGTACGACAGGCTGGTTTCTGAAGCCAGGTCGGGATTTGGATAAAACCCGAAGCCCCCCGAATTGGTGGTGATGTACCGCTCCCCGATACTGGGAGCGCGATACCCCTGCCCGATCGATCCCCTGATGAACGTTCCCCTGGCTGCCTGGAGGTTAAATCCTGCACGGAAAATAGGTTTATTTTCAAAGAAACCGGCTATCTGGTAATACTCCCAGCGTCCCCCGACCAGAATCGTGACCCGGTCGAGAAATTTCTTTTCAAACTGCATGTAAATGGCCAGGTTTTCCGATTCAAAGGTACCGAACTCCCCTGCCGTGGTGGTCCCGTCGGCGGCCAGAATACCGGAAAAGACCTGCCCGTAAGAGTGGGAATAGCTATTCATTAAACCGGCAATCAGAACCATTCCCCCAAACTTCTTGAAGGTTTTGGTGTACTGGTATTCACTGTAAATGGTCAGGTAGCTGTTCGACTGATCGTTGTTGGCTATGGTATTGCCATAGTAGATCCGGTTCTTGAAGCTATGGCTGTTGCCTTTGTCGTTAAAATATTTAATGAAGGGGTCCACGTAGAAGGTGAACTCCTTGAAATGCGACAAGGCGCCGGGATAGGACCGGTAAATACCCGTATCGGCATTGTACCAGAAGAAGGTCTGGGCATTGTCGCTGTACATGAAGTTCCCGTTCAAACCATAGGTCAGCCCGTCGATCTTTTTATTTCGGATCCGGGTATTGAAATACAGCTTTACCCGGCGTTCAGATTCCCCTTTGTTGAATACCGAATCCGGCAGCACCTCAGGGGTTCCTCCAATATATCCCTGATCTGTAAAATAATTGGCTCCTACACCCAGGTCGAAATTATCGAATTTCTGCAGATGAGAGAGTGAGATGCCATAGATGAGGGGATTCAGTCCCGACCAGGGAGTGGCATAGCTGCGGGAAGGGGTGTTGTAAATCCCTAAAAAAGTATTCAGTCTGGTGATGGGTTTGTCCTTGGGATAGGCAGTCCGGATATTGATGGCCCCGGTGATGGCAGAGGAGCCATACACGACGGAGGCCGCTCCTTTTACTACTTCGATCTGTTCCACATCGTCTACAGGAAGGAAACCCCAGCTGGGACGTCCCGCATCACCACGCAGAATAGGTATTTCGTCGACCATCACCATCACCCGGCTGCCCAATCCGGAGCTGAAACCACTTCCGGCACGGATCTGGGGTTCGCTATCGATGATCGTAATCCCCGGGATCTTATCGATCGCTTTATCAATGCTCTGCGGATTGGAGGCATGGATGGAATGGGACTTCAGCACCTCAATCGAGGCAATGGACTCCTGGACCTTTTGTTCATATTTTGATCCGGAAACCACCACCGTATTCAGCTCCTGTGTTACGGGTGAAAGGATAAAATCCACTGCCATCTCCTTCTGTTCGTGCACAACCACATGCCTCTCCTGCCGCTCATACCCTATACAGGTAACCACCAGGGTATGCTCCCCTCTGGGCACCTCCAGTTTGTAATGGCCTGAACTGTCGCTGTACGTCCCGGCCGAGGATCCCTGGATGCCGATGTTGACAAAAGGCATCAGGTCCGAAGTATTCTCATCTGTAACACGACCTCTGATCATGCAGTTCTGTGCATAAAGTCGGATTACCGAAACCTGAACCAGAACAATGATGAAAAAGAGGGGTAAATGTTTTCTCATGAAGGGATGTTTGGTCAACAAAAATATAAATTTCTTTCAAACAGTTATGGAAAAGAAAGTTAATAGAGTGGACCATCTCTGAAAACCAGAGATTTGTAACGAGTCGACGGGGAGGGAATGATAGGGCCTAACCCTAACGCCGGCCACTTCTCATCGATCGTCCGGATGGTTGCGTCATCCATCACGATCACGTTGGGCCACTCCCTCCGGAATCCGTCCAGTTCAGGGCTTTTCCGGGTGGCATCGAGGAACAGGACCGGAGGTTGGTCTCCTGTTCCTTCGAGGAAGAAACAATCGCGTTCGGGGTCAATGTTATTGGATCCAAGCCAGACTACCGTGGCAAGGTCCATCGGATCCACGGGCTCCTCCACCAGCACAATAAATTTAACCTCCTCCGGCAATCCCGTTTCCAGTATTGTACCGGCAAGGGACCTGGCATGTCCGGGGGTGCTTTTCCGGAAGGAGATGATCAGAACGCCGATACCCTCTTTCAGAAGTGCATCGTTGATTGCAACGAGATCCGGGATCCGCAAGAGCAGTTGGCAGTCGGCAGTTGGCAGTTCACAGTTGGCAGTTGGCAGTTGGCAGTCACTACCGCACCACGGCACCACGGCACCACGATATCCGGCATCTGGCATCCGGGATCCGGTATCTTTACGTGTAGCGTCAATCCCCATCTTGCTCCCCGAGGCATATTCCCTGCTGGAGTGGTCCAGGATATCCACCGGTCCCCGCGTGAAAAGAATGTTGTCCTGTGGATTTACATGATCGGAGACCGCTTGGGCCACTGCCCGGTAGTCGGTCAGATTTACTTCAGGATCGGTCACTACGAGGATCTTGTTGAACATCATCTGGCCTGCGCCCCACAGCGCATGCATGACTTTTTCTGCCTGCCCGGGATACCTTTTCTCAATACTCGCCAGCACCAGGTTATGGAACACTCCCTGTACAGGCATATGCAGGTCGGCCAGTTCCGGCACCACGCTAATCTTCAGGGGGGTGAGGAAGATTCGTTCGGTCGCTTTTCCGATCCATCCATCTTCCTGGGGAGGGATCCCGACGACGGTAGCCGGGTAAACGGCATCTTTCCGGTGGGTGATACAGGTGACATGAAACCGGGGAAAGAGGTCGGACAGGGAATAAAAACCCGTATGGTCGCCAAATGGTCCTTCCAGGATCAGCTCCTCGGTGGGATCCACATACCCCTCGATCACAAAATCTACATCCCCCGGAACTTCCAGGTTGTTGGTCAGGCACCGGACCAGTTCCACTTTCTTCTTTCGCAGAAATCCGGCCAGCAGGTATTCATCCAGGTTCTCCGGCAGGGGGGCCGTAGCCACGTAAGTATAGACCGGATCTCCTCCCAGGGTGACCGAAACCGGCATCCGGATCCCCAGATTTTTGTATTTCCGGTAATGGTTGGCCGATCCCTTGTGCAGGTGCCAGTGCATCCCCGCAAGGTCCGGCCCGAATACCTGCATGCGGTACATGCCCAGATTCCGGACAGGTGGTAAGGTGGTGAGGTGGTGAGGTGGTGAATGTAGACTGCCAACTGCCAACTGCGGACTGATCGTATGCACACACGGCAGGGTAATAAACGGACCGCCGTCAGCCGGCCAGCAGGTCAGCACCGGAAGGGTTGTAAGGTCAGGCCTCTCCATGATCACCTCCTGGCAGGCTCCTTTCCTTCGCATTCGCTTCGGCATCCAGGAAGCCAGCTCGCGGATCAGCGGAAGGGTTCGCATTTTATCAAGCAACCGCTCTTTGGGTGAAAGAAATGCCTCCAGGATCCCGGCCATATCCAGGCCGACGTCGTCCAGCTTTTCCACACCCAGTGCCATGCAGATCCGCCTCTCTGAGCCCATAGCATTGATCAGAAGGGGGAAACCGGTGCCGGTATTTTCAAATAACAGGGCCGGACCGTTCCGTTTGGATATACGATCGGTGATCTCGGTGATCTCCAGCTTCGGGGAAACGAACTCCTTTATCCGGACCAGCTCTCCGGAGGATTCCAGGGAAGAGATAAAATGCTTGAGGGACTTGTATGCCATATCGGTTTAAAGCACCAATAATCAAATTCCAAAAAACAAATAATACACACGTACCAATGATCCAATTTTTAAAACTGTTTTGAACATTGGTATTTGACTATTGGTATTTATTTGTTATTTGGCATTTGGTGCTTGGTGATTCCTATTTCTGTGATCCGAACTGCTTCTCCCCAAACTTTTCCGGCTTATTTTCATCATTGTATTTGGAGGGACATTTGAGCAGGAGGCTTTTCGCTTCAAAAACGGTATCGTTCACTACCAAACCGATGATCACCACCTGCTCCGACCGTTCAAAATCCTGTGGTTTGGCGTTGCGGTAAACGATCTTTCGTTCGGCTCCGTCCTGGTCGAGCATGTAAAAAATAAATTCGTTGGGGTTGTTCTCCGCATCATAGATCAGCTCCTTGCCCGGACTGAGCGTTCCGATGACATGAAACTCCTTGTCGGGCCGTTTAGCCGCTTCGGCGAAGGTTACATAGGTGCTCGAATCGGAGATGGTGGAGATCACTACGCCGACAACGACCACAACCAGGATGATTAGCACAATGTGGATCGTCTTCATACTACCTCTCCTCTGTCATGGTATATCTCCCCGGGTTTTTTCTCTTCATGTTCCTTCAATTCCTTCTCCATCCTGGTGATCTTTCTGTCCATTACAAACAGGTATACAAAGATGCCCGCAAGGATCACTGCCAGCACGGCGACGACGATGTATATTTTATTGTCTGGTTCCATGAGTTAAATGGTGAAATGGTGAAATGCAATATGTAACCAAATGGAGTTCTTCATTCTTCATTCTTCATTCTTAATTTTCTCATTCTCACTCTAAGGTTCATGATCCAGAAGCCGAGGAGGATCCAGCCTGCCATGGCAGGATAGAAGACCACACGGGTAGATGACGACAGGTTCAGTGCCATGATGGGTGCGCCATCCTGACCGGGATGGATCGTGGATCCTGAAATACGCGGTAATACCATCACGAATACGATCCACAGGATGAAGGCGAAGATATTGAAGACAGCCGACACTTTTGCCCGTTTATGAATGTCGTCAATCGATCCCCGGAGGACCATATAAGCTAAATAGATAAACATCCCAACAGCTGCACCATCGAGTTTTGGGTCCCTGACCCAGAAAGCGCCCCAGGTGTTTTTCGCCCAGATCATGCCGGTGATCAATCCCAGGATTCCGAAGAGTATCCCCACATTCACAGCCTCTACGGCCACGATGTCCTCCTTTTCATGAAATCCCCTGAGATACCGGAGACTAAAGATGAATGATGTGGCCAGCATAGCAAACATACCGAACCACATGCCGACATGGTAAAAGACATTCCGCAGCGACTCCTTGGTGACATCCAGGTAAGGAATCTCCACAATAAATCCATAGATCACTGCATAGAGCAGTAACAGAAAACCAAGCAGCTTCCACCAGAGACCGGTGATCTTAATTTTATCGGTCATACAGCCCTTTTTTACCCCTAAATCCCCCGAGTACTCGGGGGACTTCCTCCCCCTTTAGGGGGCAGGGGGGTACTTCAATCCCGCCAAAGATACGGAAATAATAAATAGGCCAGGATGATCACGGCGAAATTGATGGTGAGCAGTATGACCAGCGGGCCGGCAGTTCCCGACCAATCCGAGCCGGTAAGTGCCAGCCTGGAGAGCTTCATCAGGGTCAGCAGCAACGGCAGGATGATGGGGAAGCTGAGGACCGCCATCAGGGAGAAGTTATTGCTGGCCCGGGAGGCAATGGCGGCCACCATGGTGAGGATGGAGGAGAGTCCGAAACTCCCAAGCAGCAGGGCGAGGAGGAAAAGCTCCAGGTTCACCAGCCGGTTTCCCATCAGTAGCAGGAACATCCCGAAAGAGAGCAGGGCCAGGATCGCCATCAGCAGGAGGTTATAGAGGATCTTGGAGAGGACCACCGCCTGAGGACTGGCAATGGTATAATAATAGATGTACCGGGCCGGACTCTCCTGCACAAAGCTCTTCCCGATGCCATTGACCCCCACGAACAGCAAGATGATCCAGAAGAGGGAATTCCAGGTCTCAGTGGTCAATACCTCTTCAAAAGCGAGGTACGTAACGAAGATTGTAGAAAGGAGATAAAGCAGAATTCCGTTCAGGACGTACTTCTGCTTTAACTCCAGTTTGATATCCTTGCCGATGAGGGTTTTGACCTCTTTGATCAACATACTCAGCATAGTATTTGGCAAAGGTACAAAGAACAATTCATATGGAACAGGTCCCGTTAAAGCACCAAAGGAAAACGCAACGCCATGCTGGCAATCCTGAAAAAAGAAGCCGTCCTTTCGGGGACGGCTTCCTTTACAAGATATTAGGTGGTTAGCTTATTCCACAACCACTTTGCGGGTGTATTTCTCCCCGTTGACCTGTAATGTAATAAAGTATAAGCCGGCATTCACACGGCTCGCATCCAATGTAAACTCATGATTTCCGGCAGCCACGAAGCCTTTGTCAAGGCTCATGACCGTTTGTCCGAGCATGTTGGTAAGATGGATCTGTACATTTCCACCCTGCACCATATTCACCTTCATCACAGCGAGCTCCGTAACCGGGTTCGGATAGACTGAAATCGTTGGTTCTGCTTTTCTGTTATCAACGGCAACCGGGAACGGGACACCGCAGTTCGGACGGTCAACGCTATAATCTCCGTCGGTGTAGCTGAAATCCGGGATGTATTTGAAAGTAACCTGTGCGGCAGCATCATTGGGATCAGAAAGCAACTCGGTAACGATGGGGATGAATTCGAACTCATCCATGGTAAAGGTATAATACGAAGTCGCTTCAAAATAGGCCTGCTGGGTCACATCTGATAGGAAGGTCACGTTGTTTGGCTGATCAGCGCCATTATTGTCGGCTGTAAGCATGTTTAACCGAAGATCAAATCCACGGGCAAAGACATCCGGGTTGATGTTGTCGGTTACACCGGGAACCTGGGTATCGAGCCAGGTGAAGAACACCTTGTCGCCTTTAATGTTGATCGCAGCATTCACACGGTTGTCCTCAGTGAGATCTCCATAGGTGCCACGGAATGTCCACAGATTACCCAGAAGCACAGCACACCAGGTATCGCCTTTATCGGGTGAGTAGATTTCAAATACGGCACAAAGGCTATCATGATTTGTAGCAGGGTTAAGATTTGTACTAATGGCATATCCGTCGGCAGCTAGGCCAACCACCACGCCAATGTGCGGGTTCCCCCAGGTATCCACTACGATATCACAGTCAAAGGCTGTAGTGTAGGGAATCTCATCAC
>QYQJ01000064.1 GCA_007280875.1 Bacteroidota bacterium
CATCGAAGTGATAGGTAAACACCGCCGATTGGTCCAGTTGCGGAATGGCGATACCGAAGGTCTGCTCTGCCAGGGGATCCAGTGAGATGGGTTTCTCCTCCCGAAACAATTCCACGCCGGTCAGTTTGTTGACCGATTTGATCTTCAGCTTTCCGCTGATGGTATAGTTTTCAGATCTGTTAGAGAGAGCGATCTCTTTTTTCAGTGAATCGTTACAGAAAGCAAATGGCTCCCGGTTGTAATCGATCTTCAGGTAATCGGTCATCCGGGTCATCCGGGCCTCCTGGTTCCCGGTATAGATACCTCCCTGGCCTCCCTGGTCATAGACCCTGACTGCAAGCACATTTTCCCGGTCCCACCAGATCCGGGGATCTCCTGCAGCCAGCGTATAGTGCCGTTCCAGATCCCAGTAGTTCACCGGTGCATTCAGAAAGCCGGTGTCAATCACCGTTTCGGCCGGTACATTCCGGCCGTTGATCCCGATAATGGTCCCGTTGAGGAAGGTCTGGTCCCAATTGTTGATCTTCCCCAGGAAAAGCAACAGGCTGTCCTGCAAGGAAGCACTGTTCATGACGGATGAAGGAAGGAAAAAACGGAGGCGGTACCAGGCGTATCCATCGTAAGGATCGTAACCGCATTCTTCCCAGATCTTATCTACCGGCATCGAATCCCATGTTGATTCATCCAGTCCCGCATCAGTATAGGCGAGGCTATCACCTGTCTTGAACATCCATCCCTTGTTCAGGGAAACTACCTCCTGATGTTGCCTCACGGAACAGCTTGCCAGGAGCAGGGCGGTCATATAAAGCAGAATTTTTCTCATGATTGGCTGGAAATTAGGAAATTAGGAAATTAGAAATTAGATAATTAAGAGATTCGTTTTCAACAGGTTCATCCTTCATCTGTTCGGTTAACCTTGACCCTCGACCCTTGACCCTTGACCCTCGACCCTTTCACCTTCTCCCTTCCCCCTCGATCCTTCCGACCGGGTACACCATTTTACGCTTATCGGCATAGGGGGTATAATCCAGGAACCAGTTCATCACCTGCCACTGGTTTTTGATCCAGTTAGTGTCCGTTGCCTGTTGCTCCTCAAACGCACGCCGAAGATCGGGATCTTCTCCCAGCATTTGTTTGGCCATGGGTTCCATCACGTACAGTTCAAAATACTCCTTCTGTTCGAACACGGCATCGAAAAAGCCCCAGGAGAGCAGGGAACCATCCCCCTCCGGCTCCAGGAGCTGAATGATCACCCTGGCAGCGGGCTGCGCGGTCCCGACAATAACAGAACCGGCAGGGAATACCCGTTCTTCCGTGAAGGGAGTACACCCAAAGCGGGTCAGCGGATGCCTCCCTTCATAGGGAGAGGAGCGCCACTGGGGATCACTGAATTTGTACGATGTAACCCGGATCGTGGAATCCGTGGGAAGCTCCTTGATCTGAACTCCGTGAAGTTTTAAAATAGCAATCACTGTCTGCCATTCTACCGGGACCACATAGGCTTCCGGCACCTGGATGGTCTCTGCCGGTATAGATTCCGCAAAGAGGGGAATCGTGAATGTTTCAGGGACGGGATGGTATTTATACCAGCGGCCTCCTGTGACTGTACTGAGGATGGTATCGTAACTGAACCCGTTGAATGCTGCCATGATGCTGTCGGTATAGGAGAGTTCAAACCGCAGGACAAAAGGGACCTTCCTGAACACTGGCGATTGAACAAACGCATCAGCTGCCTGATTGAGTTGTCGGAGTTCACGGTATTGATTACGGAGGATCTGAAGGGTTGAAACAAGGCACTGATAGGAAGCTTCCACCCGCTGCTTATAGGGTTTCAGCATATGGGTCTCCACCAGCAGCCCGGGCCTGTTCCGAAGGGCGACATACCCCTGTGAAAGCATGGGAGGTGCAACTTTCCTCACCAGCCCGCTTTTCGGATCATGCCACCGGCGGAATTCCACATAGGGGAAAACCGGATAACCTGTCGAGTCCATCTCATGGATCCAGGCCGGCAGGAAAATTGAATCACACCAATCGGTTAATCCCGGATCCATCTCTCCCAGGGTCTCCATCATGTAGGTGAGTACATACTGGTAATCGGCTCCGTCGGTGGTGTGGATGTCGATGAAGAAATCGGGATCCCAGCGGTTGTACAACTTCAGCCATGCTTTCATCTCCGGGGCATCCGCTTTCAGAAAATCACGGTTGAGGTTCAGGTTGGTGGCGGTGACCCGCCAGCCCATCTCCTCCGGCCCGTTCTGGTTGATCCGGTTGTACGGCCCGAACCGCTCATGGCCGTCGACGTTGAAGATCGGGATAAAGAGGATCGAAACATGATCAAGGAGATCCCGGATCCCGGACCCCGGATCCCGGATTAAATCCCTAATCAGCAGCATTCCCGCATCTTTCCCCTCCGACTCACCGGGATGGATGCAGGCCTCGATCATCAGGATCACCCGCCCGGAGGCTTTCATGGATTCAGGATCCGTTAACCCGTCTCGGTCAACGATCATCACGGGCAGATCACGACCCTGAGGGCTTTTCCCGAACGAAGTCAACTGAACCATCGGGGAGGCATCGGCCAGTTTCCGGCAAAAGTCTATTGTCTCGGCATACCGGGGGGTCCGATTACCGTCCGATTGCTCAAAACAGGTCTGCAAGCCGTTTTGGGCATAGAACCCAGTATGGAAAAGCAGGATCATGATGGTTAGGAAAATAGATTTCATGGAAGGTGGATTCTGGGTTCAAACATACGCTTTTTTTTCTTGTTTTTTGTTGGTATGCATCGTCTTGCATGCTCTCTTATATTCATAGATTTTTTATCTTTGATATCATGAAACACTGGATATTTTTTTCTTTTATTCTTTCCCTGCTGGGGACCAATTGTTCCGGGCCGGTAACGAATGAATCGGGATTTGCCTCTGTCAGCCGCGTCGATTCAGGCAGATCTGTAGCCGTGATGCTTACTGCTTACAGTACGACCCTCCTGGCCGACGGACAAGATCGAACCAGGCTGCGGATCGCGGTGGTCGACAGCCTGAGCCGGGAGATTATCTCTGCCGATGATACCATCCATGTATATGTGAACGGGGACGGGAAGGTGATTATGCCTGACAGTTCGGATCTGATGCTGAAGGTGGATACGGCAGGAGAGGAGTACACCATGTGCCGGCTTCAGAAAGGTGTATGTAGTTTGGTATTCGTTGCCGGAACGAAGCCGGACAAGATCAAGGTTGAGGCCAGATCCGGAAAACTGTGGCCAGGATCCCATGAGATCCACACCCTTCCGGCGGATTTTGTAAAGTTGACACCAACACCGGAGCAGCTTCAACCTGCCAGGAAGCCGGTCGACCGGATGATTGGGGCCGATATCTCGTTCCTGCCGCAGATCGAGGCGCAGGGGAAGAAATTTTATGAAAACGGCCAGGAGAAAGATGCAATCCAACTCTTGGGTGATCATGGATTCAATTATATACGGTTGAGGATCTTTGTCAATCCGGAAAATGAAAAGGGGTATTCACCGGGAGAGGGGTACTGCGGACTGGATCATACCCTTAAGATGGCCAGGCGGGTCAGGGATGCCGGTATGAAAATCCTGCTCGATTTTCACTACAGCGATTACTGGGCCGATCCGCAGCAGCAGAATAAACCCCTTGCCTGGAGCGGAGTTGATTTTGAGACACTGAAAGATTCAGTCAGAAGCTATACCACACGTGTACTCCTGGCCCTGAAGGAGCAGGGAACTCTCCCTGCCATGGCACAGGTGGGCAATGAGATCAATCATGGCATCCTCTGGCCGGATGGTCATATTGCCAATCCAGATAACCTGGCCGGGCTGCTGATGGCCGGTGTCGAGGGCATCCGGGCAGTGGACCCGGAACTACCGGTCATGATGCACATAGCTCTTGGTGGCCAGCACGATGAAGCGGTCTTCTGGCTTGATAACATGATCGCCAGAGGCGTGACATTCGATATCATCGGGATCTCATACTACCCCCGCTGGCATGGAACCCTCGACGATTTGAAGAAGAACCTGGTCGATTTGGTGGAACGCTATCACAAACCAGTCAATGTGGTGGAATACTCCAACTTCAAGAAAGAGGTACATGAAATTGTATTCAATCTCCCCGGGGATAAAGGAAAAGGAACCTGTATCTGGGAGCCGCTGAACTGGTGGAGTGGCCTGTTTACCCGGGAGGGAGAGGTGAAGGGGGAAATTCTTGTGTACGATACGATAAAAAAGAGGTATCTGGAGGAGGAGTGATGCAACCTGCTCACCTGGTTATGGGTCTTTTGGTATTAGGAAATTGGAAATTGGAAATTAGAATTTAACAATATGTGTTACAACTACATCAAGTGCCTGATCTTGCTTTCAGTCATAATTCCGTTCACCGGGATCGCCCAGTACCTGAACGTCATGATCGGCAACCAGTTCTACCCGGAAGAACCTTCGATCATGATCAATCCATACAATACTGATCAGGTAGTCGCCGCGGCCAATATCAACCTGTACTATTATTCCGGCGATGGCGGGATGACCTGGGCTCAGGGGGAGCTTTCTTCCTCTTATGGAGTTTGGGGAGATCCCTGCATCATTGTGGATACTGCCGGCCATTTTTATTTCTTTCACCTCTCCAACCCTCCCGGGGGAAACTGGGTCGACCGGATTGTTTGCCAGAAGACCACTGATGGAGGGCAAACCTGGAACAATGGCAGTTACATGGGACTGAACGGAAGTAAAGTGCAGGATAAGGAGTGGACGGTTGTTGATCCGGCGAATAATTATCTATATACTACCTGGACTCAGTTTGATGCCTATGGCAGCGCCAACCCGATGGACAGCTCAATTATACGGTTTTCACGGTCAACAGATGGTGGAGAGAGCTGGAGTGAGGCTGTCCGGATCAACCGGGTCGCCGGTGACTGTATCGACAGTGATAATACCGTAGAGGGAGCGGTTCCTGCATTGGGACCCAACGGGGAGATTTACACCTCCTGGGCAGGTCCGCTTGGACTGGTCTTTACCAAATCCCTGGATCAGGGCATCACCTGGCCGGCTGAGAATGTATTTGTCGCTGACTTCCCCGGAGGCTGGGATTACGCTATCCCCGGGATTTACCGTGCCAATGGCCTGCCTGTCACCTGCTGCGACCTAAGTGGAGGACCCTACCACGGGAGGATCTATATCAACTGGTCGGATCAGCGCAACGGGTTGAATGATACCGACGTGTGGCTGACGAAATCAGATGATGGAGGGGAAACCTGGAGCTCCATCATCCGGGTGAATGATGATCCTCCCGGGAAACAGCAGTTTTTTACCTGGATGACCATTGACCAGACCACGGGGTACCTTTACTTCGTTTTTTACGACAGGCGGAATTATACCAACAACCTGACCGATGTATACCTGGCAGTGTCAGAAGATGGAGGGGGAACATTTGAGAATATCAAGATCAGTGAGTCTCCGTTCAATCCCATAGCTTCAGTTTTTTTCGGGGATTACACAAATATCTCTGTCCACAGCGAGATTATCCGGCCGATCTGGGCTCGTCTCGATGAAGGGAACTTAAGCGTCTGGACCGCGCTCATCGACTCCCTGCATGTTGGGATCACGCCGGGAAAGGAGATTGCCGGGCCCCTTTCACTGGAGCAAAACTACCCCAATCCCTTTCAGGAATATACCTATTTCCCATATAAGATCCACACTCCTGCGTCGGTTACTTTAAGCGTGTTCGACATGTTTGGGCGACAGGTAGCAGTAGTGGTGCAGGATCGGCTTCATCAGCCGGGGAAATACGTAGAGCAGTTTGATGCCTCTCAGTACAATCTCTCTCCGGGATTTTACTATGTTTCTCTCACCTGCGGAGAACAAACACAGAAGCGGAAAATGATCATTGAATAGCCGGAGTCACAGAAACTTTTTACACCTTTTTTGTTTCGTTAAACCCATTTCTTTTTACCTTTGCCGGGCAAAAGAGATCCGCTATATTTTTATATATGAATGCAGCTGAATCCAGTGCCAACGATATCCTGATAAGGGTACGGGAACTATTTTTTAAATACGGTGTCCGCAGTGTTTCGATGGACGATATCTGCAGGGATCTCGGAATTTCGAAGAAAAAACTATATCAGCATTTCAGGAGTAAACATGAGCTGGTATCTGAACTTCTTGCCCTGGAGCGCCGAAATTTCGAAGTCATTTTTGAGCAACATAATTTCGACGGGGTCAATGCCATTGATGTGTTACTGATTGTCAGCAAGGAGATCAGCGACCGCTTCTGGGATGTGAGTCCGTCGATGACCTTCGACCTGAAGAAGTACTATCCCGAAATCTATACACAACACATCGATGAACGGGTCGAATTTATTTTTGCCCAGATCCAGTTAAATATTAAAAAGGGAATCCGTGACGGAATGTACCGGGACGATCTGAGTACGGAACTGATTGCCCGTCTTTACATCCGTCGCCTGATCGACATCCACAATCCCGAGTATTTTCCCGAAAAATTTTCGTTCCAGATCCTTTTCGATACCATGTTCGATAATTTCGTCAGGGGAATCGGCACGGGGAAAGGGGTCACTTACTATGAACATCAAAAGGGAAAGGTGAAATTTAAAAAGCAGAATCCATGAGCGTATTGAGGCTTTGGCTGACAGACAGTTTGTTTTTCTTTGCATGCTTACCTCTCTGGACCGGTGCACAGGCACCCATGTCATTCACCCTGAAGCAGGCCCAGGAGTATGCCTTTGAACACAATTACGACTTGCAGAATTCCAGGTACGACATTGAAATAGCCAAGAAACTGGTAAAGGAGAACACAGCGATTGGATTGCCCCAGATTAATGGGTCCCTGAGCTATATGGATAACCTTGCCAGACCGACCATGATCATTCCGGCCGAATTCATGGGCGGCCAGGGTGAGGACATTGCCATTCAGATCGGATCTCATTATACCACCACGTTGTCCGGTCAAATTACCCAACTGTTATATAGTGGTCAATATCTGGTAGGATTACAAACAGCCAAAGCATACCTGGAGACAGAAAAGCAAAAAGATGTGAAAAACCGGATGGATATCAGGGATCTGGTAGCAGAAGCTTACATCTCTTATCTGATCGTGGAAGAGAGCATCGGAATTCTGGACTCTACCTTTAAAACCGTAAACCAGATGGTGGAAGAGGCCAGGGAGTTCTATCGTAACGGACTTTTGGAGCAGTTGGATGTTGAGCAAATGGAGTTGAATAAAGCCACCCTGGAAGCAAATCTGATCAATACAAAAAACCAGAAAGTAATTGCCTACAACTACCTGAAGTTTTTACTGGGTCTCGAAGAGAACCAAATAATCGTACTGACCGATAACCTTGATTTTTTTCTGGAGCGGATCAATCATGATTATTTATTGACCAGTCCGTTTGATTACAATTTTAATATTGATTACAAGTTGCTGAAAAAACAGGAATATCTGGTCCAGATGCAATTCAAGCTGGCCAAAACGGCCTATCAGCCCAACCTGGCTGCATTCATGAATCTGAGTACGAGCGCATACCGTGAAACCTGGAGTTTTTTCAGTACGGATGAACGGTGGTTTGGCTCTGCGGCATGGGGACTCTCTCTGAACATACCCATCTGGAGTAGCGGAAGCAGGAAGTATAATATAGATCAGGCCCGGTTGGAAGTTAACAAAATGAAAGTGCTGGATGAAAAGGTGAGAAATTCGTTAAAATTGCAGGTGGAGACTGTACGGAATGATTTTAGCAGGTCCTACATGGTCTTTCTGAATAAGAAGCAAAGTCTCCAGACAGCCACCAAGATCTATGAACAGACCGTTATCAAATACCGCCAGGGAATCTCCTCAAGTACTGATCTGAACCAGAAATACAACCAATTTCTAATTGCCGAAACAGAGTACACCCAGGCGATGTTCGACCTGCTGAAGTCCAACATTGCGCTGGTCAAGTTGCTGGAGAAGGTGTAAAAGGGGACAGGGGCACAGGGGCACAAAGTCACGAGTCACGAGTCACGAGTCTCCTGTGCTGCCGCTTACGCTGCATCCGTAAGCGCATCCTGTGATCAATCAGGTACAGGGCCGGAACGAATATCAGCGTAAGGAAGGTGGCGAAACTCAGACCGAAAATGATAGTCCAGGAAAGCGGACCCCAGAACATCACGTTATCGCCGCCAAAGTAGAGATGAGGATTGAGTTCGGTAAAAAGGGTGACAAAGTTGATGTTCATCCCCATTGCCAGAGGCACCAGGCCCAGTATCGTAGCCGTTGCTGTCAGCACAACGGGGGTGATACGGGTCTTACCGGCTTCCACGATGGCCTGCCGGGTCTTCAGGCCACGCTTCTTCAGCACATCACTGAATTCCACGATGAGGATCCCGTTCCGGACCACAATTCCACCCAGCGCCACGATCCCTAATCCGGTCATGGTGATGATGATCGGCATATTGAAGATGATCACCCCGAGCAGCACCCCGATGATGCTGAAGACTACTTCCGAAAGGATAATCAGGGATTTACTAAGGGATTGAAACTGGGTGATCAGGATGAAAAAGATCAGTCCCAGGGCGATCAGCATGGCTTTCATCAAAAAGGCCATGGTCTCTGCCTGATCCTCCCGCTCTCCGGTTAACGTTATTTCAGTCCCTTTAGGGAGAGTGAACCCGGGGATCGTGTTCTGGATGGATGCGACCACTTCGTTGGGCGTGTATCCCGACAACACCTGTGAAGAGAGGGTGATCACCCGCTTGAGGTTTTTCCGTTTGATCCCACCGTAGGTATCCTTGTATTGAAGAGTCGCGACAGAAGAGATCGGAATTCGCCGCAGCGTACCCGAGTTCATGTCACGGTAGGTGATCTTGGCATTGATGATCTTGTTGATATTGGTTCGTTGCTCAGGAGAATACCTGACCTGGATCGGATATTCGTCTTCATCCTCTTTGTATTTGGAAACCTCCTGGCCATAAATGGCTGTCCGGAGTTCGTTTCCGATCTGGCCTACCGAGATCCCTTCCCGGTTGGCCCGTTCGCGATCGATGTCGATAACGATCTCCGGTTTGTTATTTTCAAAATCCGACTTTAACTGCTCAATGCCGGGGATATCGAGTGAATCAAGATAGTTCTGAAAAGCATTGGCTGTAACGATCAGCTCATCGATATTCTCCGCAGCAATCTCGATGTTGACCGGTTTTCCGGTGGGTGGTCCCATCTTGTTCTTTTCCACTGAGATCTGGACTCCGGGGATGTTCTTCACCCGTTGCCGCATCTGATCCAGGTAAGATCTGGTCAACGGACCGACACGGTATTTACTCTCCACAAAATTCACCGTCACCTTCCCTTTGTTGGAAGATACGCTCCGGTCAAAAAATCCTTCACCAGCGCCAAATCCCACATTGGTGATCACCGATTCCACATCCGGGTTGGTTGGCCCCAGTACATTGGCAATCTCTTTTTCCACCAGTAGTGTAACGGAATCGGTCACCAGCTGATCGGTCCCCTCAGGCATTTTGATGTAGGTAACGATGCTGTTGGGATTATTATCAGGGAAGAACAGAACGGGAGGCTTGACCAAAACGGTTAATACGAAAGTGAATAGCAGCATCACCAGGACGGCCGCGAACAGATAAATGGGATTCCGGCCTCTGAGGAAGAAGGTGAGTTGTCTGTCGTAAAATTTCATGATCCATGGCCAGGCCTGGGTCTGGAACCGGAAGATCAGGTTCTTGATCCACAACCGGTATAGGGCGTTCAGGATCAGGGCGAACACCAAAAAGTTCCCCAGCCAGTATACCCGGGCCAGGTAAAAAATGAGTGCCGGCACCAGCAGGAAAATGCTGGAGATCAGCAGTTTTTTTCGTTTGGTTTTATATTCCGTGATGTCGTATTCATGTTTCATGAATGAGACGGCAAACACCGGGTTGATGATGTAGGCCACAAACAGGGAGGCAAAGAGGGTCAGGATCAGGGTGACCGGAAGGTAGTGCATGAATTTTCCGGTGATTCCCGGCCAGAAAGCCAGCGGGAAGAAAGGAGCCAGCGTGGTCAGGGTCCCCGAGAGGATCGGTGCGAACACCTCCCCGGCTGCATATTTGGCCGCTTTCACAATATCGGGTTCATGCCGGTGGATCCGGTGGGTATTCTCGATCACCACGATGGCGTCGTCCACGATGATCCCCAGGGCAAAGATGAAACCGAACATCACGATCATGTTCATGGTAAAACCCAGCCAGGGAAAGATCAGGTAGGCGACAAACATGGAGAGGGGGACCGACATCGCCACAAAGAAAGCGTTGTTCAGCCCCATGAAGAACATCAGGACCAGGGTTACCAGGATGAACCCGATGATGATGGTGTTGTTCAGCTCTTCCAGAGTGCTCCGGGTAAACCTCGACTGGTCTCCTGTGATGGTGACCGAGAGGTCGGGCGGATAGGATGAGCTTTTGAGTTCGTCCATGATCCCCTTGATCTTGTCGGAGGCCTTGATGAGGTTCAATCCGCTTTTTTTGATCACGTTGAGGGTGATCACATTTTTCCCGTCAAACCGGGCGAAGCTCTCCTGGTCTTTGAACGAATCTTTGACCTCGGCAATGTCTTTGATATAGACTTTAGCCCCGCTTGACGAAGTGATCATGATATTCTCGATTACCTCGGGCGAAGCAAACTGTCCGGCCACCCGGATGGTTCGCTTGGTTCCGTAAGTGGTGATCGTCCCGGCCGAGATGGTTACATTCTCACTGGATATGGCCCGCTGGATATCCCCGAAAGAGACACTGGCGGCCTGCATCTTGTACATATCGACATCCACCTGGATCTCCCGCTCCAGGGCTCCTACAATATCTACCCGCGTGATTTCAGGAAGGGTTTCGATCATATCCTGAGCCTCTTCGGCATATTTTTTTAGCCGTTGCAGATCATAATCCCCTGAAAGGTTAATGTTCATGATCGGGATCTCCGAAATATCCACCTCCTGAATGTTAGGATCACTGGGAAGGTTGTTCGGCAGATTCGACTTGGATTTGTCCACCGCATCCCGTACCCGCTGTTTGGCTTCAGACACTTCTAGTCCTGGATTGAACTCTACCACAATAGTGGAAAAGTCCTGGACTGAATTGCTGGTGATGTTTTTCACATCGGCCAGCGATTTTACCTCTTTTTCAATCGGCCTCGTCACCAGGTTTTCCATATCCTCCGGGGAGGTGCCAGGATAAGGGGTGCTTACGATGATGGTGGGGATCACGATCTCCGGCAACTGCTCTTTCGGGATGCTGAAATAGGAGATCAGCCCCAAGGTAGTGATTATGATGGTCAGAACATAGATACTGGCCCGGTTGTCGATCGCCCAGCTGGTAGCGAAAAACTCCTTGATTTTCTTTTTGTCTGATTTCATAGAGATGAACTGGATCTGGGGATGGATCTTCTGTTAAAAATTGATTGGCTGGCCGTCGTAAAGATCTTTATAGCCTGCGGTAATCAGCAGATCTCCCTTATTCAGGCCTGTTTCAATCTCGGTCAGTCCGTTGTAAGTGATTCCGGTTTTTATATAGGCCTTCCGGGCAATCCGAACGCCCTTATCAACATCAGCTACAAAGACATACTGTCCTTCGTCGCGCGACGACTGGATGAAATTCTGTGGAATAGCGATGGTGGAGGGATTGTGATAATCTTTAATCCGGAGGACTGCAATCATATTAGCCCGGTAAATCATGTGGTCAGTAGGTAATTCCGCTTCCACGACGAAGGTGCGGTTTGTGGGATTGATGTATTTGGAAGAGAAGGTCACCCGCCGGTCGAACTCTTCATCGAGATCGGGCAGGAAAACCTGCACCTGGTCCCCGGTTTTGATCTTGTTGGTATAGGCCTCTCCCACATCTGCCACCGCCTTGGCTTTGGAAAAATTTACGACCCGGAAGGCGGGAAATCCCACAGCAGCCATCTGTCCGACTTTGATGGGGATCTCCTCGATGGTTCCGTCGATCGGAGAGGTGATGTTCGACATTTTGATCTGGTCGTTGATGGTGGCAATCTTGTTCTCCAACGACTCTTTGTTGTTTTGGGCTGTCAGAAACTGAATTTCCGATCCAATCTTCTGATCCCATAACGCTTTTTGTTTATTATACAGTTCAGTGGCAAAATCAAGCTGAGACTCCAGCTCCTTGAGCGTCTGTTTCAGCACCTCGGCGTCCAGTTCGGCCAGCACCTCCCCGTTGGTAACATGATCCCCCTCCTTGACCAGAATCCGGTTAACGACACCCGGAGTACGGGGGCTTACCCCGATGTTTTCATTCCCATCAATACGTCCCTGCACCTCGATATAATGGCTGAATGGCTCCTGATGCAGGGTATCTGTACTGACCCTCACCGATTTGACATTGCCATCCGGATACAGTTCCTTCTCCAGGTTCAGGATCTGGATCGAAAGCTGGTCACGCTCTTTTTTCAGTTGTTCCAGTTTTACTGCTTTGTCTTCGGAACCACTGCAGGAGGCAAGCATTAAGATGATGCCGATGGAATATAACAGGTTTTTCATAATGAGAAATTAAGGGGTACAAAGATAACGTAAAATTCAGGAGCCGTAAAAACTATTTCTACATAAAAAGTTTCCCGTGTTTCTTTTTACCCTATTTTTGTCTTATGGAAGAGCGGGTCAGAAAGATTATCGGCCAGGTTCACAGTCTTTACCAGCGCTACGGAATTAAAAGTGTGACCATGGATGATGTGGCAGGCCACCTGGGCATTTCCAAGAAGACCCTGTATGAGCATTTTGCAGATAAAGAGGATTTGGTAAGGCAGGTACTACTCTGGGATTATGATGTGAAACACGAATTTTTTCTGGAGATCGGCAAAAAGAACTTAAATGCAATCGAAGAGCTGTTCGAGGTCTACAAGATGATCAAGAGGATGTACCGGGATTACAACCCGTCTGTTGAGTACGATATCCGGAAATATTATCCTTCCCTTTATTCCCGATTTCGTGATAGGAAGCGAAAAAGGATCTACGATCTCTCGTTGCAGAACCTGAATAAAGGGAAACGGGAGGGATTGTACCGCAGCGATCTGAATGCCTCTATCCTGGCACGGCTTCATGTATTCCGCGTGGAATATATCCTCGAAAGCGAGCTTTTTACAGTGAAGGAGCTGACCTCCATCAAGGTGTTTCATGAACTCTTTGTCTACCATCTGAATGGTATTTTGAGTGACGAAGGGAGAAACGTACTGCGTACGAATTATAAGAAATTCATTCAACCGGCTTCCTGAATGGACCGGTGAACCAACCTTTTTGATTTTTTTTTAGTCTAGATTAGGAAACTAGTTCTTATATTTACGCTGATAACCTGTTCAGGAAGTGGAGGCTGATAAGCAACTAATTGAACGGTGCCTGAGACACGATCAGGAAGCCCAGGAGGAGTTGTACGGGCGTTATGCAGCACGCATGTACGGCATCTGTCTGCGCTATGCCGGAAACGCCCTGGAAGCCCAGGATATTTTGCAGGAGGGATTTATCCGAGTTTTTCAACGTTTGAACCAGTTCCGGCGTCAGGGGATATTTGAAAGGTGGCTTCGGAAGATCTTTATCAACACCGCGATCACACTGGCTAACCGGGAACTGAAATTCCTGAACAAGGAACCACTCGATCCGGCTTTTCTTTCCGACGAAGATGAACTAAGCGGATTATCCCGGTTGTGCCAGCAGGAACTGCTGGAATTGATCCAGAGACTCCCTGCCGGATACCGGATGGTATTCAACCTGTATGTGATCGAAGGGTATTCGCACAGGGAAATCGGTACGATGCTGAAAATCTCTACCAATACATCGAAGTCCCAGTTAGCGGGAGCGAAACGAACCCTCCGGGCACAATTAACCAAACCAGGAAATGGCAACGGAAGAGAACAATTCTGACATTCCACATAACGACTGGGAACAGTTCCGTGATTTCGAAGCGGAACCTCCCCCGCAGGTCTGGCAGGCGATCCGGGCCAGGCTGGGTGACGGTCTTCCTGGTTTGGGGTGGAGGTTTACTCCCGATCACCTGGCAGCATGGATCCGTCCCCGTTACCGGCTTTATCCGGCCCTGACGGCCCTCGGTCTGGCACTGATCGCCTTGTTCATCTGGATGAGCGTTTGGCCGGCTCATCAGATCCGGGGAACAGCCTGCGTGAACCAGGATGCCCTTGCCCGCGGAACCGCTTACCTCTTCCGGGTGCATGATCGACACGTCCCTTTTGATTCGGTTCTTTTTTACGGCAAAACGGAACTCGATTCTTCCGGCCGGTTTGAATTCAGGAACATACCGACTGGTTCGTACCTGCTCCGGATTCAGGTGCATCCCGAATCACCGTATTATCCCGCACATCACCATGCCTATTACAGAGACCAGCTTCACTGGAACAGAGCTACTCTGATCCGTACCGATCAGCTCAAGGATTCCTATCCTGTCAGCGTGCCGGAGATTACAGAAAAATAGCGTATTATTCAGCAATCCACTCTGCGTAAGAGGTGGCTGTTTCACGCAGCTTCATGGAATGGAGCCGGACCCCTTCCGGAAGTGCATGACGAATGCGGTCGGCAAAATCAATCAGGAGGTTTTCGCTGGTTGGCTGGTAATCCACAACGATGACTTTGGAAAAGGTCTCCCCCAACCGGGTCAGATCACCGATATCCAGATCGGAAGGCAGAATCAGCGCATGGTCCATCCGATCGATCACCTCATGTTTCATGATTTGTTTCAGTTCACTGAAATCCATGATCATACCCCGTCTCGGGGATCGGGCATCGGTGTCGGGGATTCCGGTAACCGTCACCGAAAGCTGATAGGAATGGCCATGGATGCTCCGGCAGGGACCATCATATCCGTTCAGTGCGTGCGCCGCTTCGAAGGAGAATTCCTTGGTGATACGGATAGAGGGCATATGTCTTGGATCAAACTACAAAGGTACAGGATTTAACTGAAGTTGGCAGTGGGCACTTTTTCTCTCACCACCTTCACCACACTGCCAGATGATCCAGCACAACCTTAATTCCGATCAGGATCAGCATTACGCCTCCGGCCGTTTCAGCCCAGCGGGCGGAGAAGAAGGTGATTTTCTCTCCCAGTTTAGATCCCACGATGGTAACCAGGAAAGTGATCACAAAAATGATCATTCCCGCTTTCAGGATATTTACATGGATCAGACCGAAACTGAGCCCGGTGATCAGGGCATCGATGCTGGTGGCGATAGCCAGGGCGAGTAGTACAGTGAGTTTCAGGTCATGGATACGTGCATCCCGTTGATGCCGGAAAGACTGAAAGATCATTTTCCCACCAATAAAGGCCAGTAAGGCAAAAGCGATCCAGTGGTCGAAGGCTTCAATCGGGTCACGAAGGGACTCTCCGATCAACCAGCCAACCACCGGCATCAGACCCTGAAATAGTCCGAAGAACAGAGCCATGCGCAGGATATTCCGCCACGACTGCCGGTGGCAAGTGCAAATGCCAAGCGCTACGGCGAAACAATCCATGGCCAGCCCGAAAGCAATCAATATTAACTCTATTAGGGTCAAGGGGCGAGGGTCAAGGGTCGGGGTTTAAGGTCAAGGATTGGTATAGATCATTCGGACGATTATTTCCAGATTTTCGGCGTCGACTTCATCGAAGGAGTTGTAAGCGGTGCTGTCGATGTCCAATACCCCCCTAATGATTCCATCCCGATCCCTGACCGGGACCACGATCTCCGAATTGGAGCGGGAATCGCAGGCGATGTGTCCCGGAAACTGATGCACATCCGGTACTACAATCGTTTGTTTCCTGTTGATGCCTGCCCAGCACACCCCGGTATTCTTTTCCAGGATCTGGCAGGCCAACGGGCCCTGATAGGTTTTTACAAGCAGGTCTCCCTCTTTCAGGAAATAGAATCCGGTCCAGAAAAAATAATCGAATTTATAATGAAGGAGCGCCGCGATGGTAGCCATCCGGGCATCTGGATCCGTGGTTCTGGTCAGCAGTTGGCCAAGTTGCTCCCGGATACGCTGATATCGTCGTTCTTTTGAGGTTCGGGTCATTGAAGTGCGTGAAAAGCGTGAATAACGTGAATGACGTGAAGATCGGGGGTGCCTATGATCGTCCCTCGTCCTTCGTCCTTCGTCCTTCGTCTTTCGTCCCTATGCCGGTTCCAGCTCCACCGTGAAATGCCTCATGATAGGGGCTTCATAGATGATCCGGAATCCGGATTTGATATTTTCCCGGCGATCGAATATATTTTTCAAGGCCACGGCCACCACGTCCATGTGGTTGTTGGTATAAACCCGGCGCGGGATGGCCAGCCTCAACATATCCAGGGCGGGGTAACGGTTCTCACGGGTCACCGGGTCCCGGTCAGCCAGAAGCGTCCCGATCTCCACCCCGCGCACTCCGGCTTCGAGGTATAATTGAATCGCCAGCGTTTGTGCAGGGAACTCCTCTTTCGGAAGGTGCGGCAGGAACCGACGGGCATCCACAAAGATGGCATGGCCGCCGATGGGCTGTTGCAGCGGGATATTGAAATCAAGCAACCGGTTTCCCAGGTATTCCACCTGTTTGATACGGGTCTCCAGGAAATCAAAATCAATCCCTTCATATAACCCCTGTGCAATGGCATTCATGTCCCGCCCCGCCAACCCGCCATAGGTGATATACCCTTCAAACATGATATTGAACATGCTGCACTGCCGGTAAAGTTCCTGGTCACGCATGGCTATGAATCCGCCGATGTTCACGATGGCGTCTTTTTTACTGCTCATGGTCATCATATCGGCGCAGGAAAACATCTCCGCAACGATCTCACGGATGGTTTTATTCCGGTAAGCCGGCTCCCGGAGCTTGATAAAATAAGCATTCTCACCAAACCTGGCGGAATCGAAAAGAACCGGTTTGTGGTAGGTGTCTGCCAGTTTTCTGACTTCGTGTATGTTTTCCAGGGAGACGGGCTGGCCACCAGCGGAGTTGTTGGTAAGGGTCAAGATGATAAACGGAACCCTCTCACCGGAGGTTTTCAGCACATCCTCCAGTTTTCTCAGATCCACATTTCCTTTGAAGGGATGAACCAGCGTAGTATCAAAAGCTTCGTCGATGGTGCAGTCAACAGCCGAAGCCTGGCGAAATTCAATATGTCCTTTGGTGGTGTCAAAATGAGAGTTCCCCGGAACGATATGCCCCTCCTTGATCAGTGCGGAAAAGAGCACATTCTCAGCAGCCCGTCCCTGGTGGGTGGGGAGGAAGTAAGGAAACCCGGTAATGTCGGAAATAGAGTCTTTCAGCTTGTAATAGGAGGTAGATCCCGCGTAGCTCTCGTCGCCGGTCATGATCCCTGCCCATTGTTTATCGCTCATGGCGCCGGTCCCCGAATCGGTCAGGAGGTCGATGAAGATCTGCTCGCTCCTCAACTGGAACAGGTTATACCGAGCAGTCCGGATCCATTGTTCCCGTTCCTCCCTGGTGCTCCTTCGGATCACTTCCACCACCTTGAATTTGTAAGATTCGGCGAAGGGTAATTCCATAAAGTTCACATTGATTTGAGTTTTCAAAATTAGGACTTTTTTTTGATTGAATTTCCCCCCGACTGTTTGTACATGTTGCAAAAATCCTGTAGGTTTGTGAATCGAAAAACAAGTAAAAAATAGCTGGAGGAAAACTACATGAACAGAACTGAAGATGCACCCGGGAAGGTGCTGACGAAACTTGCTGAACTGACCGAACTGGCGAAACGTTCCGGAAAAAAGAAACGCCTGGTAGTAGCTGTGGCCCAGGATGAACATTGCATGGGAGCCATTGCAGCTGTTGCGAAACTGGGTATCATTGACCCAATTCTGGTTGGCTCTGCAGCCAGAATCCATACGATTGCCGAGAAGCTTGGACTAGATCTTACCGGTATGACCATTGTAGAGGAAGGGAACGACAACAAGGCAGTCCAGCTGGCTGTCAGGATGGTGCACAATCAGGAAGGGGATATCCTGATGAAAGGGAATATCCCGACTGCCACGCTGCTACGGGGAGTTTTGGATAAGGAGTGCGGGCTGCGAAAGAGCGAGGTTCTCAGCCATTTTGCCCTTTTTGAGCTACCCACATACCATAAGCTCATCGGTTTGACTGATGCCGCAATGGTCATTGCCCCCGATCTCAAAACTAAAATAGCCATCATCAACAACGCAGTTGATTTCATGAACCGGCTCGGTATTTTAAATCCGAAGGTGGCGTTACTGGGCGCGGTGGAGGTAGTGAACGAATCGATGCCCGCTACCATGGATGCTGCTATCATTGCCAAAATGAACCAGCGGAAACAGATCCGCAACTGCGTCATCGATGGTCCACTGGCATATGACAATGCCGTGAGCAGGGAGAGTGCCCTGCACAAAGGGATCGTCAGCGATGTTGCCGGAGATGCCGATCTGCTGGTAGTGCCTGATATTGAAGCCGGCAATATCCTGTACAAGGCCTATGGATTTTCATGCAACGCAACACTCGCAGCCAATGTGCTGGGAGCTGCTGCACCGATCGTACTAACTTCACGGTCCGACACCGAAGAGGCCAAACAGGCTAGTATCATCATGGCCGCTGCAGTGGATTAACAACTTCTCTATGGCAAACAAACTATTCATTACCAAGCCTCTTCAAACCTTAATGGAGGAGGCTTCGGATTCCAAAAATGGATTCAGGAAAGCGCTCTCTGCCACCAACCTGACCACCCTGGGTATCGGGGCGATCATCGGAGCCGGGATTTTTGTATTAACCGGTCAGGCCGCAGCCCAGTATGCCGGACCTGCCATCGTCATCTCCTTTATCATCTCCGGTCTGGCCTGTGCCTTCGCCGGATTGTGCTATGCGGAATTTGCATCCATGATCCCCATTGCGGGAAGCGCCTATACATACTCCTATGCTACCCTGGGGGAGTTTCTTGCCTGGATCATCGGCTGGGACCTGATCCTGGAGTACCTTTTTGCAGCCTCTACCGTATCCGTCGGCTGGTCGGGATATATGGTGAGTTTCCTGAAGGATTTCGGGATCCATATCCCGACTGTTCTGACGGCTGCTACCAGCTCCATTCTGGTCGATGTGCCCGGTGAAGGATGGAGGGAACTGACTAAGCAGCTAATAGCTTCCCTTTCGTCGAAGGGTATTGCGGCAGACACTTTGCCGCATCTAACCGCCATCATCAACCTGCCGGCCATGTTCATCATTGCCGCCATTACCGGATTGCTGATCATCGGGATCAAGGAATCAGCCGGATTCAACAACATCATGGTCATCATCAAGGTAGCGATCATCCTGCTCTTTATTGCAGTGGGATTTGCTTTCGTGCAGTCAGCAAACTGGGAGCCCTTCATTCCAAAGAATACAGGTACCTGGGGAGAATTTGGCATCTCCGGAATTCTCCGGGCAGCCGGGGTGATCTTCTTCGCCTACATCGGATTTGACGCGGTCTCTACTGCGGCCCAGGAGGCCAAAAATCCACAGAAAGACATGCTGATCGGAATTATGGGATCCCTGGGAGTTTCCACCTTTCTCTATATCCTGGTTGCCATTGTGCTAACGGGGATCGTTAGCTACAGCATGCTCAATGTCTCTGATCCTGTTGCAGTTGGGGTAAATGCGATGGGAGATAAAATGTTCTGGATGCGACCGATCGTGAAGATCGCTGCCATCGCCGGGTTAAGCTCGGTGATCCTGGTGATGCTCATGGGACAACCCAGGATTTTCTTTACGATGGCCAAAGATGGGCTGCTTCCCCCTGTTTTTGCCAAAGTGCACCCCCGTTACAAGACTCCTTATGTAAGTACGTTGATGACCGGATCGGTGGCCATCATCCTGGCGGGCATCCTCCCAATCAGCATCCTCGGGGAGCTGGTGTCGATAGGTACCCTGCTGGCCTTTTCCATTGTCTGCATCAGCATCATTGTCCTGCGGAGAACCCGTCCCGACATCCACCGGCCGTTCCGGACCCCCTGGGTTCCGGTGATCCCGATTCTGGGAGCGGTGATCTGCCTCGCCCAGATGCTGGCGTTGCCCCTCGATACCTGGCTGCGTTTGCTGATCTGGATGGCCCTGGGATTGATTATCTATTTTACTTACGGGATCCGGAAAAGCAAGATCCGGAATGCCGGTTGACAACCGCTGGAGCAGGAGATGAATGAAATACGAATCATAGCGATCAATCCGGGCTCAACCTCAACCAAAATTGCCGTATATCAGAATACTGAAGCGATCTTTCTGAAAACGATCCGCCATGCTGCTGAAGAGCTGGCTCCATTCCCGCGTATCACCGACCAGTTTCAATTCCGTAAGGATATCATCGTAGACCAGATCCGGGAAGCCGACATCGATACGGAACGGGTGCGGGCAGTCATGGGCCGCGGAGGCCTTCTGAAGCCGATGGAATCCGGCTTATATGAGGTGAATGAGGCTATGATCCATGACCTCCTCCACAAGACCTTCCGTGAACATGCCAGCAACCTCGGCGGCCTGATCGCCCATGATCTGGCGAAAGCACTCCCCGACGCCAGAGCGTATATTGCCGACCCCATTGTAGTGGATGAGCTGGACGACATTGCACGGTTTGCCGGACACCCGAAGTTTCAGCGGATATCCATATTTCATGCCTTGAACCAGAAAGCAGTGGCCCGTGATTTTGCCAAGAGCGTGCAGCGGAAATACGAGGAGCTGAACCTCATCGTGGCGCATATGGGAGGCGGGATTACCGTTGGAGCACACCAGCGGGGCCGTGTAATCGATGTAAACCAGGGAATCGACGGCGAAGGACCCTTCAGTCCCGAACGCAGCGGCACCCTACCGGTCGGAGAGCTCATCACCACCTGTTTCGGTGGTCATTATTCGGAGAAAG
>QYQJ01000232.1 GCA_007280875.1 Bacteroidota bacterium
AGAGGTCATTCCGATAAACAGCATTGCTGCTGCCAGTAACATTGATTTTGTTTTCATTGTTTTTGAATTTAAAGGTTAATTAAACGGAGCCGCAATGAATTGCGGCTGTACACATTAGATTCGTCATTCGTAATTCGTAATTCGTAATTCGTAATTATTTAAGCGTTTCTCTTGTCTCCCCACACTTCAGCATGGCCTCTCCAAAATAGGGGTTCCGGATCTTATCCGATTCGCTCAACCAGTATGCGCCTCTGCTGCCAAAGGCCATCGGGCAGTACTGGTAGTATGCTGTTTTCCCCATTAATCCAAAGGTTTTAATTGCTTTGTAAAACGGTTCACTGAACCCGTAAAATGCCTTTCGTTGGTCTCTTAAATTATCCGAAGATTCCATTTGTTTTATTTGTTTATCCATCTGTCCCGATAAATCCATCCATTTTTTGCGGGCGTCGCCTGTCAGTAGTTTCATATCCACTTTCCCCAATAATTGCCCTACCTTCTGAGCTGCCAGTTTTGCCTTCTTTGCATCACTTTGCACCAGGGCATCTTTTAAAACAATATATTGATCAAAAACGGAGTTCAATTGCATGACAAAATCCATGGAAACGTTGATTTTATCGGATCTATCATCTCCCGACATATCCATGTCCGGCATGGTGTTAGTTTTTCCACCCTTTGGATTCATCATACTGGGTTTCCCCTCCAATTGGGCAGCTGCATCAATGCTGAAAGTGCCTTCAGTAACGATTTCCTCTCCATCTGCCAATCCATCTGCCACTACATAGCTGTTCCCGAGCAGGGGTCCGAGGGTGATCTCCCGCATCTGGAAGGTTGGCTCTTTCTCATTGGCCAACCTGACGTAAACAACAGACCGTTTCCCTGTCCACAGGACCGCCGACCTCGGGATTACCAGGTTATTTCTGTATTGATCCAGCCGGGCGTTGATTTGTCCGGTTGCAAACATCTCAGGCTTCAATTGCCCATTGCTGTTTGAAACCTCCACACGTACTTTGGCAACCCTGGTTGACGGGTCTACAAACGGATCAACAAACGATACAGATCCTGTAAAGGTTTTGCCCGGCATGGCCTGCAGGGTATAGGTGATTTTATCTCCATTACGGATAAACGGCAGATCCTGTTCATAGGCATCGAAGAGCACCCAGAGTTTTGACAGATCGGCTATCTCGAGAAGTGTTGTTCCCCTGCTCACGTAATCTCCAACGTTGACTCTTCGCGCCATGACAACTCCTGATGTGCCGGCAACAACAGGGAATACCATGGCAATCTCTCCGGATTTCTCAATGGAAGCAATCTGATCATCTGTCAGTTTCCATTGCCTGAGACGCTCTCTTGCTGCTTCAAGGATAGCAGGCTGAAGATCTTTCATCTTCGCCGCTTCCAGAAGATCCTGCTGAGCCTTAATAAGCTCAGGGGAGTAAATCTTCACCAGCGTCTGGCCTTTCTTCACAGTTTCGCCGGTAAAGTTGACATCCAGCTCTTCAATCCGGCCCGGGATATGAGCAGGCTGGCTCTGAAACAGCCGCTCATCGGGCTGAACCTTTCCATAAAGGCGCACTTCTCGGGTTGGCATCTGGCGGGAAACCACGGAGGTATTTACATTAGCGAGCGCTATAGCCTCTTTCGAAAGCATCACCGCCATGGGATTTAATGTTTCTCCCGCCTTGGATAAGGGAATCAGTTCCATACCGCAGATCGGGCATTTCCCGGGTTCGTGCATCCTGATCTGGGGATGCATGGCACAGGTCCATATCTCTTCTGAAGGGGTGACAGTCTCGTGTCCATGGCTATCAACCTGTTCGGTGCGAGCCGAATGGAAAAATAACCATCCGGCAAAAAGGCCGATACCGATCAAAAGACAAGTCTTTACATACTTGCTGATCCGGAGTTTGAAAATCCGGCTTCCTTTGATCCAATCCATTATTTTTTGTATCTTTTTCATCTACTCTATTTTTACTCTGTTTGAGTGCCACCGTCGCTTGCCATAAGGCGGCCGAAGCCGGCGACGGCAATATTATTCTCAACAATAGCTTGTATTATCACCAATTCATAATCCAGTAATTGTCGCTCGATCTTCAGTAGTTCGTCCAGTCCTGTCCCCGATACACTGAACTCTACGATCATCAGGTTCAGCGTTTTCTGCGCCAGGTCCGACTGCCGGGTGTAAAGCTGTACCCTTCGGTTTGCTTCCTCGAGCATCTTCAACCTGTCGTGGTACTCCACTGTCAAAGCATTTTGCACCGATGAGATTTGATTCACGGTTGCAAGGCTCAGGAATTCCGCCTCTTTCCTCAAGGCAGAATACTTGCCCCGGTAGATTGGCAGTGTTATCTTTCCCATCGGCATGATCATGTCCTTCCCGTTCATCAGGGAGGGATTATCCGGCCGTTTATTGATGAGCATATAGTCAACTCCCAGACCAAACATCGGGTAGCTCATCCGTTTCGACATCCGGATCCGTTCGTCATACGCCTGTTTCTCAGCCGAAAGCATGGTTAGCATGGTGTTTCGTGACAGGATGCTGTCGCGGATTGACAGAAAAGTGGCCCCGTGAGTCTCCTGGACAAGGGTGTCGGGCAGAGCCACCGGGATATCCGGTTCTCTGTTCAGTAAACTGTTCATCACGGCAGTCAGCACAGTCGCCTGCGTTTTAAAGTCGTCAATGACATTCTCCAGGTCCCCCATCTCAATCTGAATCCTGTACAAGCCTATCAGGTCGGAAGAGTTTCCCATCGTGTTCGTCCCTCCGACGCCAGCCATATTCCCGCCCATAGAGGAGGAGTTCACTCCAGATTGGCCTTCTGCACGTGGAGATGACATCCCTCCCGAAATCTTTTCCCCCGATTGCTGGTTTCCACCTGAGGAGGGTCCGCCGGGAATCGAAGAGGAGAACCGGACCAGAGCTATCCGTTCAATGGCTTTCAGGAGATCCAGGTTCTTTTGGGTTAGGTCGGTCCTGGCCTTGTTCAGATAGAGTTCCAGCCAGGTTTTACGCACATTGAACCACACCTCCTGTTTGGCGTCCCTGAAGGACTCAAATTTCGCCTTGGCCATCAGCGATGCCTCATCCCTGGCGGAATGAAGAGTCCCGAACCAGGGGAACATCTGCATCAACTGGAAATCGGCGACCTGGTTTCCACTCAAAAGTTCCATTGGCTTGATAAAAACCCCGAAACTGAATTCCGGATCAGGAAGGCCCCCTGCCTGCGGTACTTTTTCCATTGCAGCCAGGTACTCGTTGAACTTCGCCTGGACCGTTGGGTTATTTTTCGCAGCAATCTCGAGGTAAGCCTGCAGTGAGTCCGGGATGAGAGTCTGTGTTTTCCCTGCTTCTGTTGAGGCAAGGATCAGGATTCCCAAAATGATGAAACGCATCATCGTCCGCGGAACCTCCTGAAGAATCTTCCTTCTCCACTGATATACTATCTTATTTACTTTCTTCATTTCGTATTTATTCTTTCTTATTTCCAATTTCTAATTTCTAATTTCCAATTCGTCATTCGTCCTTCGTCTTTCGTCCTTCTTTCCTGATTGCTCCCTCCATATCGCCTGCAGCACTGGGACCACAAACATCGTCATCATCTGGATGATCATCCCGCCAAAAGTCGGGATAGCCATCGGCACCATGATATCCGCTCCTTTTCCGGTAGATGTGAGCACAGGCAACAGCGCGATGATGGCGACGGCGGCGGTCATCATGGCAGGGCGCACCCGTTTCTTCCCGGCTTCTACCACGGCTTCCTGAACCTCGTG
This sequence comes from Bacteroidota bacterium, assembly GCA_007280875.1. Taxonomy (GTDB): domain Bacteria; phylum Bacteroidota; class Bacteroidia; order Bacteroidales; family FEN-979; genus QYOJ01. The sequence continues at coordinate 3,769 of QYQJ01000232.1, forward strand.
CACCGTCCCCGGTTTTTTCCGTTCAAACACCTGGTGGATGTAGGTTCCCATGATCACCCCGTCGTTGGTGGCAATCCCGAAGAGGGCGATAAATCCGACCCAAACGGCTACACTCAGGTTGATGGTATGCATCTGAAAGAGTTCACGCATATCCATACCGGCTACGGAAAAGTTCATAAACCAGTTCTCTCCGTAAAGCCACAACATAATGAACCCACCTGCAAATGCCACGAAGACACCTGAAAAGTGGATGAGCGAAGCAGTAACCGTCCTGAATTGAAAATAGAGCAGCAGCAGGATGAGGATCAGGCTGATGGGGATGAGGATGAGCAGTTGTTTCGTAGCCCTGAGTTGCTGCTCATAGTTGCCGGCGAAGTGATAGGTCACATTTTTTGGAAGCTGAAGTTCACCGGCTTCCATCTTCTGTCTCAGGATTTTATCAGCTTGCTCGACGACATCTACTTCAGCTTTTTCCGCTTGTTTATCAAAGATGACATAACCTACCAGGAAAGTATTTTCACTCCTTATCATCTGGGCTCCTCTGGTATAATCGATGGAAGCGATCTCGCTGAGCGGGATCAGCGCTCCTCCCATGGTAGGGATCAGGATTCGTTTCAGATCTTCGGGGTTATCGCGTAATTCCCTGGCATACCTCACCCGGATAGGGAATCGTTCACGTCCTTCAACTGAAGTGCTTAACGCCATTCCACCTATTGCGACTTCAAGAACCTCCTGAACATCGCTCACCGTCAACCCATACCTGGCCATTGCCTCCCGGTTGAGGTTAATCTCCAGGTAAGGGGCTCCCACGGCCCTGTCGTAAAATACGGAAGATGGTTTCACGGAAGGGACATCTTTCATTGCCTGTTCAAAAGCCATTCCCGCCTCCTCAATTGATGCGAGATCAGGTCCATAGACTTTGATCCCCATAGGAGCCCGCATGCCTGTAGAAAGCATCACCAGCCTCGTCTCAATGGGTTGCAGCTTGGGAGCAGAAGTCAGTCCGGGAAGATTAGTCACTTTGACAACCTCTGTCCAGATGTCATCCGGGCTCTTGATATGGGATCTCCATTGCCTGAAATATTCGCCCCGCCGGTCGGGGATCAGACTGTCGGCAGGTATAATCCGAAAGCCATCCCGCTCAGGGTTGAAGGTCGTTCCACCGATCAGCACGAAGTTATCCTCTTTATCGACCTTGAATCGCATCCTGTGGCCGTTTTCATCGAGGATAAACTCGGGGCGGTAGTTGATGGTATTTTCAAACATCTGCACCGGAGCGGGGTCCAGTGCCGAGTTGACGCGTCCCCATTTGCCCACAGCTATCTCCACCTCCGGGATAGTGATCAGTCCACGGTCAAGTTTTTCAATGTAGTCAAGGTTCTTTTCAATGCTTGTATGGGGCATACTCGTAGGCATCAGCAGGAATGAACCTTCATCCAGCGAAGGCATAAACTCCTTCCCAATACCGGGAAACAGTTTCTGAGATCCTTTCCAGAAGCCGGTTTCACGCACATCGAGATGTACACTCTCCAGGCCATTCGCCGCCCATCCGAATAGTTTATCAAACCCCTGCCATATTACCACACCCAGAAAAATCGTGATTACCGGAACCGATAGGAACTTCCATTTATTCTTTAAACACCATCGGAGCATGGGTTCATAATAGTGTACAACCAGCGATAACGCAATCAATATCAAGGCAATGATGCCAAAAACGAACAAAAAGTTCGTCATAGTGGAATTATGCGCTCCCAGGGGCAGCCATTCTACCGCCAGGTAATACATGGCAAATAACAAAATGATGGCGATGTTGATCAGGGTATGCAGATGGGTGTGACGTTTTTTCCACAGAGGCTCCAACAGGTTGTTGATCCCAAGGGCTGTGAGGGCCAGCGCGGGCCAGTCGCCCCAGATGATCACCAGCAAAATACCGGCAAGGATCAGAAGGGAATTCCACCATAGGCGGATCCGTTTTTTATCAAACCGGAGGGAAAAAATAAAGTAGGCCAGGGTGGGTAGTACAACGATCCCAAGTATAAAGGAAGAGGTAAGAGCGAAGGTTTTCGTAAAAGCAAGCGGTCTGAATAGTTTCCCTTCGGAAGCCATCATGAAAAATACCGGTAGGAAGCTGACGATGGTAGTAGAAAGCGCTACTGTGACAGCCGGGGAAACCTCCATGGTGGCATTCTGGATCAGCTTCAGCAGTTTCTGCCCCCGGGCTCCTTCATTTTCAGGCATCTCGATGTGCCGGACGATGTTCTCAACGTAGATGATCCCCACATCTACCATCACCCCGATGGCAATGGCGATCCCTGAAAGGGCGACGATGTTGGCTTCCACTCCCAGGTAGCGCATTAAGATAAACGTCATCAAAACAGCTACGGGGAGCAACCCGGAGATAATGACCGAGGCTCGTAGGTTCAGCAACAAAACGATGATGACTATGATGCTGATCAGGACTTCATGCGTCAGGGCTGATTCCAATGTACCAATGGTCTCTTTGATAAGACCTGTCCGGTCGTAAAAGGGAATTACCGTGACTTTGGATATTGTCCCGTCGGGCAGTGTTTTTTGCGGCAATCCGGCATCGATCTCTTTTATTTTTTCTTTGACATTGTTGATCACCTCCATCGGGTTGGAGCCATAGCGGGCAACCACTACTGCTACTACCGCCTCGGATCCCTCCTTATCGAGTCCTCCCCTTCGCGGGGCGGGGCCAAAGGAGACTTGTGCCACATCTTTGATCCGTACCGGCACGTTATTTCGTACCAGGATCACGGAATTATCCAGATCCTCCAGATTCTTGATATAGCCTAGTCCTCTGATCAGGTATTCCACCTGGTTCATCTCGATCGTCCCGGCGCCGATGTCGAGGTTGCTTTTCCTGACGGCATTCATCACATCCATCATCGAGACGCCATAGGCCTTCAGTGCATCCGGGTTGACATCCACCTGGTACTCCTTGATGAATCCGCCCACCGAAGCCACTTCCGACACCCCTTTGGCCGTTGACAGACTGTACTTCACATAGAAGTCCTGCAATGTCCTAAGCTCCTGGGGACTCCACCCTCCGGTTGGCTTTCCGGTTTTGGGATCCCTTCCTTCCAGCGTGTACCAGAAGATCTGGCCCAGGCCTGTTGCATCCGGCCCCAGGGTGGGTTGTACGTCGGACGGTAAAGTCCCCGGAGGCAAGGAATTAAGCTTCTCCAAGATCCGTGAACGACTCCAGTAGAAGTCGACATCATCATTAAAAATGATGTAGATAAACGACATCCCGAACATCGACGTGCTGCGGATGGTGTTCACACCGGGGATCCCCAGCAACGCGGAGGAGAGCGGGTAGGTGATCTGGTCCTCAATATCTTTCGGTGAACGCCCCATCCATTCGGTGGCGACGATCTGCTGGTTCTCTCCAATGTCGGGGATGGCATCAACCGGTACGGGATCCCTAGGAAGGAAGTCGATGGGCCAGTTAAAGGGGGCGGTGACCAATCCCCATACGATAAAGGTCACGAGGAGGAGGATGGAGACCAGCCTGTTTTTCAGGAAATATCCTATGATGTTGTTAAGCATTGCAAAATAAAATTTTCAGATCAATCACTATAACCAATTTCTTCCCTTGCGTCCTTTATGTGCACTTTGTGTCCTTTGTGTAAGGTATTTTACCACGAAGGTACACGAAGGATCGCACGAAGGGCACGAAGGATTCACTCTGAGAATCTCAGCGGAACTTACGAAAGATATTCCGGGGAGGGAATTTTGATGGAATGGAGGAGGATGACCAGTGATCCGCCCGCCCGGGGAGGGATCAGGTAATCGGGGATATACGGCTGCTCATCAAGGGCCATTTCATCCGGTAATCCGGCATCCGGCATCCGGAAATCAGGCATCTGGAAAGACACCTCAGAGATACTGACCTCCTGCACAGGCAATGTGGAAATAATCGCGGCCTTGAGGTAGGTTACCTCATTTTTACACACTTTATGATGCTTTGAATCACACGTTGCATGATTTGTATCAGAACATCCTTTGGCAGCCGAAGTGGTTGACGGTTCATGGCAGCATGAGTGCCCGGGTTCAGTTGCCTGGACATGGTGCGTACCAGGGACAGGGCATCCGCAGATATGATGGTATATTGCTATACCATTTGTACTAAAGAGCACCAGGAGAGCAATAAATACGACACTTGTCTGACGGATCCGGAAGTTCATAATCCAGAAACATTTAAATATGAGACTACAAATATACAAAAAACTTGTGCATCATGTATATTATTTTGAATCATTTTAAATAATATACGGTTTTCTTTTGTCATTTATGCTATCTTTGTCACTGGATATTCATTAAACAAGGTCTTATCAATCGTATCATGAAAACGTTATTACACTTGCTGGCGATTGCGATTTCGCTTCTTTGTTTCATTCCGGGCAGCTCAGCTCAGGATCACATTATTTTTCCCACCGGATATCAACCTGATACCCGCATCGACAACATGGGATACTGGCAGAAAATGGCCGAACTGGGTCTGGTTCCGGTGCAACCATTCTCCCCTATACCTTCTGCTCTTTATACGGGGAGTAAAGTGCTGATCGACGGGATGCTGGTGGACGATTCGCCCGATGTCCCCGTGACGACCGAATCCTCTCACCAGAGCGAGAATTCGATTGCCGTGAACCCGAATGACGCCGATTCTCTTCTCAATTCCAACAATTCCGGAAACTGGCCCAACACCACCGCTTTTTCTGGGGCCGATTGTCTCGACTCCTATGACGGTGGCCTCACATGGGGTGGGTCCATCCATGGCCCGGTAGGTGTTAACATGGGTGATCCGGCAGCCTGTATCAATATGAATGGGAGGTACTTTGTGGGATATATTTATGCCTACGGCCAGAGGGTGGCTTATTCCGATGATAACGGCACTACCTGGACCGCCTCGAATGTAGCAAACGGCAGTGCGTCTAACATTCTTGACAAGAACCATCTCTGGGTGGATAACAGTCCCACAAGTCCTTATAATGGTTATCTCTACAACGGGTGGATGGAGAACAGCAGCATTCGGGTATCTCGATCTATCACGAACGGAACCACATGGGAACCAAGAATCACGATCAGCCAGGGGACCAATGCCGGCAGTCATAACCAGGGGATCAACTTCAAGACAGGTCCCGACGGCGAAGTGTATGCCACCTGGGCGGTCTATGACGGCTGGCCGGCAGATGAAAAAGCAATCGGATTTGCCCGGTCACTGGATGGCGGGATCTCATGGGAGCCTGGTTTCAGGGCTTTCAACAACATCCGGGGTATCCGGAACAGCGGGGTCACACAGAACCAGCGGGTTAATTCCTTCCCCTCGATGGCCTGCGATATCAGCAACAGCTCTTACCGGGGGACGATCTATATTGTTTGGCCCAACAAAGGTGTGCCGGGAATCAACAACGGATCAGGCTGCGACGTCTATATGATCAAGTCTACCGATCAGGGAACTACCTGGTCTGCCCCGAAGCGGATTAACCAGGATCCTGCAGGCCTCGGGAAGCAGCATTACTTCCCCTGGATTACCTGCGACCAGGCGAACGGTCAGTTGAGCATGGTATTTTACGACAACCGCAATGTGCCCAACAACCAGTGCGAAGCCTGGATGGCCTGGTCGTCGGACGGCGGGGATACCTGGGAGGAGATGAAGGTAAGTGATGTCTCCTGGACCCCCTCTCCCATTCCCGGAATGGCCTCGGGTTATTTCGGCGACTACCTGGGAATCGCAGCCTACGATGAGATGGTGTATCCCTGCTGGACCGATAACCGGATTGGTTATGCCATGACCTATGTCTCTCCCATCGACTTCCATCTTCCATCTTCTATGGTGGTGTACAGCAACGACTTTATCAATGATACCCTGTCAGGGAATGGCAACGGAAAGATGGATTTCGGGGATACCATTCTCCTGGGACTGGATCTGATCAACAATGGCGACCTGGAAGCCGACAGTATATTTGTCACATTATCCACCGATTCTCCTTACATCCTATTTGAAGACAGTACGGAATATTACGGCAATTTCAATATCGGGGAATCCATTACCATACTGGATGCCTTTCAGTTTTCGGTATCGGACTACATTCCCGACGGATATCTGGTCAATTTCCAGGTCACTGCCGTAAGCGCCCTCGACACCAGTACCACTATCAGTTATTTCAGTATCGAGGCTCATGCACCTGCCATAACTATACTCGGGATGTCGATTGATGATGCATCGGGTAATAACAACCACCGGTTGGATCCCGGGGAGTCTGTCACCATCCATTTTCTGACTGAGAATACCGGGGAATATGACGCACTGGATGTGGTCAGCACGCTGGAAGCCAGCAATCCGTTTGTTACGGTGACTGACGATAGGGTCGAACTAGGCACCCTCCTCCCCGGTGAAGTAGTGAATGCCTCTTTCCCTGTCACAATCAGCGATGCCTGTCCCATTGGATCTGCCACTGTTTTTCATAATGTGGCGACCTGGGAGCTTGGCATGGACGAGCTATACAAAACAGTCAGGATCGGGTTGATCGTGGAAGACTGGGAGACCGGAAACTTTCAGAAATTCCCATGGACCTTTTACGGGAGCGCAGATTGGGTCATTGACCCGAATGTAAAATGGGAAGGAAATTATTCGGCCAGATCAGGTGACATCACTGATAGCGATACCTCCGGTCTCGCTATCAATTACCATGTGCTACTAGACGATACCATCTCATTCTACCATCAGATCTCCTCCGAGCTGATTTTTGACAAGCTGAACTTTTTCATCGACGAGCTGCTGGTAGGTTCATGGTCAGGGGACTCCGCCTGGAAATTCCAGGCCTATCCGGTGCTGGCGGGACCTCATGTGTTCAAATGGGAGTATGTGAAAAACGAGAACACCAGTCAGTTTAACGATCATGCATGGATCGATTACATTGTTTTTCCACCGGAATATAAACTGGCTGCTACAGCAGGACCTGATGGAACGGTCTGTGCCGGCACTTCCTACCAGATTCAGAGCGCGGCCATTGCCTTCGATTCGGTGCGGTGGATCACCAGCGGCACAGGGACCTTCGATGACCCTACCCGGTACAATCCGGTGTATGCACCCAGTCCTGAGGATATTGCAGCAGGCAGTGTGGTCCTCACTATTACGGCATACGGTGAGGCCGGTTCGACCGTTACGGATGAGATGATCCTGACCATCGAAACTCCTCCTCAAGCCTATGCAGGGCCGGATGCGTCGGGATGCTCTGCCGGTTATACGCTGAGTGGTGCCACGGCATCTGCCTATGGCGAACTGATGTGGACAAGCACAGGAGACGGAACATTCTCGGATGTTCATCTCCTCACCCCCACCTATTTCCCTGGAGAGCAGGATGTGGCAGCCGGATCGGTTGAGTTGCAACTGATCGCTGGCGGTACCGGGATCTGTGAACCGGCGGAGGATGGAATGACACTGACTATCTTTTTGACACCAGTGATTGACCTGGGACCGGATACAACCATCTGCGCCAACCTGATGTACACCCTCGATGCCACCACGGAAGGAGCTGCCAGTTATCTCTGGTCCCCAGGGGGCGAGACCACGCCAACTATCACGGTCGATTCCAGTAGCGTGGGGATTGGCAGTCAGACCTGGTCGGTGATGGTCACCAGCCTGGAGGGTTGTGAAGGCTCCGGGGAGGTCTCTGTTACCTTCAAGGATTGTACCGGTATCAATGAACTGGCAAAGAAGATGACCCTTTCAGTCTATCCCAACCCCAACGACGGATCGTTTACTATTAAACTGAGTTCCCGTTCTACCGAGCGGGTCAATATCCGTATTATAGGAACAGGAGGCGTAACCGTGTTTGAAGTTCAAGACATCGATGTCAATGGTGAGATCATACTCCCCGTAACTATGGAAAATTTACCACAGGGAAGCTACCTGCTCGAGGTTTCGAATGAAAGTGGGAAAGCGTTCAGCAAAGTGGTGGTAAGTAAGTGATATGATGCGGTGGTGCGGTCTGCCAACTGCCCGCTAAAAATAGTACCAGATCGACCGGTACTTATTGATATCTTCCCCATCCTGATGCAACCGTTTCAGGTAGTCGTAAATGGAGATGTCGGTATACAGGTAGTCGTCAACCATGGCGATCCTTGATTCCCAGGGATAAAAGCGGTAGATCCGTTCACCGCCCGGATTGATCATCACGGGCTCATGATCCTGCCAGGCGCGCAGGTGCGATTTACCCAGTTTAGGAACATTGAAGACCGGTTCGTCGGTTCGGATAATCCCCGGTTGTAACCTGGCCTCTTCTTTCCGCTCCTGCTGGATCCTGGCAATAGGCACCCGGAAGTCGATGGTTTCCTCTTTTCCTTTGGTATTGAAAGTATAATAGGGATCAATACCGGATAGTTTCATCAGCCTGCGCATGAAGCAAAGCTCGTATTGCCTGCTGTTGTAATAGGTGTAAACAAGCTGGTTATAAATACTGATGCCGGCCCGGCGGATCCGGCCGATCACCTGCAGGACTTCCGGTGTAATCTCCGGAGGGTACTCGAAATGGGTGATGATGCAGATTTCCCGCTTACCGAGCCGGTTGTATTTGGCCAGTTTATCGATGAATTCCTGGTCCCACCGGCAGGGCAGGGTTACCAGGGTACGGGTCCCGATCCGGATCCGCTCAATATGGCCGATCTCAGCAACGGATTGAATGATCTGCAGGAGCATTCTGTTATTCAGCGTCAGGGGATCCCCACCGGTGATTAACACCTCGGTGATGTACTGATCCTCCCGGATCCAGTTGATCGCTGCCTGTATCTTTTCACCGGTGATCCGGGCCTCATCGATCTCCTTGATCTCCCAGTTTCGCTGGCAATAGACGCAGATCTGCGGGCAGGTATCATAAGGTTTCAGAATCACGATCTGAGGATACCGCCGGGTAACAGCGTCAATGGGACTGGTGGATCGTTCGCCCATAAAGTCCATATCTGTCTTCTCGATCTGGTTTCTCCTCACGTTTTCACAGTAGGTGATGCTTGGTATAACCTGGGCCCGGATCCCTTCATCGAATTTATTTCTGCCTCTTTCATTGAACAAGGAGAGGTAATAGGGAGTAATATGAAACGGGATCCTGTATTTTTTTGCCAGCTCCAGGCCCCTGATCTCATCCTCATCCAGGTGGACAAGCTGCCGGAGAATTTTCAGATCCTTGATCACATACCGGAGGTGCCACTTGTAATTGCTCCAATCCCCTTCATTCGCCCCGAAATGATTCAAGATCTTGTTTCTAAGTTTCACCCGGCTCTTGATGATATCCTGATCAAGGCCACTCTTCATCTTCGCAAAGCTGCTGGTCAGAAGCCTGGAATACCGGTCCAGGATTTTTGACCTGGTTTCCCCGGCCTGCTGACCACTGTTGCTGAACAGGTCCACCTTCTCTGCGACGATCAGGTTCCCGTGCACACCCCGAAAAAGGAATAAAAATTCTGCCAGAAATCCTTTCTTCACGCTAGCCAGTGTATCGGAATGATTGCGTGCCAGGTTATGAAGTATTTCAAAAGCGGAGAAGCCGGTGAGGTTTTCATTTTCAGTCCGGATGATGTTTTTCAGCACCCGGATACACTCTTTGGCCAGGTTCTTTTCCACCTGGTGCATCTCTACCGGTTTATCAGAGTGGACATTAAAATAGCTTCGTTCCAGGTCGTTCAGGTACTGGAAGAAATGATCCCGTGCTGTCTCCAACTCTACGATTTCCTGTAACATCTGCTGTACGGCAGGGGCTGCCTTCCACATTTCCTCCAGAAGTCCCTCTTTCGTAAAATCGATCAATAAATCATGCGTTTTCATTCTTACAAGAGAATTTTCAGGTGAGGTAGTCAGGGAAGAGTAACTGATTGCGAAGATACTAAAAATATCCATGACCATCAAGTCTTGTGAGATACATCCCATTTTTCGACCGGTTCAAAAGAATTTTGATTCGTTTATCCCTGACTTATATTAAATTCTTAGTTTTGTAGAAAAATTACCATTTCTTCATTAACCATTCCCACAACCATGGCAAAAATCACAAAAGAAGATGCATTGAGATATCATGCAGAAGGTCGACCCGGAAAAGTGGAAGTCATTCCTACCAAACCTCACCGGACACAACGGGATCTTTCCCTGGCATACTCTCCCGGAGTTGCCTTTCCCTGTCTCGAGATCGAACAGAATCCAGATGACATTTACAAGTACACATCCAAAGGCAATCTGGTTGCCGTTATTTCAAACGGAACTGCGGTTCTCGGATTGGGGGATATCGGCGCTGATGCCGGGAAGCCCGTGATGGAGGGGAAAGGATTGCTCTTTAAAATCTTTGGAGACATCGATGTCTTTGATATTGAAATCGAAACAAAGGATATCGATAAGTTTGTTGAAACAGTCAAGCAGATTGCGGTCACGTTTGGCGGGATCAACCTGGAAGATATCAAAGCGCCGGAATGTTTTGAAATTGAAGAACGGTTAAAGAAGGAGCTGCAGATCCCCATCATGCATGACGACCAGCATGGAACTGCCATCATTACAGCCGCCGGATGGATCAATGCGCTGGAAATTGCCGGAAAGAAGAAGGAGGAGGTGAAAATTGTGGTGAACGGGGCTGGCGCTTCCGCCATTGCCTGTACGAATCTGCTGGTCGCCATTGGAGCCAGAAAAAAGAATATCGTCATGCTGGATACCAAAGGAGTTTTGCGGAAAGACCGGACCGATCTGAACAAATACAAGCAGCTCTTTGCCACCGACCGGGATATCCGCACGCTGGCTGAGGCCATAAAGGGCGCTGATGTCTTTCTTGGATTATCCACAAAAAACGTGGTGTCCAAAGAGATGATCCGTTCCATGGCGAAAAACCCTATCGTGTTTGCTATGGCCAATCCCGATCCGGAGATCACCTATGAAGACGCCATGGATGCACGAAGCGATGTGCTTATGTCAACCGGACGGTCTGATTATCCAAATCAGGTAAACAATGTACTTGGATTCCCATTTATCTTCAGAGGCGCTTTGGATGTCAGAGCCACATGCATCAACGAAGAGATGAAAAAAGCCGCGGTGTATGCTCTGGCAAAACTGGCCAAGGAGGATGTCCCGGAGAGCGTTAGCGAAGCTTATAATGTCAAGAACCTGATCTATGGCCGGGAGTACTTCATTCCGAAGCCGCTGGACCTTCGCCTGATCACCACGGTGGCTCCGGCAGTTGCCAAAGCAGCCATGGATTCAGGGGTTGCCCGGAAACCTATCACAGACTGGGACGCTTACAAATCGGAACTGAGCCGCCGCCTTGGTCAGGAGAACCAGCTGCTACAAGCGGTGACCCAGAAAGCAAAGCTCGCCCCCAAGCGGATTGTCTTCCCGGAAGGCGCCAATCTCCGGATTCTGAAAGCGGTGAATGAGGTCTTGCATGAAGGGATTGCCAAACCCATCCTGCTGGGAGAGATCGATCAAATAAAGCAGCTTATTGCTGAAAACAGCCTGGATCTCAATGGGGTTCCCATCATCGATCCGAGAAGCCGGGAGGAAGAGGAGCGCAGAGAGCGGTTTGCCAAGATAATCTGGCAAAAGCGGCAGCGGAAAGGGATCACCAGGGATGAAGCCTATGAACTCACTTTCGACCGGAACTATTTCGGGATCATGATGGTGGAGACCGGTGAAGCCGATGCGATGGTTTCCGGGATCACCAGTGAATATGGCGCCGTGATGGGTCCGGCCCTGAAACTGATCGGTCCGAAACCAAATCTTAAACGGGTTTCCGGAATGTATATCGTGGTCAATAAAAAAGGCCCCTTCTTCTTCGCCGACACAACGGTGAACCTCGATCCCGACTGGAAAACACTTGCCGATACTGCGGTATTGACAGCCGAAACGATCCGTCGTTTCAACATCGAGCCGGTTATTGCCATGGTCTCCTTCTCTAACTTCGGTTCCATCAAGGTATCGGAACATGCCCTGGGACCCGAACATGTGAGGCAGGCTACTCAATACCTCCATGAACATTATCCGGATCTCCTGGTCGACGGTGAGATGCAGGCCAACTTTGCCCTGAACCGGGAGATGCGAAAAGCCAAGTTTCCCTTCTCCAAAATAGCCGATCATGATGTCAATGCATTGATCTTCTCAAATTTAAGTTCCGGGAATGCAGCTTATAAGATCATGCAGGAGCTGGGTGGCGCTGAAGTAATTGGTCCTATTCTGATGGGAATCAACAAACCCATCCATGTGGTGCCGCTGGAGTGCAGTGTGCGGGAGGTGGTGCACATGACCACCATCGCTGTCATGGACGCACAATATGCCGAGAAGGGTTTATAATGAGGTAAATCTTAATTAAATTCGAACAGTGTACAGGTGTTTTTTTCCATCTCCTGTTCATATTTATAAAATTAGTTGTATTTTCGCGCTGTTAATCATTTTAATTCAATACTATTATGTCAACAGGTAAAGTTAAATTTTTCAATGAACGGAAAGGTTTCGGTTTCATCATTGATGACGAAAGTCAAAAGGACATCTTTGTCCATGTAAGTGGTCTTATCGACAAAATTCAGGAAAACGATGACGTGGCGTTTGAGATAACGGAAGACCAGCGAGGGAAGAAAGCAATCAATGTAAAGAAAGCATAATCATTGATGCAAAAAAACGGGCGGCCTGCAGGCCGCCCGTTTTTTGTTGGGGCGACCCATATCATTTCGCCAGCATCACCGGCATCACCAGCATCAATATATCTTCGTCCTTATTTTCGTTGTTGACCGGGAGGATAATGCCGGCCCGGTTGGGCGCCGACATCTCGATCAGTACTTCATTCGTTTCGGCATTCGTAAGCATCTCCAGCATGAACCGTGAGTTGAATCCGATTTCCATGTCCTCCCCTTCGTAAGAACAGGTCAGCCGCTCCTTGGCTTCATTTGAAAAATCAATGTCCTCGGCAGAGAGCACCAGTTCTTTGCCGGAGATCTTGAAGCGTATCTGGTGAGTCGACTGGTTGGCAAAGATCGATACACGGCGGATGGAGGTCAGCAGCGAGAGGCGATCGATTGTCAGCTTGTAGGGATTGATGGTGGGGATTACCGCCTCGTAATTGGGATATTTCCCGTCGATCAGCCGGCAAATCAACTCGATGTTGCTGAAAGCGAAAAAAGCATTGGCTTTGTTGTATTCCAGCTTCACCGGGACCTCCTGCGTGCTGAGGATGTGCTTCAGCAGGTTCAAGGGCTTCTTGGGAAGGATGAAATTGGCCGAATCGGTCGATTTGGCATCTGTACGCTTATACCGGACCAGTTTATGGGCATCCGTAGCCACAAAAGTGATATCATCCGGGGAGAGTTCACAGAATACCCCGGAGAGAACCAGTCGTAATTCATCATTGCCTGTGGCAAAGAGGGTTTTGTCGATCGCCTGCGCTAGAAGATCCGACGGCAATTCAATCGAAGTGGTCTCTTCGAGGGCAGGCGTCCGGGGATACTCGTCACTCTTGTGCCCCGACAGTTTATACTTTCCCTCTCCTGCAGAGATCTCGACCAGTTGGTTCGAGTCGTTGATGGAAAAGGAGAGCGGAATATCGGGGAATGTCTTCAGGGTGTCCACCAGAATTTTGGCGGGAACAGCTATACTTCCGGGTTCCTCGGCACGGTCGGGTCGAACAGTCACACTCATGGTGGTCTCGAGATCCGAGGAGGTCACTTTCAGTCCCTCTTCTTTCAGCTCAAACAGGAAGTCATCCAGAATAGGCAGGGTATTGTTACTGTTGATCACACCAATGATCGCCTGCAGATTCTTCAATAAGAGTGAGCTCGAGATGATAAACTTCATAGCAGTAGAGTTTAAAATTTCGGTCAAATATACAATAATCTCATTGGATAAACAACAGATGAAAATGCCGGTTTTTACCGGTTTTGAACTTTCTTTCGCCGAAAGTCAAACCGGTTCTCCTCTCCCTTCAGAAGCCGCTTGATATTCTGCCTGTGGGTTACCGGAACAAAAACGGCTACCAGGATCGCCAGTACCAGGAGGGCGAACTGCCGCTCTCCCGTAATGAAATAAACCACAAATGGAAACGAAAACGCTGCCAGCATGGAAGAGAGGGATACGTACCGGGTGATGGCCAGGGTGAGGATGAAGATACCCAGCACGATCAGCAACGCCAGAGGATAGAGTGCAAGGCCTACCCCGGCCAGCGTTCCCACCCCTTTGCCACCGCGGAAACCGGCAAAAATCGGGAATATATGTCCGATCACCGCCGCCATCGCACATCCGATCTTCAGATACGTAATCGCTTCAGCTGAAAGATCCGGTAAAGGGATCCAGCCTGCCAGTTGAACCGCGAGCCACCCCTTGAATACATCAAAAACCAGGACAGGGATCCCCGCTTTGTATCCCAGTATCCGGATGGTGTTGGTTGCTCCGGCGTTTCCACTGCCATGGTCACGTATATCGATGCGATAGAATGCCTTTCCGACCCATACAGAGGTTGGCACAGATCCCAAGAGGTAGGCGATCAGGATCAGGAGGATGATTTCAACTGGAAGCATTTCGATTTACGATTAATACGATTTTTGATTTACGATTTTTTAAGAATTCTCTTTCACTCATCACCCAGCTCGAACCGCCGGATGAAATCCCGTTTCTTGCGGTCGGTCGAGAGGGTATAGCGGTAGCCCCGCCAGATCTTATCGAGCCGTTTCTGTTCATTGCGGTTCAGCTGAGCCTCCCGGATCTTATCATTCAGGTCCAGATCGGACGAAAGGAACTGTAATACGTTGTTCCTGTAATTGAAAAAATACCAGTCAGTAGAGGAGATCTCGAGGTAAAAAGTAAATTCATCCCCGTTCCGTTTCCTGGTCATTTCGATCTTCCCGTTGAGGTAGCGATTGACCATCTCTTCCTTGATGGATGCGATCCCAATCTGCCCCGTGGAGACAAACGAACGGGTGAGGGTGTCGTAGCTCATCTTCACATCGGCAATGAGAATCGTTTTCGCCAGCTCCTGAGGGAATCTTCTGAACCTTCCGATGGTCTCAAGCTCCGACTTCAGCTTTTCCCCTTCTTTTGCATCGACCAATTCAGAAAAAAGGTGTTGGTAGGGGGAGTTGAACAGCTGGATACCGGGAAGGTTGGTGGAGGTTATCCGGGCCCGGATCCTCTCCATCACCCCATCCTCAAAGGGGAAATCAAGGATCATCGACAACCTGAACGAGGAGGAGTCGGGCAGGATGTAATAATCCATCGTACCGAAGCTTTCCATCTTCATCGGGCCGGAATTGAGCCCAAGGTTGATCTTCCCCTCCGACCGCATCATACAGTTGAAGGTATTGAGGGAAACCGAAGAGCCGGATTTGCCTGGTTCACCCGGATTTTCCTCTGTTCTCACCCGAAAAGTACTTACGGGGATCCGGTAATCCATCATCCCGGTAGCAGCGATCATGATGGTATCACTGAAGCTCCTTCGTGGCGTGAAAAAGGCCGGATAGATCACGTTTTCAGTATTGGAATATACCATTCCCAGGAGTATCTTGTCGGAGTTCCTGTTTTGCGGCGGATCGGAGACCGGGAGTCGGACATTGTCGGGATTTATCCTGGAAGAAAACTTCACCCAGTTGGTTCCGAGGTTGTGGCATTCAACAACAGGTTTGAAAGCCCCCGTAAATTTCAATGTCTTTACAGGAGCATCCAGGCTGACATTCCCCGTGAAGGCAAATTCCGGACTTAGCATGAATCCGTCCGACTCAAAGATTTGCCCGGCCCCAACCGTATGACCTGCAGTGTCGACCGAGATCCTACTGAAGAGGATCTGCTGATGTTCACCAGTCCGGTCGGTATAATCATAGATTCCGGAAGCCGTATACTTTTTTCGTCCCAGCACCTGTATGGTCGCATCATAGAAATTGTGCTCCCGTGTGGTGGTATTGGCAATGATATTGGCATGGGTCAGTGGCCGCATCACCGCCTGCGGCAGGATCTCCACCTTCCCGCTGTCGGTGTAGATCGCTGCATCAGCCACTTTGATGATCTTGACCTCTTCGGCGTTGATTACATTTTTCCGGATATTAAACCGTGCCCGAAGGGCAAAGAACCGGAGGGAATCCTGTTTCGGATGGACCGAAATAAACTCTGTTCCGGTATATCCTACATCGATCAGCTGGGATAGACTGAGGTTATCGGGGATCGTATATTTCTGGTTCTCTTCGTTGGTCAGCACAATCTCTTCATCATCTATCATCCAATCGAACCGGTCCATGGAACACACGTACTGGTTGACAGGGAACTCCATTCTGGATATCCCGAGGTTGGACCGGAATTCACCCCGCCGTTCGTCAAAATCGAAATGGGTCCGGTAATTCTGGGTAGAGATTGCCAGTTCGTTCAGGTCGTATGCCCGGATCCGGAAATCGGCGATCAGCGCATCAAAGGTATGTTGCTTGAAATTGAATCCCTTCGAATCCATTTCCGCATCCTCGACTTTCATGGTTCCTGACCCGTTCAGTCCTGCGGGAGTCAACCCCAGGGTCCCATCAAACAGCGATACGTCGTGGTACATCGCCATATCCCTGACGGTGGAAGTGATATTCATTGAATCCTTGTAAGGCAGCCAGAATTCGGTCACACTGTCGGCGGTTACAGTCGGGTATTCCACCGCAGCAATCTGCTCTGTAGCCTTGAAGCCAAGGGCCAGGGTTTTCATGCTGTCAGGGAAAAAGATAAACTGATCTGAAACCGTGGCGGAATTGAGGTAATAGAGTTGCCCGTCTCCCCTGAATCCCTGGTTGCTGAGGTCGACTTTCGACACAAAGGTTCCCTTGCCGCCATAAGCCGGGTAACCATTGGCATCAGTATATTTCTCAAATCCCAGGGAGAAATCGGGACGCACCTTTAAGGGTTCTGGGATGACGGGAAAGATCCCTGCAGAGATCAGCTGGCCGTCGAACTGGAGGCTGTCGGTGTCAATATAATCAAGGCTGGCCAGAGTAAATGGAAACACGTCGAAATAGAACCGTTCCTTGTCGTAAACACCCCGGTAGATAAAGGGCTTATCCCAGTTGACCCGGGCAGTATCCTTATTGGTAAAGACAGGGTACTCAGGAAAATCCTTTAATCCGGCTTTGTTCTCCGGATCATCGATCAGGAGAAAGCCACTCAGATCGTTGAGTGCCGTTTGAACCTTTTTCATTGGATAGCGGCCCGTTTTAGGATCAATCTTCCTGCTGATCACGTAAAACTCCAGCGAATCGATGGCCGGCATATTGAGCCTGAATTTTTCATAATCGAACGAGCAACTGTCGGCATAAAAGTCAAACAAACCGGCTTCAATTTTCCCGGAAAAGAGAAAGTCGCGGTTCTCTTTCAGAATGATTTCCTGGTTGTGCGGTTCGATGTACACATGCTGGGTGTCAGATAAAAAGATGCCCGGAACTCCCTGCAGTTTCAGGTCGAAATTTTCGAGATTCAGTACTGCATTGCTTTTCCCCTCTACATCCGAAGCGAAAAAGATTTCATCGTAGTCGGTCTTTCCCTGACTGGCATTCACGTAATGAATCAGCTTATCCTTGACTACCGCCTTTTTATCGTCCATGTCATAGATCAGGAATCCTCGCACGCCCAGTAACAACAGTTGCGATTCGACCTGTGCCGGGGGCATCCGCCAGTACTCCACCAGTTCATTCAGGGTAAACTCACGGGAATTCCTCCGTTCGGTGAAGGTTTTTATGATTTGCAGGGGATTGAGCACATCGATCCCCTGCAACTTCTCATAGCGCTCTAGTGAATAGTAATTGCTGGATTCAAAAATCGCTTTACTGGCTGTTCCGGGCCCCACCATCGCTTCAAACCGGATCTTTGGTTCGCTTAACCGCCAGAAAAGCGCTTCACAATAGATCTCAATGTTATGGTATGTGTCGAACCAGGGACTGATGACTGCCATACGTTCATCCTTATTGAGCGAAAGTTCCCGGTTTTCATCCAGGTACTTGAGCACCAGCCCGGGATGGTATATGGAGTCCTGGCCAAATTGGATTGTAACCGAGGCATTAGCGGAGTTGATCCGGTCGGGACGAATGATGAAGGTCCTGGAGCGGGCTGTGACAAATTCCTGGTTATCCCTCCGAAAGATCAGCTCTGCATCCCGGTCTTCTACACCGAACCCGACTACCTTTTGTCCTTCCATTGAGAAACCCCCAATGTAATCCACGTTCTCGAATATATCCCTGATACCGATCAGGTTCTCGTAAGAATAGAACCGGGGATAAGAAGCTTTTTCCTCATCCACATCGGCCTGGACCTTATCGATAAGCCGGCCATTGAGCGGTGATGAAAAATACTCCTCATTGTAAAACTCAACGGAATCCACTTCGTACTTCGAGAACTTCATCTGGATCTGATAGGGTCCTAGGTTTGCAAAAACCTTCGCGGGATCCAGCCCGGCCCGCTGCCAGTCGACCTTTCCACCTTGTCCGTACCACTTTGTCTCCAGGGGATAATAGAGACCCCTCGTCTGGTAGATGGTAAGACTGTCGCGGTTCGAATAGCAGATGATATCGGTAGGCCGGACCTCGACAAACGGCACTGAATCGAGTAAAAACCGAAAGTTGGGAGTCACCAGTTTCCAACTCGTGGAAGAGGATTGATAGATTTTGTTCTCTCCGAAGAGGTGGTTACTGAACTCCACAAAGCTCAGGTAATGCCGGGTATATTTTTCCCCGGCCAGGTAGTTCAGAATCGCTGACCATTCCGCGAACATCTGCCCGGAGAGTTGCGCTTCTGAAAAGGCATTGAGGGTCATCAGGTAGTGATAAAAGTCGGGGAATGCCCGCATCCGTTTCTGCAGCATCAGGTTGCAGATGCTGTAGATCATCCGCTTCTCTGCCGGTCCGTAGTACTCCGATTCCCATCTCTGCATGAAAGGGATCATCGCCCCATCGACAATTTTCCGGTCGTTTTTCCCCAGAACGGAAAAAAGCTGGTTCAGTTCGCCAATGAATCTGGTGGAATCTCCCGAAAAACTTCGTAACTGTTGAGCAGACAGTGAGGTGATGATCCCGGTAACGAGAAGAATTAAAAACAATCGAACAAGAGTAGATCCCTTCATCGGTTGAACTTGGCTGCCACCCAGTTGTTTTTAATACGGGTGCCGGTCAATCTGAAGCCATTTTGTGCCGAACAGGCTTCGATCGCCGGCAGATCTTCCGCAAAGAATCCGCTTAGCAGAATCCGCCCGCCGGATCCAGTCACCTTTGCATAGCAGGGAATCTGCTCCAGAAGGACATTGCGGTTGATGTTCGCCAGAATCAGATCAAAACTGAGATCAGGGATGACCGGAATCTCGCCCAATAGAACGTCTATCCCGGTGCAGTTATTTCTTTGCGTGTTCTCTTTTGTGTTTTCAACCGCCCAGGGATTGTTATCGATGGCCACCACCCGTCCTGCACCCCGCCTGGCTGCCAGGATTGCCAGCACTCCCGTACCGCAACCCATGTCAAGTACCAG
>QYQJ01000048.1 GCA_007280875.1 Bacteroidota bacterium
CGTCCTTCGTCCTTCGTCCTTCGTCCTTGTGCCGCTGTGCCTTTGTGCCCCTTCAGCATAAACATCGATAAATAATATCCCCCGACAGCCATGGGTAGACCCAATGCGATCCCACCGGCAAGCAGGCAGTAAAAGATCATCATGTTCCCGGCAAAGGCTTCCCAGAATGCGGAGAAGGTGAATGTGTCGGGAAATATGAACACGACATCATATCCCAGGATCCATTTTCCGGCGAGGAAAGAGAATCCGTAGAACAGCGGAGCGGTTAAAATATTTATATGGTAAACCCCGATGATGGAAGAGACTTTGTTCCATTTCAGGATATAGGTACAGATCAAGGCAATAAAGACCTTCGTGCCAATGAACGGAGTGGTTCCCAGGAACACGCCCAGGGCGTATCCTAACGAAACTTTCCGGGGGTTCGCTTTGATCCGGAGCAGTTTCTCGCGGATTCGAAACCGGTCTCTGATAGCAAAACTTGAAGTTGCAGCCATCACTACCTCCTTTCAGTAACTTCATTTCCCATCCCCTTGTCCCCTTGTTCGCTCGTCCGCCTGACCGCTTGTTCGCGAAACGCACTCATGGTGCGGATCATGTTATTTTGAATGATCGGATCGGTGATCCATCTGGGAAAGGAGGAGGGCTGCCTCGAAAAGATCACATACTCTACCAGGGTGCGGTCGGCTCCGGCCGATACCAGCTTCCACATCCCCTCCATGTGAGAGATCCTTGTTACACCTTCAACCGTTGAAAGATAGTCCGGTTCACCGGTAAGAACTATCTCCGTAATTTTTTCGGTAGCGGTTTGCATCTGATAATGGATGATGCAATCCTGGTCGTTCAACGGCCAGGGAATGGAAAACTGGATGTAGGAGTACCAATTACCGGAATCAACCGTATGAACCCGGTGATAATCCCTGGTCCCTCTCATCCAGGAGGTGAAGGAGGAGTCGTCCAGGAGCACAGAGAGGGCCTTCTCCTCCGGGGCTTCGACTGCAAAAGTGACCTTCATTTGTCGTGCCGACCGTTTTTCATCCACCAGAAGCCACCGGATATAGATGCTGATATCATCTTCCTGCTTGACAAGCTGAAATCCGGTTTCCACAGGAGTGGTTCCGGAAGCAGGTGCGTTTGTCAGTGGGTCGGACCCGTGAGCCGACATCACTCCCCAGAATAAAATAATGCTAAATATTGTTTTCATGACATATTGGTTTTGGTTGCTGTGTTGATTCTCAATTTTCCCACTGTCCAAAAATAGCAGCCAATGGTCTTAGTGTAAAATTGGTTTTCTACATGCTTCCTTTCGCTTTTGTCATGAAATGCAACTTATACTGGGATGGATCTCTTGATTTTCATTTTATAAAACAAATTACTTCCTGGCCCGGGTCATTTTGGTTATTTTGAAGAACTTTATTTCCGGATTTGCAGTTTTTGCAACCTTTGCGTTCTTATCGCCTTGGTGCCTTTGTGGTGAAAATCCTTACCACAAAGACACCAAGACACGAAGGACACTAAGTTAGAGCCGCCGGATATTACCGCTGCCGGAGATATGGGTGTTGATTATGGGATTCCCCAGGTAGTAGATGTTGCCGCTTCCGGAGATGGATACATCGAGCAGCTGGATTGCCTGCACATACATGTCGCCCGATCCACTTGTCTGCGTCCATACCTCCTGCGCTTCTACATATCGCATCTCGATATCACCGCTCCCGCTGATCTTCAGGTGCTCCTGATCGGTCAGACCTCCCAGCACCCTTATTGTCCCCGAACCACTGATGGTTGCACTGAACCGGTCGGACTCCGTCCCGGAGACACTGATACTGCCGCTTCCGCTAATGTTGGCGGAGAGATCGGATCCGGTCCACAGGTTGTCCACATAGATGTCACCGGAACCACTGATGTCGAGGTGATCGACCCCCGGCGCTGTGATGTAAATCCGGATGGGATCATGCTGGCCCAGGTGAACACCATTTTTTAGTTTGATAACCAGGGTATTTCCCTCCACCCGGGTGAGGATCCGGTCCAGTACGTTCTGCTGCCCCTGGATCTCCAGCAGAAAGTCGGGGCCACTGGTGTAATAGACCGTTGCAGAAATAGCCAGACCGATCCCGGAATATCCGGTCACCGTTCGTGCTTCTGTCACTGAATCACCTTTCCCTTTGATCTTCTCGCAGGAGGAAAAACCTGCTCCGATTAACAAGGCCATCACAGCCATTACCATTGTTTTTGTTTTCATTGTTTTCATTGTTGAAATCGATTTGCTAATTCAAAATTTAAATTCAGGTTCGATAAATCGTAATTCGAAAAGCGAATGTCATTGCGAGGAATGCAGTGACGAAGCAAATTCGGAGATCGTTAAAGTCTGATTCCGGCCGTAATCCCTGGATACATTTTGATGTTGATATGCCCGTGTGTTTTGTCGTACACCGACCAGGGGGCGATGTGCGGGGTCACCGGATCTCCATACTCATCCGTGATATCCGATACCGTTACATTCCACGACAACCCGCCAAAAAGGGCAACTGATTTTGAAAGTTGCCAGGAAGCCGCCACCTGGAGCTTGTTGAGCAGGTTCAGCCGGTTGGTGAACCACTCCCCTTCGTTCATCTGGTAACAGAGTCCCTCGATAGTGAGATCCCATTTCTCTGCCAGGGGAATCATCCCCCCCAGTCCGTATCCCCAGCCCCAGATAACCATGTTACTGCGGTAGGCTGCTCCTACAGAAAGGATGTTGTAGAATTTCCTGATGCCGGTCTTGAAGCTGAAAACCCCATACATGGTCTCCGTGGCAGCGAACTCTACACCGATATAGCCATTCCTGACAAAGCTGAGCACACCGATCGGAATCCCTTTCTCCAGGGAGTCCACATAGTTGAACGGAGCTATTTGCACCCCTTTCAGTTTTTTTGCAAAGTTGAAGAGTCCGGAGATCTGCACACCTGAGAGGGAATCGGTAATGATATTGCTGAAGCCGGCACATTGCAACCCTTTGGTCTCTCCGGCTGCCACATTGATGAACCCGGCGAACTGCCAGGCATGGACCGGCTTAATGCCTATATTGAACAATCCGGCAAACTGAGCGCCCCGAGTCTGACCCAGCACCACATGGCCCAGACCGGCAAACTGTGCCCCCCTGAAGTCTGTCCTGAGGATGCTCGTAAGTCCGGTGAATTCCACTCCGCTGACGCCGCCGGCATACCCCGCCAGGAGGTTGATCGAGAAGCTGTTGGTATACTCCCACGAGTTCAGACCGTTGGTTCCGATAGGAGTAATAAAGCTGAATTGAAATGCCCTGGTTTTTGTTTTGGTTGAGTCTGTATTCTGTGCTGCAAGTGCTCCTGAAACGGCCAGGAGAAGAAAAATCCCAAGAGTTTGTATTCGGTCCATTTGGTTCAGGTTATTGGTTGGTTTGCTTTTTTGTTTGCTGGTTTGTTTACCAGAAGACAATCGTTGAAGGGGATACCCCTATCGGGGGCGAAAAAAATTTCAGATTAGGTTTGACCGGATTAATCCTTCAAAACCTCACCCCCACCGTTCCGCCGATCCACATCTGGATCCGTTGGTACCCCTTGACCACATCATAGAAGGTATATGGTGCAATGCCGTCAGGCCTGAAAGTGCGGGTTTCGTCGAAAGCATAAAGGTTATAGGCAGGCCCGCCGAAGATAGCCAGATGCTTCCCGAAACGGTACTCCAAGGCCGGAAGGAATTTGGTGAGAGTCCCGTGCAGGGCCAGGCTGGGAGTAGTGGAGAAAACAAGTCCGGAGATGATATTGATATCCAAAGATAATTTCGGGCTGAAGATGAATGCGGTGCCGATCCCATACATATAATTCACCATCCAGGAGGTTCCTACTCCTATCTGGAAAATATTGTAGAATCGGTTGGTCCCGGACTTAAAAGCTACATTTCCATAAAAAACCTCATCGGCATAGAGCTCGAACCGGTGCAATCCTCCTTTATGGACATAACTGAAAAACCCGATCGGTACGCCGGTTTCAAGGCTTGTGGAGACATTTACCGCACCCAGTTGAAGGCCTACAACGGACCGTGCAAAATTGAAAAGCCCGCCAATCTGAAGGCCATTTACATTTCCGTTGGCTATGTTCACCAGCCCTCCAATCTGGATGCCATAGACATGGCGTCCATAGTTAACTAGCCCGGCAATCTGTACCTGGCTCACATCTTTGGATGCCACGTTAGCCAATCCGGCTATCTGCCAGCCGTCGATATGCCCGGTAGTAATGTTAGCCAGTCCGCCCACCTGTACTCCCTGCATCTTGCCTTCCAGGTAGTTACATAATCCTCCAATCTGGGTTCCCGTAAGGGTATCCCGCTGGTAATTCAGGAGTCCCGAAAGTTGCAATCCCGTGTAATGGCCAAGGTTGACATTGAATAATCCCCCGATCTGAACTCCCATCGTATGCCGCCCTACAATATTTCCCAAGCCACCGATCTGAAGTCCCCTGACGTTTCGCCTGACAATATTGATCAGTCCCCCCAGTTCGAAGCCGTTCACACCCCCGGTATAGCCGGCCAGCAGATTGAATGAAATAGCATTGGTGTACGACCCTTTGTTCATCCAGTTAGTGCCCACATAGGGGATCAGGGAGATCTGAAACCCTCTGGTTCCGTAAATCTGCAGGTTTTCCGAGGTAATGAGCGCTTTCCGCGGAACCAGTAAGTTTACCAGGGCCATGCTATCGATAAGGTTCACAGGCAATTCGGCAGGTCGGGAAGAGACCCGGAGAATATCTCCATACACTGGTTTCAGGGGCACATTCATGGAATAATCCTGTACCGGACGGATGAAAATCACGGTATCGGCATACCCGGATTTGGCAAAATAGAGCCCCTGGATATCCGGCCCGACAGGCAAATGGAATGCATACTGTCCGTGTGCATCGCTCAGCACCGATTGCCTTCGGAAAACCTCATATACGGTGGCGTCCATGAGCCGATGCCCGGTCCGTCCGTCCTGCACATACCCCGAAACAAGGTATTCGGTTTTCTGCCTTGATTCCCGCTTTTCTTCATGTGTGAACGACTGCATCAGGATGACGTGGTTCCCCACCTCTTTATTCCGGATCCGCTCCCCCAGCAACGATTCCAGAATTGATTCCACCTTGTCACTTTCGGCATGAAGTGTGACCAGACTGTCGGCGTCAATCAGGTCGGCATTGTATGAAAAGCTGAAATTCCCGGCCCGGGCGATCTCATCCAGTACGCGGTGAAGGGGAACAGAGGAACAGGATATGGTGATCCGCTTGGACAGGTGGCTTCGCTGGCCAAGAGCAGACAGCCCGGTGGTAATCAGCATCAGGCCAATCAGAATCCATCTACTCATTCTTGGCTGTACATCCATTTCCGGTTAAAAGATAGGTTCCGTTATCCGATTCGAGATCCAGGGTGAAGGTATCTGCAATCACCTGAAGGATCAGGTCAATGGGTTCCCCGGAGAAAGTGGCGGTAAGCCTGCAGCTACCGATCTCTTCGCCTGAGAGCAAAATGGTTACATGGTACCGGCTTTCCAGCAGGAGGATCACCTCAGACAGGGGAGTTTGACGGAACTGCAATGTCTGATTAAGCCAGAAGAGATCATCCGGAATGTGCCGGGTATCCACTTCGGGCAGGTTGCTTCCGGGATTGAGAATGCCTTTCATCCCTTTGGTGAGGATCAGGGAGGGTGAATTTCCGGTGCGCGGATCGACGGAATAGAAACTCACTTCACCGGTAAGGACGAATACCTCCACGCCCTTCCCTGGATAGGCCTTGACATCAAAGGAGGTGCCAAGTACCTGAATCCCGGCCCGGCCGGTTTGTACGACGAAGGGGCTGGCAGGATTGGGGACAACCTCAAAAAAAGCCTCTCCCAGGAGGGTTACCTTCCTTTTATCCGGTTCAAAGTTCTCCGGGAAAGTCAGACTGGAGTTTTGGTTCAGAGTCACAGCCGTTCCATCGGGCAGGGTATCCCTGACTACCTCTTCCGTACTGGCAACCACCTGCATGGGACCGTTCGTTTTTACCTGATCGGCCAGCCACCAGCTCCAAAGGCAATCAGAAGCATGGCCGCAATCCCGGTCACCCAGCGGATGGCCTGCATCCGGAAGATCCGGCCGGCGAAATCCTTCCCTCTCTGCCGGTCGGCTTCATCCAACCGTGCAGCAACCCGTTTCCAGGCTTCCACCGTATCCACAGCAACCGGAGGGGGATCCAGCCTGCCCGTCTCCAGCCAGAGAACTTCCAACCGGTCGAGTAACTTCCGGTTGGCATCACTCTTATTCAACCACTCTTCAATCCGCTGTTTCTGATCAATGTCCGCGTTTCCGAGAAGGTATTGTAAAAGTAACTGTTCGTCAATATGATCGGTTTGGTTCATTCTTTTACGCTATCATGACAACTCACCCCCCTGAAACCCCTATTCCGTCTGGTCAATTATCCATAAAATAAAACAGCAGCAACAGGAAGGGAAGGTAATCAGCCAGCTCTTGCCGCAGGAACTTCAGTGCATTTCCCATCTGGTTCTCCACTGTCTTGACCGAGATCCCCAGCTGATCAGCAATCTGCTGATAACTCAATCCGTCATACCGGCTCATGATGAATACCCTTCTCCGTTCCAGTGGTAACCTGTCGATCGCCAGCCTGATCTTCTCCTTCAGTTCCGAACCCATCACCTCCTCTTCATGGGATCGCTGCAGGGTGGAATCTTCCCGCTCCCTGAATGATTTGTACTCCTCGCGGATGGTGATGTGCTTGAGCAGGTTCAGGCAACCGTTCCGGACCGCCCGGAAAAGGTAACTCCGGATGGAGGTATTGATCGCCAGGGTCTCCCGGTTTGCCCAGATCTTCACCATCACCTCCTGGACAATCTCCTCCGAGGCATCGAGATCCTTCAGAAATCCGTTGGCATAGGAGCATAACCGGCTGTACCAGGTTTTGAACACCCGTTCGAAGTCCTCTTTGGTTCTGATTTCAACTACCGTATGTTCTTCCGGAGGAGCCACCAACTGTACAGATTTCAGATCTCCCGCAAAGATACAAGAGTTATTGACACCGGGAATTCATCCGGCAGTTGCACTTGTGAGGAATCATTGTTATATTTGGGCAACATAAATCTGATCCCATGAAGAAGCTATTATTTCCCATGTTATGCCTGCTTTTTACTGTCGGTTCCCTGCAGGCACAGAATCCCAGGAACGTACTGATCTATAACCTCACAAGTACGGACTGCGGTCCCTGTTCCTGCATGGATTCCGCAGAACTGCCACATCGTTGTCAATGTCTATAAAAACGCTGACTCTCTCTACAAAGCTCCCATCCAGCAGGCTATCCGCCAATCGGTTACAGGGGGTGTCGGAGTGGAAAATCAATCCCCTGCTGAAGACTGCCTCCTTCAGATCTATCCAAATCCGACCCGCGATTTCGCTTATATCCATTTTTCGGTCTCAGAGGCAGGTTTTTGTTCACTTATCCTGTTTGATCAGCACGGAAACAAAGTCACCTCCCTTGTGAGTGGTTTGGTTCAACCCGGTTTGTACAATGCCGAAGTCAACACCACAACCTTGCCGGCAGGGACTTATATTGTCGTACTGACAACGCAAAATGGAGCATCTTCAAAGAAATTATTGGTGCTCAGGTAGGAATTGTGAAAAAATTAACTAATTTTGATAATCATTCAAAATCCATAAACCTGTTTACATAATCATTAACCAACTAAAATAGAAATGTTATGAGCTCACTAAAAAAGAAATTTGCTGAAAAAGCCGTTCCGGTTGCCGCCGAAGTCAGAACCCTGCTTAAAGAGCACGGAGAAGCGGAAATTGGCAAAGTCACTGTCGAATCCATGATCAGCGGGATGAAGGGGCTGCCTGTTCTTCTTACGCTTACCTCAAAACTTGATCCGCAGGAGGGAATCCGGTTCAGAGGGTATTCCATCCCTGAACTTCAGGAAAAACTGCCCAAACTGGGTCCTGATGACGAACCCTTACCGGAAGGTCTGTTCTACCTGATGATGGTGGATGAACTTCCGACGATGGCAGATGTCAAGGAACTCGGGGAAGAATGGAAAAAACGGGCTGTCCTGCCTGCTCATGTGAAAAGGGTCCTTGATTCAACTCCTCCCGATTCGGCACCCATGGCCGATTTTGCGATTGGTATCGTGGCACTCTCCACTGAGTCAGAGTTCGTAAAAGCTTACAATGCAGGGGCCGGGAAAAAAGATTACTGGGATTCAACCTACGAAGATGTCATGAATTTCCTGGCCCAGTTGCCCCTGATTGCCGCTTACATTTACCGGAAACATTATCACAAAGGAAACCACATTCCGGCCGATCCCAAGCTCGACTGGTCAGCCAACCTGGCGCACATGATGGGATATGATAACCCTGAGATCTATAAATTGTTCAGATTATACCTCACCATCCATGCCGACCATGAAGGCGGAAATGTTTCTGCACACGCCACTCACCTGGTGGGTTCAGCACTGAGTAATCCATTTTACTCCTATGCAGCCGGTATGCTTGGCTTGGCCGGCCCTCTTCACGGATATGCAAACCAGGAAGTGGTTGCATGGATCCTGGATATTATCAAAGAACTCGGAACAGACAACCCGACCAAACAACAGATCCATGATTTTTGCGAGGCAACCATTGGCGCAGGCCGGGTGATCCCTGGATACGGACATGCCGTACTGAGAAAAACCGACCCGCGTTACATGGCACAGAAAGAGTTTGCCGCCAAGTACTGCAAGGGAGATTCCTTCATTCAGATCGTAAATGACCTCTACGAAGTGGTTCCCCCGATCTTAGGCGGGCTTGGCAAGGTGAAAAATCCCTGGCCAAACGTGGATGCCTATTCCGGTTCCCTGTTAAGGCATTATAAGATCATGGAGGCTCCATTCTACACGGTGCTGTTTGGCGTTTCAAGAGCGCTGGGTGTAATGGCATCGTTGCTTTGGGATCGTGCCCTTGGTTTAAATATTGAAAGGCCATCTTCGTTTACCCTGGAGGGTTACCAGAAAAAAGTCGGAATCAAATAATTAACTCCAAAAACTAGAAAACTATGAAAGTAACAGTCGTAGGTGCCGGATTGGTCGGGGCTACGTGTGCCCATTCCATCGCCACCAAGGATATCGTAAATGAACTGGTTTTAATTGATGTCAAAGAAAACCTGGCAGAGGGGAAGGCGCTGGATATCTGGCAGATGTCCCCGGTTGAACAGTTCGACACGCGGGTGGTCGGCTATACAAATGACTACAGTAAAACAGCCGGTTCGGAAGTGGTTGTTCTGACTGCCGGTGTTCCCAGGAAACCCGGAATGAGCCGGGATGACCTGATCTCCATCAATGCCGACATCGTCAAAACCTGTACGGAGAATATCATGAAACATTCTCCCAATACCATCCTGATCGTAGTATCCAATCCACTTGATGTCATGACCTATTGTGCATACCTTACTGCAAAGGTGGATTCCACAAAGGTATTCGGGATGGCAGGGATTCTGGATACAGCCCGGTACGGAGCCTTCCTGGCCAATGCCCTGAATTGTTCCCCGAAGGATATTCATTCCATCCTGATGGGCGGACATGGCCCGACGATGGTCCCGTTGCCACGGTATACCACGGTTAGTGGCATCCCTGTGACCGAACTCATCGATAAAGAGAAACTGGATGCCATTGTGCTCAGGACTAAAAACGGAGGGACAGAAATTGTGAATCTGCTGGGAACTTCTGCCTGGTACGCACCGGGAGTTGCTGCAGCTCAAATGGTTGAAGCCATCATCAAAGACCAGAATCGAATCTTCCCATGCTGTACCTGGCTTCAGGGACAATATGGAGTAAAAGATATCTACCTGGGATGCCCCGTCAAGCTTGGCCGGAAGGGAATTGAACAGGTGATCGAACTGGACCTGAACAAGGACGAAATGGAGCTGGTCCATGCCTCCGCCAAAGCGGTTCGCGAAGTGATGGACGTTCTGGATAATATGAATGCCGCGAAATAACCGGGATTCACTAGTCCACAAACTCCAGAAAGGGCGGGATGAATTGCCGTATGTGTGTCTCCATCGGCATGTGTCCCGCTCCTTTTATTTTGACCAGTGCCAGGATCGGGAAAGAGGCTAAATAGATACGGGCCGATCGCAATGGAACCCAGCTGTCACGTGTCCCCCAGATAGCATATACCGGTACTTCTTTCAAAGTCCGGATATCGAGGTCTTCCTCTTCCCGGTTATTCACATAAACATTGATGAGCGCCTCTGCCGATCCTTTGATCTCCAGGGGCCTGAGGTACTCCATGACCTCGGTCGAGTCAGGTTTTCTCCTATAAGCGCTCTTCAATAGCCTCTCAAACCTCTTGTAGGTGATCAGATTTCTGTTGGCGTAATCGACCAGAAGCTTTTTTACTTTTTTCTGCCGCAGCATAAAGGTGGCCAAATGGTTCAGGTTATTGGTCTTCCGGAAGATAGTACCGGCAATCAGGATCAACTTCTCAGTTCTCTCCGGTTCAAGGATTGCCATCGCTTCAGCTGCACCTCCGCCCATGGAGTGGCCAACCAGAATCCATTTATTATCGTGACGGTCGTTACGATCGTTTCGACTGTCTCGATCGTCTCGATCTATCCTATCCAGCAACTCCCAGAGGAATGATGCCCGGTGGCTGTTCGATTGGTTGAAATCCAGGCTGCGGGAGCTGTACCCCGCTCCGGGAATATCGACAGCCACAACCCGATATCCCAGGGCTTCAAGAGTATCGTAAAGATGCCTGAAGCAAATGGTGGAACCCGCAAATCCATGCACAAACAAGATGCTTCCGGGCGGATTTGCCACATCCTCATTCCACACCCTGTAGTGAACGGAGAACCCGTCGATGGTATCAAACCGGGAGTTTTCAAAGGGCTTCCCCGGCTTTTGAGCGGTTCCCGATAAGGGCAGAAATGCCAGGGGCAGAAGTGGGAGAATGATAAACTTGATCGAAGGGAGAGCCATAATTTCCGTATTTTTGCATTACAAAAGTGTCAATTTTTCACCACATGAAGGCAAAAAATATCGGTCAGGTTTTTAATTACCTGGTGCTGATCGTGGTGGCGGGGATTCTGGGTATTCTCTCCCGGAAATACGGAACGATTCTGCCTGACTTCCTGGCCAGGTATGCGGGAGATACCCTGTGGGCATTTGCCCTTTACTTTGTTATCGCACTCTTCTCCCTGAAACGCTCTTTCAGTTATAAATTCCTGTGGACCTGCATCCTGTCAGTTCTGGATGAGCTTTCCCAGCTCTACCATGCTCCATGGATCGATGCGATCCGAAGTACCACCATAGGGGCTCTGATACTGGGGAACACCTTTGTTTGGACCGACCTGCTTTGTTACCTGGCCGGAGCTGCGCTGGCGGTGGTGGTGGACTATACCTTTGTGAAGACGAGGATATAAGGTCAGGGGGGATCTGGAAATTAGGGAATTAGGAAAGTAGGAAAATAAGATAACAGGGAATTCGTAAATCGAAAATCGAATCAATCGGAAATCACGTATCATGGGTACTAAACGTTCATCCTCATACATGCCGCTGATCCTGTCGCTCGTATTATCGGGAGGGATCCTGTTAGGCCTGCTAATCAGTTACTTCACCGGCGGACTTGTTCCAACCTTCTCTGCAAAACCGGATAAGGTAAGAAATATCATCGACTATATTGAAACAAACTATGTGGATACCATCAGCAAAAGCACGCTCGAGGAGAAGGCCGCCACCGGTTTGCTGCAAAAGCTGGATCCCCATTCCATGTACATCCCCGCCAGTGAGTTTCACGATGTAGTGGATCCGCTGCTGGGAAGTTTTGAAGGGATCGGTGTTTCGTTCCGGATGGAAGGGGATACCATCACCGTGATCAACCCGATTCCCGGAGGCCCCTCGGAACAGGTGGGCATAAAAGCGGGTGACCGGATCGTACGGGTTAACGGAGAAAATGTTACCGGGAAAAAATTATCGAATACCGATGTGATGCGCCTGCTCAAGGGACCCACCGGAACTACCGTCGATGTAACCGTATTCCGCAGGAGCGCCCCTGCTCTGATCGAATTCACCATCGTCCGGGATGTGATTCCCACCTATAGTCTTGACATCGCCTACATCGTGGAACCCGGTATCGGGTATATCAGGCTGAACAATTTCTCCGCTACCACTGCCGACGAATTTCATGCGGCACTGGGCGAGCTGATCAAAGCCGGGATGCATTCGCTGATCCTCGACCTGCAGGGCAATAGCGGGGGGTACCTGCAGGCAGCGGTGAATGTGGCCAATCAGTTCCTGGAGAAAGGGGCCCTGATCGTCTATACGGAAGGTATGAACCACCCAAAAGAGATGTTTTATGCAAACGGTCATGGACTCTTTAAAACCGGGGAAATTATCGTGCTGGTAGATGAGTGGTCTGCTTCTGCTGCAGAGATCGTAGCGGGTGCCATTCAGGATAACGACCGCGGAACCATCATCGGGCGTCGTTCCTTCGGGAAAGGACTGGTCCAGGAACAACTGAACTTCCAGGATGGTTCAGCCGTCCGGTTGACGGTAGCCAAGTATTACACCCCAACAGGCCGGTGCATCCAACGACCCTATGAAAATGGAAGTACCGGCGACTATTATGCCGATTACTACCACCGTGTGGTGAACGGGGAACTGGAAAACGCCGACAGCATCAAGATCGCCGATTCGCTGAAATTTACCACCCCCGGCGGAAAGGTTGTCTATGGAGGAGGGGGCATTGTACCGGATATTTTTGTGCCGGTGGACCGAAGCGAAAGTCTCAATTACTATACCCTCCTGATCAACAAAGGTCTGCTTTACCGCTACGCCTTTGAATATACTGACCGTCACCGGAGCGAGTTGAGCCGGTTTACAAATTATGCCGACTTCAACGGGGCTTTTATGGTCACAGACGAAATGTATCGTGGGCTAATTGCCTATGCTGATAGCCTGGGAGTGAAACGGGAAGGGGCTGATTTTACCGCTTCCGATGCTCGTGCGCGGGTGATGCTGAAGGCATACATTGGCAGGAATATTCTTGATAATGAGGGATTTTTCCCACTGTTGAACTCCATTGATCCCGCTTTTCTGAAAAGCATTGAGACCCTGGAGGAGCACTAATTAA
>QYQJ01000051.1 GCA_007280875.1 Bacteroidota bacterium
CTTTTAGACACCATCGACTCGAGTAATTCATCCTCTTCAGGATTTTCATAATCATGGTCGTCAACCAGCATCACCGACCAGGGTTTCTTCAGGAATTTGTGCCCGTCGGCACTCATTTTCAGGATGCCGTAATTCTCGATGTCTTTGGTGATCAGCCGTTCGATCAGGCACTGCCGGATAGCTGCATTCCAGAGCTTCTCATCTTTGTCAGCCCCTTTCCCGAATACATCCAGTTTGTTGTGCTTGTAGTTTCTTACGGGAGTAGTTAGTTTGCCCAGCAGGACATTGATCAGGTGCTTGTGTTTCACCTGTTCCTTCATCGATACGATTGCCTGGAGAACCAGTTCGATAGACTGCTTGCCCTCAAATTTTTTCTTCGGATGAAGGCAGTTGTCGCAACTCTGGCAATTATCCACCCTGTAGATCTCACCAAAGTAATGCAGTAGCTGCTTCCGGCGACAGACTGAGGATTCGCTGTAGCTGACCGTTTCAAAGAGGAGGTGTTTGGCGATCTCCTGTTCCGCAACCGTTTTTCCTTTCAGGAATTTTTCCAGTTTCAGGATGTCGTCATAACTGTAAAAGGCGATGCAGTTTCCTTCGCCATCATCACGTCCGGAACGTCCGGTTTCCTGGTAATATCCCTCCAGGCTTTTCGGCATATCGAAATGGATCACGTACCTGACATCCGGTTTATCGATCCCCATGCCGAAGGCGATGGTGGCGACGATCACATCCACCTTTTCCATCAGGAACTTGTCCTGATTTTCCCGGCGTACGGATGCTTCCAAACCGGCATGGTAAGGCAGTGCCTTGATCCCGTTCAACGAAAGGGTTTCGGCAAGTTCCTCCACTTTCTTCCGGCTTAGACAGTATACAATTCCCGATTTTCCTGGTTGGCATTTGATATACTTGATCACATCCTTCACCACGGTCTTGTTTTTCGGCCTTACTTCATAGTAAAGGTTGGAACGGTTGAAGGAGGATTTGAACACGGCTGCATCCATCATCCCGAGGTTCTTCTGAATATCCTGCTGAACCTTTGGAGTAGCAGTGGCTGTGAGAGCGATGACCGGTACTTTCTGTCCGATGGCGTCGATGATGGGCCTCAGGCGGCGGTATTCCGGCCGGAAGTCATGCCCCCATTCGGAGATGCAGTGGGCTTCATCGATCGCATAAAAAGAGACTGTGATGTGTTTCAGGAACTCGATATTGTCTTCCTTGGTAATGGTTTCCGGAGCAACATACAACAACTTGGTCTTCCCCCGGGTGATATCTTTCTTGACCTGGAGAATCTCCTGCCGGCTTAAGGAAGAGTTCATAAAGTGGGCTACCTCCTCCTCGGTCCCGAAGCTGCGCATCGAATCCACCTGATTTTTCATCAATGCGATCAGGGGAGATACGATGATGGCGGTTCCCTCCTGAATAAGTGCCGGAAGCTGGTAACAGAGTGATTTTCCCCCACCGGTCGGCATGATGACAAATGTATCTTTCTGAGCAAGAACATTTTTTATGATGGCCTCCTGATTGCCTTTGAAGGTATCAAATCCAAATACCGTTTTCAAGACTTCGTGCAGTTGATGATCACCCTTACTAGCCGTCATTGCATGGAATTGGTTATTTGATTACTTTTGTTCGAGATTACCTGATTTAGAAATATTTAATGCTCTATATACAAATATAATCACAAATATTCCGAGTAACACAAATTTTTTCAAAAAAATTGCATGTTGAAAAATAGCGAGGATATAAAAAAAACTGCCCTAACAACCATTCTTCAGGAGGCGGATGCCGTGAAAGGTCTCCTTGCCTCTGTTAATGATGAATTTCTCCGGTGTGTGGAGGTTATCCTGCAGGCAGAAGGACGCGTAATCGTAACAGGAATTGGTAAAAGCGCGATCATCGGACAAAAAATCGTAGCCACCTTTAACTCCACAGGCACGCCATCCGTATTCATGCATGCGGCTGATGCAATCCATGGAGATTTAGGGATCATCCAGAAAGAGGATGTAGTCCTCTGCCTCTCCAAAAGTGGTGAAACACCGGAGATTAAGATCCTCGTACCCCTGATAAAAAAGAACGGCAACCCCATTCTTGCTATGGTAGGCGACTCCCATTCCTACCTTGCTATCCAGGCCACACACGTGATTGACACATCGGTGCCGCAGGAGGCATGCCCTAACAACCTGGCACCCACCTCAAGTACCACCGCGCAGGTGGTCATGGGTGATGCCCTGGCCGTATGCCTGCTGGAAAGCCGCGGTTTTACAGCGAGCGATTTTGCCAAGTTTCATCCCGGTGGGATTCTGGGGAAGAAACTTTATCTTACCGCCGCAGATCTGTACGTCAACAATCCGGTGCCAAAAGTACACGTTTCTGATACGATCCGGACTGTGATTCTTGAAATCTCATCCAACCGGCTGGGAGCTACAGCCGTCCTGAAAAAGGGTACTCTGGCCGGGATCATTACCGACGGTGACCTCCGCCGGATGCTGGAGAAAAACACGGGGATCGACCAGATGACAGCAGAAGATATCATGAGCCCCAACCCGAAAACCATCGAGCCGGATACTCTGGTCATCGAAGCCCTCCAGTTAATGCGAAACAATAACATTACCCAGCTCATCGTAACCAGAAAAGGGGAATATCTCGGGATTGTCCACCTGCATGATATCCTGAAGGAAGGCATCATTTAATCCGCAACCTGCGGGACCCCCGTTTCATGAACGATTACCGGGTGATATATGGAATGATAACAGGGTGCTGGCTCTTGCTTCATAGCCTCACTCTTCCCGCACAGGTCACCAAGATCATGGGGCGCGTGACTGATGGCGTTACCGGTGAACCCCTCCCTTTTACCAATATCGTGATCACCGGAACCACCATCGGGACCCTCACCGATTTTGACGGGAAGTATGCCATTGAATTTGTCGTCAGGGCCGACTCTGTCAGAGCTTCCCTGATCGGATATACCGCACAGAGCATCAAAATCCAGGCACATCAGTTTCAGACGGTGGATTTTGTCCTGCAGCCGGCCACATACCTGCTGGAAGAGGTGACCATCCGGTATACGGGAAATCCTGCCGAGAAGATCCTGGCAAAGGTCATCGCCAATAAAGGGGTCAACTCCCTGCAATCGTTCGACTCGTACCAGTATGAAGCCTATACCAAGATCGAGCTGGATGCCAATAACCTCAGCGATCGGCTCAGGCAGCGAAAACTGTTCAACCAGTTCGATTTTATCTTTTCCTACGTCGATACCTCCACCATCAACGGGAAATCGTACCTCCCGGTCTTCATAACCGAAACGGTTTCAGATGTTTACTTCCGGAAATTTCCCCGCGCCCGGAAAGAGATCATCAAGGCTTCGAGGCTCTCAGGACTGGAGAACGAAAGCGTGGCGCATTTCCTGGGAAACCTCTCGGAGCAGATTGATATCTACAAAGATCACATCCCCATTTTCGAAAAGAACTTTGTGAGTCCGATTGCTGATTTTGGACTCGACTTCTACCGGTATTACCTGGTCGACAGCACCTTTCTGGGGAACAACTGGTGCTACCACATCATGTTCAAACCCAGGAGGCAGCAAGAACTTACCTTCACAGGAAGCTTCTGGGTAGCCGATACCAGCTTTGCCATCCGTAAGATTGACCTACGGATCGCCTCCGATGCCAACATCAATTTTATCAACGATCTGGTTGTCAGGCAGGAGTTCGAGTGGACAAACAACCGGTTCTGGATGATCACCCGGGACGAGATGATCGCCGATTTCAACATCATTGAAAATACAGATAAGGTGGTCGGTTTCTTCGGACACCGGACTACCTCCTACCGGGATTTTCAATTTGATCCTCCCGAAAACAAACGTTTTCTCTCTCTTCCGGCCAATGTCTTTATCGAACCCGACGCTACCCGGAAGGATGATACCTGGTGGGAGTTGGCCCGCCATGAGAAGCTGACCGAATCGGAACAGGGAATTTACGTGATGGTGGATTCCGTAAAGAACATCCCCATCTTTAAAACGTATATGGATGTGATATACACAGCGGTAAACGGTTATATGCCCTGGGGGAAGGTGGAACTGGGACCCTATACCAAACTGTTCAGTTTCAATACCATTGAAGGAGCCCGATTCCGGTTTGGCGGACGTACTTCCAACTCCTTCAGTAAAAAGATCCAGCTGGAGGCTTACCTGGCTTACGGAATAAAGGATCAACGCTTCAAATACGGCGGCGAGGTGATGTACATGTTCGGTAAAAATCCGCGACGGGACCTGGTGGCCTCTTACAAGAATGACCTGGAACAACTGGGATTGAGTCCCAACGCCTTTTCCACCGACAACATTCTCTCTTCCCTGTTTCGCCGGGGACCGAACGACAAACTTACCCGTGTTCAGGAGTTCAAGATCATGTACGAACACGAGTGGTTCAACGGGCTGATCAACCGCCTTCATTTTATCCACCGGGAGCTGTTTCCGTTGGGGGAAACCTCTTTTGTGATTTTTCCGGAAAGCCGCGATAAACCGGAATTCATTCCCCATATCTTCACCTCCGAAGTGGTGTTTGATATCCGGATCTCTTTCCGGGAACGCTTCCTGTCGGGAGAGTTCTACCGCTATACCCTCAGCTCCAGTTATCCTATCATTCTCATCCGGTACGCCTATGGCATTCCGAACCTCTTCCACAGCGATTACGAATATCACCGGCTCACCCTGAACCTGGAGCAGTGGTTCAATTTCTCAACAGTCGGCTGGTCGAAATATACCATTGAGGTCGGAAAAATATGGGGTACTCTGCCCTATCCGTTGCTGAAGATCCACGATGGGAACCAGACTTTCCTGTACGACGAGTTCGCATCCAACCTGATGAATTACTATGAGTTTGCCAGCGATCAGTACCTGTCTGTCTGTTATACACACCACTTCGACGGACTCCTGTTCAACCACATCCCGCTTATCCGGAAACTGAAATGGCGGGAGGTAGCTCATCTCCGGTGCGTCTACGGAACCCTGACGGAGAAGAACGAGGCCTACTCCCTGTTTCCCCTTCAGATGCGGTCGTTTGGTGACATCCCATACTGGGAAGCCGGGGTGGGAATTGAGAATATCTTCCGCATCGTCCGCGTGGATGCCATCTGGCGGCTGAACCACCTGGATGACCGGCTCAATCCGGATCCGACCCGGTTCGGCCTTTTCGTTTCCCTATACTTTTCCTTCTGAAGAATCGTTACTTTTGTGCCAGAATATGAGATCATGATTCTCCGAACCGAAAAAATTGTCAAGAAGTACCGTAAACGGACCGTCGTCAATGAAGTGACCATCCAGGTGGAGCAGGGGGAGATCGTTGGGTTGCTTGGTCCGAACGGCGCAGGAAAAACCACCTCGTTTTACATCATCGTAGGGTTGATCAAACCTTTTGGCGGACGGGTCTTTCTCAACGAACTCGACATCACTTCAGAGCCCATGTACCGCCGGGCCCAGCGCGGGATCAGCTACCTGCCGCAGGAAGCCTCGGTATTCCGCAAACTGAGTGTCGAAGACAACATCCGGGCGATCCTTGAATTTACCAAACTGACCAGTCCCCAGCAAAAGGAACGGCTGGAAAAACTGCTGGACGAATTCGGGCTGCAGCATGTCCGGAAAAACTTAGGTATCACCCTCTCAGGAGGGGAACGACGACGGACGGAAATTGCCCGGTGCCTGGCCGTAGACCCCTGTTTTATCCTGCTTGACGAACCCTTTGCGGGCATTGATCCCATCGCAGTAGAGGATATCCAGCAGATCGTCATCAAACTGAAGGAGAAAAATATCGGGGTTCTGATCACCGACCACAACGTCCATGAAACCCTCTCCATCACCGACCGTTCCTACCTACTCTTTGAAGGCAGCATCCTCCGGAGCGGTTCCTCCGTTGAGCTCGCAGAAGATCCCCATGTGAGGAAGGTGTACCTGGGTCAGAATTTCGAGCTAAGACGCTAATTTTAAGGTTCAAGGGTCGAAGTGATTTACGAATGATCCGATTTCCGATTTACGAATTCTTTTCGCTATTTCGCCATTTCGCTATTTCGCTTCTCGCTTCTAATCATTCTCCCCCCTTGCAATCCGTTTCTGAAACACCAGCGACAGGATAAAATAGAGTGCGATGATCAGTGGGATGGCACAGATGGCAAACAGGATCAGGGAAACAGCAGCCAGGATCAGAAAGAGGTATCTTACTTCGTTACCCTTCCAGCTCATCCGTCTGAATTTCATCGAGAAGATGTGGAAATCGGAGATCATCAGGTAAGAAAAGAGCACTGTCAGGATTGCCAGAACCCGTGTGTTGGAGAAAAAGTCGGCAAAAAATCCGAGGGGGATCAGGGAGAACTGGTTTACCTGGTAAAACAACACCAGGGGAATGGATGCAAAGAAGATAGCAGTCGCGGGAGTAGGCATGCCGATAAAATGCTCCCCCTGCCGCAGGTCGATGTTGAATTTGGCCAGGCGGAAGGCCGAGCACACAGGGATCAGCAGGGCAAAATAGGGAGTGATGTGGTACCGCTCCAGGATGTTGCAACTCCCTTCGCAGCCTGCCGAAAGCAACGTGAACATAATCATACCGGGTGCCACCCCGAACGAGATCAGATCGGCCAGTGAATCGAGTTGCTTTCCCAGTTCCGAGTAAGCATCCAGCAACCGGGCAGCCGCACCGTCCAGAAAATCGAACAGGGAGGCAATGAATATGAAGACGGATGCCATCACGAGGTCTCCTTCCAGGACCAGGGTAATGGCTGCCAGACCGGCAATCAGGTTG
Source organism: Bacteroidota bacterium (assembly GCA_007280875.1). Classification (GTDB taxonomy): domain Bacteria; phylum Bacteroidota; class Bacteroidia; order Bacteroidales; family FEN-979; genus QYOJ01. Next base: position 6,789 of record QYQJ01000051.1, read on the forward strand.
CATGCGGTCAGGGTATTGGGGATGTGTTGTTTCCAGGCCATCGAATCGGGATTGTTCCTGTAAAGATACTGAGTATTTCCGCTCAGGAACCCGATTTTCCCTAATTTTGGTATTCTTCAGTACCCGCGCAAATCCTTCCAGATGGAGTTGATCTGTATACCCTGTGTACTCTGTGGTTCAATCTGATGGCTATACCGGAAATCAATATCGAAGATTATACCTACGACCTTCCCCCGAACCGGATTGCCCAGCATCCCTTGCCGGAGCGGGATGCATCTAAACTTCTGGTATGGGAAAACGGGCAGCCCGGTGAGGATCAGTTCAGAAACATCGCCGCCCATCTACCTTCCGGAAGCCTGCTGGTTTTCAATAACACCAGGGTCATCCGGGCGAGGCTACGCTTTCAGAAAGCAACCGGGACCGAAGTGGAGATATTCTGTCTGGAACCGCAGGCACCTACCAGGGAAATACACCAGGCTTTTTTACAAACCGGACCGGTTACCTGGGAATGTCTGATAGGAAAGGCCAAACGATGGAAAGAGGGGCATCTGGAGAAGCGGGTACACATGGGGAACCAGTTCATTATCCTGAAGGCCCGACGCGGGAAGGATCTGCATGACGGAACATTTGCTGTCACGTTTTCGTGGGATGCCGGATACAACTTCGGTGAAATCCTGGAGAGAGCCGGCCGGATACCCCTTCCTCCGTACATCAGCCGGAACGATGAACCGGATGACCTGGTCCGTTACCAGACCATGTTTGCAGTGGAAAAGGGATCAGTGGCAGCTCCTACGGCCGGCCTCCATTTCACGCCCACCGCACTGGAGAAGCTTAAATCCCGGAATATTCACCAGGTACAGGTCACCCTGCATGTCGGGCTGGGGACATTCAGGCCGGTGACCTCTTCCGATATTACCCTGCATCAGATGCACCGGGAACAAATTACGGTCGGGAAAGAGACCATCCTTCAGCTGGCAAGCAGCCTTCGGGATCCGGTGATTGCCGTGGGGACTACCTCGGTCAGAACACTGGAAAGCCTGTACTGGCTGGGAGTCAAACAGCTAACCACTCCCAGTAGCCTCCAGACCGGAGTCGGGCAGTGGGATCCCTATAAACTGCCCCCTCACCTGGAGGTATCCCCTGAAGAAGCGCTGACAGCGCTGCTCCGGGAACTGGACCGGTCAGGAATGTCATTCCTCCGGACCAGTACTGCCCTGATGATTGTCCCCGGATACAGGTTCCGGATCATCCGTGGGATGATCACCAACTTCCACCAACCCCGCGGTACCCTGCTGTTGCTAATCGCTGCGTACCTCGGGGAGAACTGGAAAGAACTTTACCGGTATGCGTTGGATCATGCGTTCCGCTTCCTGAGCTATGGAGATAGCTGCCTGTTCCTGAATGATCCGGTTGAATAAATTGATTTCTTCCCGTGGAATAAAATTGCATGGCTTTTATTACCTTTGTACCGAATCAAATAAGGAGGACCCCATGTTCAATGACCTGTTTCTAATATTCGGATTGGGTACGACGGAGATCATTCTGATTGTTCTCGTCGTGCTCTTATTATTTGGCGGCCGCAAAATTCCCGAACTGATGAAAGGCATCGGAAAAGGGGTTAAAAGCTTCAAAGATGGCGTTCAAGGCATGGAAGAGGAAATGAAAGAACCACCGAAAAAAGATTCTTCCGCCGAGAAAAAATC
>QYQJ01000065.1 GCA_007280875.1 Bacteroidota bacterium
AGGGATACCTTTATGCCATTTATGGCGGCTCAAGCCCGAAGAAAGGGATACCTTTATGCCATTTATGGCGGCTCAAGCCTGATGAAGGGAATATCCTCATTGCGGCCCTAACTAAAAAGATTGAATATTTTATCTGAATAGAATATATTATCCGATAATTTCTTCAATTATCCCATAATCCATATCTTTGATGCCAGAAGACAAACCCATTTATTTATGCATATAGATAATTATATGTGTGAGAATTAATCCGTACTTCTAACTTTCATTCTAACTTCTAACTTCGTAATTCGTACTTCAAAATGAGCGTTTTAGTCAATAAAGATTCCCGTGTCGTCGTACAGGGGTTTACCGGTAGTGAAGGATCCTTCCACACCGCACAGATGATCGAATATGGAACCAATATCGTGGGTGGTGTAACTCCGGGAAAAGGAGGACTGATGCACCTCGACCGGCCCGTCTTCAACACGGTTGCAGAGGCCGTTAAATCGACCGGAGCGGATGTTTCGGTCATTTTTGTACCCCCGCCCTTTGCCGCCGATGCCATCACCGAAGCAACAGACGCAGGGATTCGCGTAATCGTTTGCATAACCGAAGGAATCCCTGTCATTGATATGATCCCAGTGAAAGATTACATCACCAAAAAAGGGATCCACCTGATCGGACCAAACTGCCCCGGAATCATTACACCGCCCGACACCAAGATCGGCATCATGCCAGGTTTCATACACAGACCCGGTACCATCGGGGTGGTATCACGGAGCGGAACCCTCGCATACGAAGCGGTAGATCAGCTTACCAAAGCCGGGTTGGGTCAATCGACGGTCATTGGTATCGGAGGAGACCCGATCCCCGGAACTACCATCTGTGGTGCTGTGAAGCTCTTTATGAATGATCCGGAAACCGAAGCGATCGTCATGATCGGGGAGATCGGTGGGAATATGGAGACCGATGCGGGGTACTGGTTCAAAGACCACGGGACCAAGCCGATGATCAGTTTCATTGCCGGTGCCACTGCTCCGAAAGGCCGGACAATGGGTCATGCGGGGGCCATCGTGGGAGGGAAAGCCGATACGGCCCAGGCCAAGAAAGAGATTCTGCACGAATGCGGCGTCTTCATTTCCGAATCACCGGCCGACATCAGTTCAACATTACTGAAAGCTATGGGAAAAGGGATTCGGTAATTACCGTGCTGGAGCCCATTGATACGCGCCAAGATCTGGAGTAGCCCCCCTGTCGACTCCATTGATATCAAACGGAACACCCATTTGAATTCCTTTGCCGATTACCGGTGAGAGGGAATCGATCCGGAGATCGAATGCCTGCGGATCTACGAACAAAGGATCTTCGTTGGCAAAACAACCGATGTACCTCTGTGGGTTTACTATGGATTCCTGTGTCCGTAAGAGACAATGATCGAAAACGAGTTCAAACGGTACACCCTCCATCTCATCGACCAACATCTCATCTGCATCAGACCCGTAAATAACAGTGTTCCCAAAAAACGTGTTGGTCAGTGGTCCGGACGATTGTCCACCGGTAGTATCAAACGAGTAGTTCCTGATATAAAGGGAAGGGGAAACCCTGACCGAACTGCCCCAGTAATTTCCAATGGTCAGTTGCCGGAAATTATAGGATCCACCGTTCTCGATCCACAGTGCAGAACCTCCGCAGTTAACCAGCACGCAATTGGTGGAAGTGATGGTGGTGGCATAGGCAAAAATAGCATCCGCCGTAGTATTCTGAATGATCGTGTTATCCAGTTTCAGTACCGGATCAGGCTGGTTTCGCTTCTCATCGATCAAAAGACCAAACACCCCGTTTTTAATGATCCCGTAATTGATCTCATGCTCTTTCGAGCCGCTCTCCAGGAGAATCCCCGTCCATTGCCCCGGCAGATCCCGGTAAAAGGGATCGAGCCGGTCGCCCTGAAAACGAACCGGGTGCTCCAGGTTACCGTACACTTTTAAAGAGGCATCATAAGAAATGGCGAGGTAAGCACTTTTATGGAAATACAACTTACTACCGGGCAATATGATCAGCGATGAAGAGGTGTCAATCCGCAAATGGCCGTAAATGACAAAGGGGAGGAGGCTGTCCCACACGATGCTTCCCTTCAGGGTAGCTTCCTTATAAAAACGGGCATTCTGTCCCCAGGTTACCAGGTCCACATCCTGGAGGTTCCCGTTCACGGAAAAAAGTATTGAATCGGATACCACAAATGGAGTGTTCTGGTTGTTTGGATCAATCGTGACACGGACAAAGATGAAGAGGCTGTCGTGTCCGTAAATTTCCACATTCTGTACTGCCAGAGCGGGATCCCCGTCAGTATTAATGCGGTAGCTGGATCCCTCTCCACCAGCCAGCCGGATCTGGGAGATATTGAGTTTGCTGTCGTTGCCATTATAAACGATCAACCTTTTGGTAATGGACCCGATGGTGGAAAACACGGTATCGAAAAATACCGTATCGGTCGAAAATGTGAGCCTCAAAGAGGGATCGGTATCAATTTTATCGCGTTTCTTGCAGGCGAAGAGAATCGTAAGAGCTCCTGCAAGCAGAATAAAAACCAAATGCCTCCGGTAGATTATCATGGGACAAAAATAGGTATATTCATGTTACTGTAATAAAACGTTTAATAGGCTTAATATTGTAACTTTGCAGATCAATTCCTGTAGATTCCTTTTAAAACGGTTGATAATTCACAGTGTATGAGTTATATCAAGTTTGATAAAAACCAACTGGTCAATCTGGAATACTCGCTGCGACGAGAACTTATCCGGTCGAACCGGGGTGGTTCCTATGCCAGTTCCACCATTATCAATTGCAATACGAGGAAATACCATGGCATGCTGGTCACTCCGCAACCGGAGATTGATCATGAGAACCATGTATTGCTATCGTCGCTTGACGAAACCGTAATCCAGCAGGATGCCGAGTTTAACCTCGGGATTCATAAATATAAGGGAGGAACTTACATTCCCAAAGGGCATAAGTACATCCGGGATTTTTCAGTCCAAGAGGTACCTAAGATCCAGTACCGCGTTGGCGGAGCTATCCTTTCCCGGGAGATGATCTTTATTTCCAGGGAAGACCGGGTGATTGTCCGGTACACCCTGGAGGAGGCCAATGCTCCCACGCGCTTGAGACTTAGACCTTTTCTGGCATTTCGCAATGTGCACAGCCTCTGTAAGGAGAACATTTATGCGGATAAGAAATATGAGAAGGTCGACGGAGGCATCCGTATGAAACTCTACCACGGTTATTCCGACCTCTACCTGCAGATTTCCAAAAAAAGCGAGTACACCCATGCTCCGGACTGGTATTACAACATTGAATACCAGGAGGAAATGGAGCGCGGGTATGAATACCTGGAAGATCTCCTGGTTCCCGGCTTCTTTGAGTTTGATTTCAAGCCGGGAGAGACAGTTTGTTTCTCTGCTGGCACATCTTCGATCTCCCCACTGAGCATCAAACGGCTTTTTACAACCGAGATCAACCGAAGGACTCCTCGCGATAGTTTTGAGCATTGTATGCTCAACGCAGCAGAGCAATTCATCGTTAAAAGGAGAACAAAGACCGAAGTCATAGCCGGGTTTCCCTGGTTCGGGCGTCGCGGAAGGGATACCTTCGTGGCACTCCCCGGCCTGACACTGACCTCGGGTAATGCGAATACCTGCAAAGCGGTTATTGACACCATGGTGAAAGAACTCGACGGGCCCTTCTTTCCTAATAACGGGGGCGGGAAAAACAGAGATTTTAACAGCATAGATACCTCTTTGTGGTTCTTCTGGACGCTTCAGCAATATGCCACTCAAACCGGTTTACATCAGGAGGTGTGGAAAGATTATGGGCGTGTTATGAAACAGATCCTTGTAGGATACCGTGCCGGGACCCACTTCAACATCCATATGGAGCCAAGCGGACTGATCTACGGAGGGGTTCCCGGGATGGCCATTACCTGGATGGATGCGGTGGTGTACGGCAAGCCGGTAACCCCGCGAATAGGGCTGGCTGTCGAGGTTAATGCGTTGTGGTACAATGCGATCAGATTTACTCTGGAGCTCGCTGACCAGTTCGGTGATGCTAAATTTATCGGACAGTGGCGTGAAATCACTGAGATGATCCCGGACGCTTTTGTGCGGACCTTCTGGAATGAGGAGAAGGGTTACCTGGCTGATTACATTGATGGAGACTATACCGACTGGTCGGTCCGCCCCAATATGGTGTTTACAACTTCACTGCCATATAGTCCGGTGTGCGAAGAGATCCGGAAACAGGTGCTTAGCAAGATCAAGCAGGAGTTACTGACTCCGAGAGGTCTCAGAACACTTACACCAGTGAGTGCAGCATACAGGGGAGTCTACTTCGGGGATCAGACAGAGCGTGACCAGGCCTATCACCAGGGCACAGTATGGCCCTGGCTTTTCGGCCATTTTGCTGAAGGGTATCTGCGAATTCACGGGAAAAGCGGACTTTCATTCATCAAAGGGTATTACGAAGAAATCAGCCAGATGGTGACGGAACATGGGGTTGGATCGATCTCAGAGATCTGTGACGGAGATCCTCCCTATACACCCCGGGGAGCCATCTCCCAGGCTTGTTCCGTGGCGGAGATCCTGAGGGTTAATCAACTGATCAGGGAATACGAAAGTGACTAAGGAATGAGGAATAAGGAATGAGGGAGTTTGAAATCGTAAATCGAAATCATAATTCGTAAATTGATATGCGTGTACTGATGTTCGGCTGGGAGTTCCCACCCCATATTACAGGGGGGCTGGGAACTGCCTGTTTCGGATTGACCAAGGGGCTGGTTAAACTGGGAACGGAGGTTATCTTTGTGGTGCCGAAAGCGTATGGTGATGAGTCTCCGGAGGGTTTCAGGCTGGTGAGTGCCAGTGATATAACCCTGGATATCCTGGATCATGCGCAGCAGGAATTCTGGAACAAGATCAAATACATGGAGATCGGTTCAAACCTGATCCCCTACCTTGGTGAAGAGGAATTTGAGAAACTGGTCGAAGAAGAGGAGCTACAGAAGACGGAGACAACCAGTTCGGTTTTTTCCAAACGGTTCTCTTTTTCCGGAAAATACGGCAAAAATCTGATGCAGGAGGTCTCCCGGTATGCACTTGTGGCCTCTTCCATTGCCAGCAAGCTGGAGTATGATCTTATCCATGCCCACGACTGGTTAACCTATCCGGCCGGGATCGCAGCCAAACACATCAGCGGAAAGCCGTTAATAATTCACGTTCATGCCACCGAATTTGACCGTTCAGGGGAACATGTAAACCAGACCGTTTACGATATTGAGCGAAGCGGTATGGAGGCAGCCGACGAGGTCATTACTGTCAGTAACCTCACACGGCAGATCGTCATTGAGAAATATGGCATTGACCCCTCGAAAGTCTATACGGTCCATAATGCAGTGGAGCCAGCTGATCGTCCGGAATTGGAAGGAATACAGAAACATGTAAAAGAGAAGGTGGTGACTTTCCTCGGCCGGGTTACGTATCAGAAGGGACCGGATTATTTTGTCGAAGCCGCACATAAAGTGCTAAAACGTGACAGGAATGTACGCTTTGTGATGGCCGGCTCAGGAGACCTGCTGAACCGGATGGTACGGCGCATAGCCAAACTAAAAATGGGTACCCGCTTCCACTTTACGGGATTCCTGACCGGCGCTGAAGTAGACACCATGTTCGCTATGAGCGATGTCTATGTCATGCCATCGGTTTCTGAACCCTTCGGGATCTCGCCTCTGGAAGCCATGCGATCCAACGTTCCGGTCGTTATTTCCAAGCAATCAGGGGTTTCTGAAGTTCTGCGGCACGCGATCAAAATCGATTTCTGGGATATCGATGCCATGGCCGACGCGATATATGGGATTCTACACTACAAAGGATTACAGAAAATGTTTGCCCATTACGGGAAAGGGGAGGTGGATAACCTCAAATGGGAGAATGCCTCCTTCAATGTTTTGGGTGTTTATAAGGTGGCCCTGGCAAGGAGGCAGTAAGTAATAGTGTCAATGTAACCAATCGATATGAAGTTCATCAATCTTTGTTTTCAGGTTCATCAGCCTTATCGGTTACGTACCTACAGGTTTTTTAATATTGGTCAGGATCACCAGTATTATGATGACTATCAGAACCGGCATATCATCCGCCGGGTAGCCGAGCGCTCCTACCTTCCGGCCAACCGGATGATCCTGGACCTGATCCGGGAATACGGATCGGCCTTCAGGGTATCCTACAGTATCTCAGGTCCGGCACTGGAACAGTTACTGCAGCATGCTCCCGAGGTAATCCATGGATTTCAGGAACTGGCCTCAACGGGATGCGTGGAATTTACCGGAGAAACCTATTCCCACTCCCTGGCCTCCCTGAAAAGTAAAGAGGAATTCATACGGCAGGTTGTCAAGCATCGCGACCGAATCAATGACCTCTTCGGTCAGTCTCCAACCACTTTTCGAAACACGGAGCTGATCTTCAACGATGAGATCGGCCTGACTGCAGCAGAACAGGGTTTTACCACTCTGCTTACGGAAGGTGCCAAGCATATCCTGGGCTGGAAAAGTCCCAATTTTCTCTATTACAGTGCGATTAACCCGAAATTGAAGCTGTTACTCCGGAATTACAGACTGAGCGACGACATCATTTTCCGCTTCTCGAACCGCGCCTGGTCTGAATGGCCCATTACAACTGAAAAGTTTGTTGGCTGGCTGAATAAAGTTCCGGACAATGAAGAGGTCGTGAACCTCTTTCTTAATTACGAAACCCTTGGGGAGCAGCAGTGGAAAGAAACAGGGATATTCGAATTTTTCCACAAACTCCCGCGGACGGTCCTGGCTCATTCGCCATACAGGTTCTCCACCCCCAGGGAGATCAGTGAACAACTTCAGCCTGTCGCCCCCATTACAGTCCTTTACCCGATCTCATGGGCTGATGAGGAAAAGGACCTGACTGCCTGGCTGGGGAATGAACTACAGGATGAAGCATTCGGAAAATTATATGGAATCGAGCAGGCTGTAGTAGAGAGTGACAGACCGGATGTGCTGCGGGACTGGGAACGTTTGCAGGCCAGTGATCATTTCTATTACATGTGTACCAAATGGTTTTCCGACGGAGAGGTCCATAAATATTTCAATCCCTATCCATCGCCTTACGAAGCATTTATCAATTACATGAACGTGCTTTCCGACTTTATGATCCGTGTCGAGACTCCCGGAGTTCCAGCCGGAGAAGCGAGGAGCGAACAGCCTCATGCCGTAAAGGAAACGGAAAAACCTGTGAAAGTTTCAGCAAAGAAAACGGCGGTCAGGAAAACAATCCGGAAGAAGACGTCGGATATTAAGAAACCAGCTGCTGCAAAGAATCAAACTGCTGCAAAGAAACCAGCTGCTGCAAAGAAATCAACTGCTGTAAAGAAACCAACTGCTGCAAAGAAACCAACTCTTGCAAAGAAACCAACTGCTGAAAAAAAGGTAACCGGAGCCGGACCCAACGCAAAATCAATGAAAAAAACCAACTAACCAATCTGTTTTTAAGTTATGGTAACGAAAGAAGAGCGTATTATCAATCCCGATTACCTGTTTGAGACTAGCTGGGAGGTATGCAATAAAATCGGTGGTATCTATACCGTCGTCTCTACCAAGGCATTGACCCTGGTTGACGAATTCAAGGATAACTACATTGTGATTGGTCCTGACGTGTGGAAAGAGACCCATGAGAATCCCCTTTTCCAGGAAGATAAATTCCTGTACAAATCATGGCGTCAGCAGGCTGAAAGCGAAGGGCTCAGGATCAAGATCGGCCGGTGGAATATCAATGGCCGACCGGTTGCTATCCTGGTAGACTTCACCAATTTTTTTACTGATAAAGATGCTATCCTGGCTGGATTCTGGGAGACGTACAAGCTGGATTCTCTGACAGGCGGATGGGATTATCTGGAACCGGCCCTGTTCGGATTTGCAGCCGGAAAGATCGTTGAAAGTTTTTATAACTTCAACCTCTCTCATCAGGATAAGATCGTGGCACAGTTTCACGAGTGGATGACCGGAACCGGTGTTCTTTATCTGAAAGAGAAAGTACCCCAGGTACGAACAGTATTTACTACCC
>QYQJ01000027.1 GCA_007280875.1 Bacteroidota bacterium
GTATGAAAATTAAAATCTCTATCCTGATGACAGTGGCTGCACTGCTGTTACTGACCGGCTGTCCGAAAAAGGAGGATAACAACCCTGAACCCGGAGTCCTCCAACTGTCGCTCTTTACCAACCCAACCGATGGCGCCCTGTTTCAGGTGCAGTATGAAGATGGAACAACCATCACCTGCTTCGGCACTAAAGATGCAGAAGGATTACCGGTGGCAATTCAGACCGCAGCGGTGACCTTCCCTGATGGCCAGGGGTTGTATCAGGTGAAACTGGAAAACGGGGTCAAACCGGTACAGGTACTCACAGGAAACGGTTGTGTGTTTGAATACGACTGGCTTTCCACCTCTTCCTTTCGACTGAAAGCAATCTCTCCCACCGGGGAAGTTCAGGTCAGTATTCCTGTCGATCTCGGGACAATGGGTGAGACCCCTGAACAACTGGCTGTTGATCCGGTAAATATTCGCCAGGGTATTGCTTCCGTTGCCGGAATACGCGACATTCAGGAATCTCCGTCATCCCTGAAGGAGGTTACCGGTAACATGACCTTTAACATCATTCAGTGTGGTCAAAAGGTGAATAATGCATTTGTGACGATCCAGACCACGCCGCAACTGGGGCAGCCAAATCAGGCCGTAACCTTTTCCGGCGACGGAGCTTACTCTGCTAACCTCCCCCAGTCGGGGGCTCCTCCTCCCGATTATGAAAAGGAGTGTGAAAAACTGGGGACTATCGTCCATGATGTTTGCGACTATTACTTTTATGTCGAGTTGTTTGGATTGGAAGGGAATATGTCAACGATCTGTAACCTGCTTTCAACCAAAATCCAGTAGGTATTTCCCGGTTCAGGCGAAGGGCAGAAGATCATCAACACCTGCGCCAATGCCTCGAAAGCCATATCAGCCATCTGTAAATTCAATAAAAAAAACCCTATCGCCGACCTCTGTAACCTGGCTCATCTCCTCTATGATGAACCAAAACCGGTTGCATATACATACAGCCTGAGTGTTACCATACCGGGACGGGGAACGTTCACCACCCAGGCCGTTGAATTCAATCCTTCTCAACCCTCTTCCTGGGATGTCGATCTGGGAGGGACATTTGCCGTTCAGAACCTCCATACCATTCCGGCAGATCCCTCTCCAAAGGAAGGTTATACGGCATATGCAGATGTCCTCTGCCCCGATCCGGCCGGAACCAAGGTGACCATCTCCGTGGTGGGAACGGACGGGTACTCCAACTCAAAAGAGTATGACCTTACCGCCAACGCAGAGATCAGCCTGACGATGCCCGGTGGTGCAGAAGGGGTGATGGATATCATCACCGTTTCGGCAATGGGACAGCAGCTGCAGATCAGTATTGTGTTCTGAGTCAGGAAGCTCAGATCAATATTTAGCCAATTTAACCTTTATACCCTCCCTTTCGGTCCGGACAAAACAGAAGTATATGCCGGGAGAAAGGTCCAGGGTGGAAAATGTCCCAGAAGGGAATCCGCTGTGCAACACTGTCGGCTATACTCCTGTTGAGAACCGAATCAGGGTCTGGTTCGCCGTTTAGGGTACTGATCCAGGCAACGACCTCTCCAAATGAATGGTTATTTATTGAAAGGACAGGTTTCTGCCTTTGAGCGTAATCTCGCTTTACCTGACTCTCCTTTTCTGAAAATGGAAAGGGTCCTCTGTATCCATTACTGGAGGGGTCTGAACTGCCTTGTTCCCAGGAATAATCAAAATTGGTGTTGATCTGGACGCCATCATAATCCGGCTCAAAAATTCCGTTCCCGTTGTTGTCATGGAGGTTCTTGTACCAGTGCCAGTAGGACGGGGGCTCGTTGTACTCCTCTTCCATGATGTATTTCCATCCATCGACATTCCACATGGGAAGAATAAAGATTTCACAGTTGTTGATCCATGCCGTCACCCGCGGAACTGGCTTTTCCAGCTGGTGTCCATGTGCGTGATACCGGGATATAACGCCACGATGGAATCCAGGTAAGCATATACCTCCGTGTAGGTTGGATATCCCTCAGGGATATGGAGTTTCTTCATATCCCCTTCCGGCCATCGTTCCCGCTGGCATTCCTGTGCCGAGACCGGAAGAGAATGGATAAAAATTAGAAGAATGACCAGGTAGAAGAAAATTCTCATAGCTCTGCTCCCGGAATTTCAACAATACGAAATCTAATGTCCCTACTCATTCATCCACTCCATATACCCCTCAATATCCAGCCCTTTCCCGGTAAAGCGACGCAGCTTCTCCTCCCAGGGATAGTATTCGCCATCCTTATAAAAGTACTCCTGCATCAGGGCAGCAGTTTCAGGTTTAAAAAGGTAATCAGGGCCCAGCCGGCGTTCCAGCTCATGGTGGATCTGCCACTGAATCACCTCGGCAAAGAGATAGTTGTGGTTATATACGGGGTACGAAACGTACATGGAGTTGGCGATGGTGTGGGGGCGCGATGAGGGTTTGTCCACCAGCAGGCAGCGCTGGAGCAGCTCGCTTCGCAGGGAATCCACATCCAGACCCGGGTTGTTGAAGATCTCCAGTTCCAGCCATACATTGTAGAGCCAGAACCGGAGATTCACCGGGGCGTATTTTTTAGAGTTCCGGACTTTTTCCGCAATTTCCTGGTCGGATAGTTCGGTATACTTTTTCATCCACTCCGGATTATGCAGAATGCCGGCTGTCCATTCGGCCAGCCCTTCTGCCATGATCGGACTGGTTCCTCCGGCAACCCATTCATATCCCTTGAGTACCGCCGAAGGGATCCGGGTATAGACACAGGCCAGGCCGTGTCCCACTTCATGTGAAATGGTCGATAAGCCGACATTGGGATTGACTACCAGTTTAAAATTGTCGGGGATCCGTACGGCAATCCCCTGGCCGCCCATCGGAGGCGGCAGCAGCATCTCCCGCTGCAGGATGGGCAACTCTTCGTACTTCATCCCCAATCCGTTCAGCGTCGAAGAGAGGATCTTCTGGCACTCCTCTTTGGGAGGTTCGGGCGGACCACTCTGGAAATACGGAAAATAGAGACGGAATACATCCTGGATCCCGACTTCATCGAGACCATTCTGCTTTTTCAACTCTTCCACCATGGAACGGTATGGCTTTATGGTGAGGGTATCGATCGCTTCCAGCCAGTGTTGGAAGGCATCCGGCCGGATCCCGGTCACCAGCAACACCAGGTCGGTATACCCCGGATAGCCCAGCGTTTCAGCCCGCGCTTTGCGCATGGAAAGCAGTTCGATAGCCATCTGTTCCAACTCTTTGGACGAGGGTTTTCCCTTCACCGTATCGGAAGCCACCAGCCATTTTTCAAGCGCCGACTGCAGGTTGCGGATCCCGGGGATCGTGTTTACCATGGATGCAGCCAGGATATTGTGCCACTGGATCATGCGCCGGATAATCAGGGTATCGGCGATCTCTCCCTGCCTGGGCATCCACCAGGATAACACGACCTCCATGCTGTCCTGTTCTACATACTTCCGCCCTTTCAGCTCCTCCAGCCTGGCCTGATCCTCCAGCACTCCGGAATAGTAATCGTAATAGGCATCTCCAAGAGCCACCGAATAGGTTTCGAACAGGGTATCCTGACGATCCAGGAAATTCCGGACCTGGTAGATGTCTTCGTACCAGGCGGTCTGCTGAGCCGGTAACATCAACGACAAGCCAGCCAGGATGGCGTTGAAAAGAAACATTCGTTTCATGAACTGGAAAGAATTAGGTTGAACTCTTGCAAAGATGCAGAGAAAAAAGGGAACGGGAAAATAAAACTCACAGCTTCTGCCTGAACATGTGCTTATTATCCCCGGTTCCGGGAACATCGTAAACATAAAAGAGAAAGTTATGATGGACCTTGACCTTCTGGGGGTACATATGACTGGCGGTAACGATCCGCTTCAGGTCGCCATTGTTCAGGTCGATGCGGTAGAGGGTGAATGTTCCGTTTTTAAGGAAGGAGGTATAGATTTTATGGTCGATCTCATCCACGTAGATCTCCGTCGTCCACCGGCCATCATTGGTTTCCTGGACCTGCATCTTCAGCTTGGCTGCGAAGTCCCCGTTCAGGGTATAGAGTTCCAGGGTGTAGTCGGCGGTATTGAACACACAGATCATCTCCTCCAGCTTGTGTAACGAAGAGGTGTTGGGTTTATACAGTACATTTTTTATCCAGCTATATTGCTGAAATGCCTCCCGGCTATCCGGGATATCCCCCATCATCAGCAGGGCATTGTCGTCGGGATTGCGCCGGAGCATTTTCATCTTCTTCTCATCGTCAGCCCTGGTCAGGTGCTGCCGCTGGCTGGTTTTCCGGTTGATGGTATAGAACTCCACTCCCAGTTGATTCCGGCTGACTTTCCGGAAAAAGAGCAGATCGCCTGCCGAGGCCACACAATCGGAGAGGGTTTTCCTGAAACGCTCGATATCAGAGGGATAGACGAGCCTGAGGACGGAAGAATCGCGGAAGATCTGATAGGAGCTGTCGTTGCTGAGTACGTGGATATACCCCAGACAATCGTGGAACAGTCCCTGCGGGCGGAAGGGTAATGCCCCGGAACAGGAGGTGGTATCACCGAAAAGAGAGAGGCAGAGCAGTTCCGATTCAGCCCGGCGAAACCTATAAATCAGCATATAAACCCGATTGCTGTCCACCGCATAATCGAGTACGCTGTACTGACTGTCCTTGAAAAAAGCGATCGGTTCGTTGGTCGCTTTGATCTCCACTTCCTGCAGCAGGCGGGCTTCGGGTTTAAGCAGAACGGTGATGGATGGGGAGGAGTTGTCGAGCCAGATCCGCTGGGTCTGATACCCCAGGTGGCTGACCGTCATATAGACCGGAATGGTATCGATGAAAAAGGAAAATTCCCCTCTGCTGTTGGTAGCGCTTCCCAGGGTGGTTCCGGTAAACGAAATATTAACACTGTGGAGGGGTTGGCGGGTCTCCTTATCCAGCACTTTGCCGTAGAAATAAAAGTTTTGTTTCTGGGCCGTCAGGGTTAGAGACCAGGATAGACCTGAAGCCAGTAAAAGAACCGTCAGCTTCCTGAATACCTTGCCAGCCTGTTGATATCGGTCAATCTTCACATGCATCAATGAGCTACTGCCAGTTTGCCGGTTGCGCTCCCCGAGGAGTCCGAATAAGGATCCCCCAGAAAAATAATAAAGCTTTCATCGGTCATGTTTTTGGTGCTTCGCCCTGGTTATCCTCCGGAAAACCCAGCGAACCAGAAAAAACAGCGGGACAAAGATGATCAGCAGGATAAACACCCACCGAAGGAACACCACCACATCAAACGGGAGTGTGATAAAAGAGGTCCCGATCGGGGCAGTTCCTGATTCTACCATGCTCTTGAGCCATTCTGCTTCGGCCGTAGCCAGGGGGATTCCGAATACTTTTTCGAACGTTCTGTCAGGTTCCATATTCCAGTGCAGCCGGGATCCGTATGCATGGATCTTCCCGATACCATACCGGTCTATCAGGTAACGGGTGAAGAGGCAGACCTGGCCATATCCTTTTGCAGCCATTCTCCCCTTCTCCATTCGTACCATCGATTGCCAGTTCCAGGGGTGTTCCAGGGAGGTAACCGTCACCAGGAAGGGTTGTGCCAGGAGGTTCTCTCCCAGATTATCGGCCGCTGAAGAGTACTCCTGCAGCATGGTAGCACACCCCTCTTCAAACCATTTCGGATAGAAAAAAACAGCGGGCAGGTAGCCGTATTTCCGTATGATGTATTTGTGATGCATCTCATGGATGACGGCGGAAAAAGAAGAGATTGACCCTTCAATCCGTGTTTCGTTCAATACGATCCTCCCCATAATGGAGGAGCCCATGGCGTTGTTCCAGGTAAGATGGAAATACTGGCGGGGCGATTCGCACAAAAACAGGGTAACTCCGCTGTTGAACTCATCTTCGATTGGTTCACCGGAAAAATGGCGGATGGAATCCTGCGCGAGGGATGCCAGCCAGAGCAGATCCAGCGCATTTTCGATCCGGTCTCCATAAAAGTAGACGGTGTTCTTGTGATCAGATACGCTGGAGTAAGAGATCAGGAGGGAGGGGAACAGGAGCCGTCCCGGTCCGGCAAAGAAAAAGTAGATGAGAATCCAGAAGAACAGGATAACAACGACACGGAGTGTCCAGGGATTGGGTTGTTTTTTCTTGATCTCTTTCCTGCTTGTATATATGGTACCTGTCATGCTGGCCTGAAACAGTCGCAAAAATAAACGATTCCTTCACCCGGAACAAAAGTTATCGATGATCGTAAACATTTCTACGATTAACGAACGGAATGGTTCTTCGTCATTTTATCTCCACGAAGTTCTCGAACAGCTTCCTGTTAGCATCTATGTTCTCCGCATTGCCATATACACAGAGGTAATTCTGCTCCAGAACTGCCTTCGCCAGGGGAGCAAAACCACGGATGTCTTCCACAGTCGTCGATAGGATAGCGGCGCGGTCCTGCTGCATAGCTTCCCGGGTCTGCCTGGTAAAGAAATTACCTACGGCGATATCACCTTTTTCCGATGCTGTATGAGGAACATCCATATCGGCAATGGTACCGATGATGTAACGGGTCATCCCGGGTTCGTCGGTAGTGAATCCCTCCAGGTACGCCGGGATCGCCTGGTAGCGTTCTACGGTCTCTTTCAGATTAGGATCCCGGTACGAACGGAATGTGAAGTTTCCGGCGTTGTCAATAACGGTGAATCCTCCGTACGCTCCTCCGACCACCCGGATCTGGGTTTGCAGATAATCGGTGGAGAGGATCTGGTTCAATACATACAGTTTCCCATCCCAGGGGAATCCCAGCTTCCTGAAGTTACAGCCATCTATGACGTACTGTACCTTCGACGGGGCAAGGATGCCTTCATTGAGCTTTTTCAGATCAAAGGTCCAGTCGTTCAGGATTATATTCTCCTTTGGAAGCATTCCGGCAAACCCATCGAGATTCCTGGTAAAGAGCGGGTAATCTTTCTCATCACAGGTGACTGCAGCGATCAGGTTGTCATGGTTGAAAAGCAGGGTGGCTGTTTTGGTCAGGTTTTCAATAATCTCCTGCGAACGCTGATCAAAATTGTTGTTCAGGTCGGTAACAAACCAGTAGTAATCCAGTCCTCCGGTCCGCTCCCTGAACATCCCTTCGTTGCTGTAATAAGAGGTAAGACGCCGCACTGCATACCGGTATCCATTGCTTTTGACAGCCTGGTCGAGCTGTGACTGGTGTCGTGAGAGGATCGTCTTCAGCCGCTCTGCGTCGTTGTACAACGACTTGTTCAGCACCTCACCGGAAAGATCGAACAGCTTATCCACTTTGTCGTTCATTGCCTTGGTGGTCACCCTGAATTTCGGGATCAGCTTGCTGTCGTCGTTGTCCTCCAGGTAGGTGGAAAGAGCAGTGTAGAAACCACCGGTATGCATGTTGAGCGCTTTGGTAAGATCCCCGTAGGAGTAGTTCTCCGTGTTGAGGATCCCCAGGAAGTTGCTCAGCAGCGAAGCATAGGGGATCAGCTCTTCGGGCAGGGTACGGAGATCGAAGTAAAGGTTCACATAGACCACCCCGCTGGTAAAATCATTGAAATAAAGCACCGGCGTCGTCTCTGCCTTCTTTTGTTCTACCTGGAACCACTCTACATCCGGGTTGATGTCGCTGAGTTCAAGCAACGGAATAGTAGCCAGAGCTTCAGGAGTATCCTCCGCCTTCTGGTAGGCTAGTAATTCCTCCGTTTTCACCACCAGCTTGTTGATATCATTCTCCGTTAGTTCCTTTTTGTAGGAAGCCAGTTCAGCCTCCGCCTCTTGGTTGATCTCCTGCTCCATTCCCGGTTTGGGTTCCAGGGTCAACATCAGTGCATGCGGATTATTAAGCATGTACCTGATGATGAGCGACTCCAGGTATTTTTCTTTCAGCCCCTTCTTCAATGCGCTGAGCGGTTTTTCCCACTCCAGGGTGAGGAAGGGATCATCGGCAAAGAACCACCCCGGCAGGCATTGAAATCCATAGGTCAATCCCTTCTGAGCCGTATTTCCCTCACGCAGGTTGAACTCCAACCGGTTCAACACTCCCTCTATGGCTTCCATATCAAGTCCACTGTCGACCTGCTCCTGCAGGGTCTTATTCACGATCTCCAGAAACCGTTCCCGGTCCTGCGGGTTGGCATTCTGCACCACGATCTGGAAGACATTCTGCTGATAACTGTCGTTCGATGCGCTGACATCCTGTCCGATGCCTGCCTTCTCGAATGCGAGGCGCAGCGGAGCCGACTCCTGGTTGACCAGTACCTCCGCCAGGATATCCAGACCGGTGGAGAGTTTCACATCAGTGTTATGGCCGGCTACCCATCCCAGATTCAGAAAAGTCTGACCTTCAGTCTCTGCTCCCGGAAGTACCGGGTAATAGTCCGTGACCTCTTTCATGGATTCAAATGCAGGCTGATCGATTACCGAGGGCAGGTTGTTCGCTACATCGTACCTGGACAGGTAGAGTGAATCGATGAAGGCCAGTTCTTTATCCAGCGGCGCATCGCCGTATAGCAGGATGTAGCTGTTCTCGGGATGGTAGTACCGCCTGTGGAAATTCTTGAACTGCTCGTATGTCAGGGTCGGGATAACAGGAGGGTATCCGCCTGATTCAAAGCCGTAAGGGTTATCGGGAAAGAGGTTTTTGTAAAACTCATACCGCAGCACCCGCGAGGGGTCGGAATAGGCCCCTTTCATTTCATTGTATACCACGCCGTTGTAAACAATGGGATTGTTGGGATCGGTGAGTTCATAGTGCCATCCCTCCTGGTCGAGGATCCGCTGATCGTCATAGAGCAGGGGGTTGAAGACGGCATCAAGGTAAACGTGCATCAGGTTGAAATAGTCTTTCTCGTTCATGCTCGCAAGGGGGTATGCGGTCATGTCCTTCCCGGTAAAGGCATTGATAAACGTTTTCAGCGAGCCTTTCGACAGGACGTCGAACGGACTCTTGACCGGGAAGTTCCTGGATCCGTTCAGCACCGAATGTTCCATGATGTGAGGTGTTCCGGCATCCGATTCCGGGAAGGTCTTGAACGAGATGATGAAAGTCTTGTTGGGGTCGTCCGCTGCGATCTTCAGGACCCTGGCTCCGCTTTTTTCGTGCAGATAGTAGTAACAGTCCGCGTTCACCTCTTTGACAAAACGTTTTTCCAGTAGTTTAAATCCGTGCATGTCGTGCTGTTTACATCCGGTAAGGAGAAGAGCCGACAAAAGTACACAAACAAAAAGAGAAATGGCCTCGAACGGCTTTCTCATGATTCGGTTTACTTGTTTCATGGGAATCTGAATGTTTATTGATAACGGCCACAAATTACAAGGATTCATTTACACGGGGAAGGAAAATCGATGACGGAGGGAAATTAGTCGATTCCCGGTTATTTTATCAGCATAACCGTACCGGTCCGTTTTTCGTTCTGCCCGATGTTGTCGTAGGTTTGAAAGTAAACAATGTAGGAATAGATCCCGGATGGACATTGTTTTCCCTTATACGTGCCGTCCCAGGAGTCGTCCAGGGAGGTGGATTCATAGAGTTGCTGCCCCCAGCGATCAAAAATGACCATGCGGTACTGGAGAATGTTCTGGGCGACCGGGTGAAAGGTATCGTTGAGCCCGTCCCCGTTGGGACTGAAGGCAGTGGGGATCCAGAACCGGAGCGGACAGATCTCCACAAAGAGGTTGGTCTGAAGTACACTGTCGCAATGATGCACCGTCATCAGGGTGTCAAAATAGACTCCGCTCTCCGATTGCCAACCTCCCTGTGCCCAGTAGACCAGTCCCCTGCAAATAGTGGTATCCACTGCATCCAGGTAGGTGTCGTGCACTCCGATAGCAACGGTATCCCGCCCTAGACAATCCCAGGTATTGACCACCTCCACCCAGAAGGTCCCAGAATCAGCCACCGGCAGTATCTGCGAGGTGTCACCGGTCGACCAGAGGTAACTGGTATAGCCGGCCCCCGGATCCAGCCAGGCAGTATCCCCCCGGCAGATAAACCGGTTGGGCCCCAGGTTAAAATCGGGTACCGGCATCACCACGATGTTATGGCAGAAGACCTGCTCGTTCGGGGTTCCTTCGTCAATGCGCAGGATGATGTTATAATTTCCCGGGCTGTCGTAAACAATGGGAGGAGGATCGGGTCCGTTCCAGGTGGGGATTGACGATTCTCCGCATTCCGGAAAGGCCATGCGGGAAATCATCGAGCTGCCGTTGTTCACCACCAGCATATACAGGGTATCTTGTACCCGGAAGATGGCGGACAAGCCGTAAGGTTTGTTCAGGATCGCCGGATTCCCGAACACGGGGGAAGCGGTTGCAGAGCCCGCCAGCCCGTGATTAAATTGAAGATGGACCAGGAAGATATCTTCTTTTACACAGTTGGTCACGTAAGCATTGGTACGCTCGCAATCCTGCGTGATCGACACATCGATGTTGGAAGAGAGGTCTCCTAATCCGGGAAGGTATTCACCTGTGGGTTCGTTGAGGAGACTGTTCCCGAAATCCAGCCGGCTGATGCTGTTGAGACTCACGTTGCTGACGAGCATATACCAGTTGCCGTTTCCCTGTCGGAGATCGAAGCCGCAGGGTCCGGAAAGGGGCAGGAAACTCCCCACGCCCTCCAGCTGCGGTGCATTGGCCAGGCTGTTTCCAAAACGCAGGCGCGATAACCTGCTTGTCTGCGAATCGGTGACAAAGCCGATCCACTCCGCCCCTTCCTGAATGATCAAGACCTTCTCGGGAAGAAAAAGTTGCGAAAAGGTAAATGCTGCAGGCGCCGGATCATTGAGTAGAGACGTTCCGAAATCCAGCCGGAGAATTGTGGAACCGTCGGCCACAAACACGTACCAGGAATCCCCATCCTTTGCGGCACACATCCCCCGGATATTGAAATCGAGAATACCGAACCGTCCCAGGTTGGTGATGGAATCCATATAGCCGGTGAGGGAATTCCCGTGAAAATACCGGATCAGCTCTCCGTTTTGCGCTGAGGATACAAACGAATAGAACAGGTTGCTGTCTTTGACTGTATGGATGTAGTAAGGTGCCCGCAGGTGACCGCCCGGGTCGCCGATATTGACTCCATAAGGTATGTAGCTGGCATTGCCTGTGCAGAAATTCCAGTAAAAGCTGGTGCCCGGACTGGTATTGGTAATCACCACTTCGTAGCCCTGACAAACGGTATCAGGAGCAATAAAAGCAGGTACATAACCTGCATCAATCCGTTGGTTAAATCCTTGAAACGGAATGGCAAACACAAGCAGGACAATAGGGAATCCGAGCTTCCGCATAGCAGTAGAGGGATTAGGGTCGATATTCTTTCCTGTAAAAATAGACAATTTTTTCATCGCTATGCAACTTCAGGGAATGCTTGCCGGTCAATAAGAAATGTTGTACCTTTCGGTTCATCTAGCTGAAAAAGACCTGTTCCGATGAAATACGTCACACACAAACCCATCCGGTTTCTGATCTCCTTTATCCTGTTGATCTCATTCACCTCTTTCTCACAGGATCTCCCGCTTCAGCCGGAAACCCCTGCTGCAGTCAGAGCCTACGACTCCCTGCTCTTTTCCAGGATACCCGTTGTCTCCCCGCAAACGGTTCAGTTGAAAGAGACGCTGCCGCCGGTGATCGACAACACGATATATCCCTGGTTCTCCGGTTTCTATAATCAGATGCCTTACTGGACCTGCCTTCAGGTCTCTTCCTGTACCTATATGTTTGCCTATGAAATCAATCGCCTGCGGGATACGAGCGGAAGACTCCCTGAAAATACCTACCCGTTTCTTTATACCTGGACCTGGTTCAACCATGGAATCAACACGGGTGTCAGCTCGTTTCACAGTTTCCATACGATCCGGAACCAGGGGCATATGAACCGGATCGACATGGGCCCCGACTCGCTGACCACATACAGCGGATGGGCAAGCGGATACGATAAATACTACCGGGCCATGAAAAACCGGATCCGGAAGGTAAAAGGGATCCGGATCGATACGGAAGAGGGGATCATCCTGGTGAAAAACTACCTGGCCAACCACCTGGACGGATCTTCCACCGGCGGACTGGTCCATTTTGCAAGCAGTTCGGGAAGCATCAAGGTGTTGCCATCGGGAACTCCCGAAGCCGGAAATCGTGTATATATTTCACTGGGGAAAACGCCGTCGCACGGATACACCACGGTGGGATACCACGACTCCATCCGGTTTGATCTGAACAACGACGGTCAGTACACCAACAACCTGGATATTAACGGAGATGGGATTGTCAATGTAAAAGACTGGGAGATCGGTGGTTTTAAACAGATTGAATCCTACTATTCCACGTATCTTGACACCGTGATCTTTTACGTTCTTTACAGTACCATTGCACAGGAGTTCAGTAAGGGTGGACCCTGGAATAACACCGTCTACATCATCGATGCCGAACCATCCTATCATCCCCTGCTAACGATGAAGGTGAAGATGGAATACAACCTCCGGAACCGGATCAAGGTAATGGCAGGGGTCAGCCGGGATCCCGATGCAACCTTTCCCGGCCATCTGATCGAGTTCCCGGTCTTCAACTTCCAGGGTGGGGAACTTCCTATGCGGGGAACCTTCAAACCGGGGGATGAACTCATTGAGTTCGGTCTGGATGTCACCCCCTTGTTGAGCTATGTGGAATCCAGTCAACCGGTCCGGTTTTATCTGGTTGTGGAGGAACGCGATACGAACAATGCAGGGTACGGCATCATCCATAACGTCTCCTTTTATCATTACGGGTCCGCGACAGACGAGTTCATCTCCCCGCAGACCTTTATATCCGTGGAGAATAACGGCAGCACCTTTTTATCGGCCACCGGAACGGTTGAGGTGGACAGACCGGTCATTGAACCGGAAACACTTCCCCCATTTCAACCGGGAGAGGCCCTGGCCTTACAGATGCAGGCTTCGGGCGGAGTCCCTCCCTATTCATGGACTTTACGGGAGCAATACCAAAAAAGTGCCGGCACATCGGTTTATCAACCCATTACCGGTCAGTCGCTCTCTTTTGTCAGCACAAACATCCCTTATGCGGTGGTGGAACTCCCCTTTTCGTTCCCCTATTTTGGAACCCTGTACGATACAGTATATGTCAATAAGTATGGGATGATCCAGTTTACCTCCCAGACGTTGCCATATCCCTGGGTGAGCGATGAACTCGATATGCTGCTGAATATCGCAGCCATTTCCCCCGCTTTCTCGTACAGCTACACCCAGCAAATCTCCGATGACGACGGCATATGGATGAGGTCCACGCCCGATTCGGTGGTATTCCGGTGGAAAATGTCCCTGCTGGGATCGGATACTGCCACCAACGTAGAGTTCCTGGCTACCCTCTTTCCTGACGGCCGGATTGTAACCTGTACCGGGCCCGTGCAGACAGGTCTGACAAACCCAATCATTTATAGCGGCTTGGCAAAAGGCGATGGGATCAATGCGGAAATCACCCCGCATTTTGATTTCAGGCGGGAGAGCGGAAAATCGATCCGCTACTACCCCCTGGTAATCCCGGAGGAGATCAACCTCACCGAAGAAGGTCTCCTGACACTCACCGAAACAAATCCTTCAAAGATCTTCGATATCAGGGTGCAGGTCACCGATGCACAGGATATTTCTGCCTGGAAAACCTTCGGACTCTCCGCCGGATTGGAGATTGGCCACGAACTGTCGTCCCCTTCCAGATTTTTCCAGGCTCAGGAGGAGGCCAGGCTGGACCTGGTCCTGAAAAACACCGGATCGCAACCCATTATGGACCTGGAAGTCAAGCTTACCTCTTCCCAGCCCGGTATTTCCATCACCGACAGCATCCTGCAGGTGGATCAACTGCAACCGGGTGTGCCCATTGAGCTGCCCGATTGTTTCCGGTTCAACCTTACCGGGCCCCTGCCCGATGGAAGCGCCTGTCCGTTTACCCTTCTGGCCACATCCGATGACCAGAACTGGAAGAAAGACTTCTACCTCGATGTGGCAGCCCCTGATATTGTCGTCCATAACCAGTTTATTGAAGACGGTGTCAATCAGCTGCTGGACGTCGGCGAAACGGCCTACCTGGTATTCAGCCTGTCGAACCAAGGCTCCCTCCAGGCTACTGACCTGACTCTGAACCTGGTATGCAACGACCCCTACCTGGAGGTTGTTTCCGCCAATCCGGTTACAGAAGAAGAACTGGCACCGGACGGTTCCATGACCTTAAAATTCCTGTTGCATGTCCTGCCATCCACCCCGCCGGATCATCAGGCCGATCTTACGTTGCACATCACCAACGATAACCTGTCGGTCGAGATCCCGGTCTCCCTTCGCATCGGTATCTGCCCTGTGGCGCTGATCACCCTTTCCGGAAGTTCCGGTTCGGCCCAGGTGATGGCCCCTCTGCTCGACAACTTGCAGATCGGATATACGCAGTATACCTATCTCCCTCCCAATCTGCATCTCTATCCCCATACCTTTTTATTTCTGGGGACCAATAACGGATCGTACGTACCCTCTGCCGCTGAACTTTCCACTATCCGGGAATATCTTCTGCAGGGGGGGACCATGTATATGGAAAACTTCAAGGGATGGTATGCCGGAATCCAGGCTGTCGCACTGAAAGAGTTATTCAAATACTGGCACCTTACTGTTCCGCTGTATTATTATGAAACGCTTACCGGATCAGCCGGCTCCAACACCGGGGATATGCAGTTCCATTACCTCGGAGAGCAGAACTACGCTACGTTTGAAGTAGTCCCGCTTCCGGAAGGAACCTCTTTTTTCAAAAACACGGATACGTACCCGAAATGTATTGTTTTCGCCTATGATGGAGAAGTGTATAAGACGATCGGGACGATGACCGAATTTGCCGGTCTGGCCGATACCAACTTCCCTTCCACCAAGGCCGAACTGCTGCATCGCTACTTCAATTTCTTCGGGATAAATCCCTCCGGCCCCTACCCGTTTTTCCATGCCGATCACACCCTGATCTGCCGGACAGGAACCATTCAGTTTACCGACGACTCGTACCCGGATGTGATCTCCTGGCAGTGGGAGTTTCCGGGAGGCTCTCCGGCTACCTCCACGGAACAACATCCGCTGGTGATCTACAATGCGCCGGGACTGTACGATGCGATCCTGACGGTGTCGGATGGCACCAGGTCCTGCTCCATGCATAAGCACCAGTACATCCGGGTGACCATCTGCGCTGCGGTGGAGCCATCGGATGAATCACCCCGGATCACCATATACCCCAATCCCGCCCGGGATGAGCTCCGGATCCGGTTTACCGTGAATCCCGCCGGATTATTACAGGTCAACCTTTTTGATCTGAACGGCCGTACCGTAAGAACCTGGAACGCGGGAACCGTTTCTGGAAATCAGGAGATACGGCTTCCCACCGAAGGCATCTCTCCGGGAATGTACCTCCTGCAGGTGATTGATGCGCAAATGACCAGTACCCGGAAGGTCCTTATCGAATGATCAATGAATCACCACCAGTTTTTTTGAAAATACCCTAAAGAGATATAATTTGATAAAGGTAAGCCTATTTTTTTACCTTTACCCGGCAAATTAGCGTGCATGTTCGAACAAAACGCCATCCAGGCCATTGCGATCCTCATCGGATTGATCTTTCTCGGGATGGGACTGCGGAACTGGGGCGTCCTGAAGGATGAACATGGCGGTTTACTGGCCAGGGTTATAGTTACGGTCACCCTCCCTGCCCTGATCTTGTCAGCCCTCTCTTCCCGGCAGTTTGAATCAGAAAAGCTGTTGCTGGCCATGGTGATGATCCTCTCCCAGCTTGGATGCTCCCTGCTGGCCTGGATTGTAAGCGCCCTTCTGAAGCTGTCGAGGCCCCGCCGCGGAGCCCTGATCCTCGCTTCAACCTTCACCAGTTCAGCCTTTCTCGGGTATGCGGTGGTCAAAGAGATCTATCAGAACAATCCTGATGCGCTGGCCGATGCCGCTGTGGTCAGTGAACTGGGAGTGGCAACCCTGCTTTTCACGTTCGGGATCTTCGTAGCTATGCATTTCGGGATCCGGGATGCCACCCCGAAAGCCCGTGTTCGTGAAATGCTCTCGTTTTTCCACTCCCCCATCTTCATCGCCCTGCTACTGGGGATTGCCTGCTCATTCATCCCCCTGCCAAAAGAAAACCTGATTGTCAACGGTATCTATCATGCCCTGCATATCATTGCCAGCGCCAATACCTTCCTGGTTGCTCTTACCATCGGCGTGATGCTCCATTTTAAGGATCTTCGGCACGTCTGGATG
The DNA here is from genome assembly GCA_007280875.1 of Bacteroidota bacterium. Classification (GTDB taxonomy): domain Bacteria; phylum Bacteroidota; class Bacteroidia; order Bacteroidales; family FEN-979; genus QYOJ01. The sequence goes on from QYQJ01000027.1 coordinate 16,288, forward strand.
ATCGTGCTGCTGGCCATCATCATCAAACTGATCATCCAGCCGCTTCTCTCCTTCGGACAGGCAACCCTGCTCAGTTTCCCTCCCCTCTGGCACCAGATCGTGGTGCTGGAGGCCGCCATGCCCACCGCCGCCATGACCGCTGTGTTTGCCAGAAAGTATAACTGCGACCCCGAACTCACCTCCATCCTCATCTTTGCCACCTTCATCTCCTCCTGCGTCACCATGGTGATGATGATCGTGCTGTTGACATAAATTTCTTTGCTTCGCTATGTTCGCAATGATAATGCTGGATGCTGTTGCCTCGACCTTCGTCCTTGGTCCCTCGACCTTCGTCCCTCGTTTTACCGGGCGTACCCCAGAAGCAGGTTCACAACCGACCAGGAAACCGTATCGGTAAACTTCTGCACCGCTTTGGTCAGATCAGCGTCAGGACTGAGCAGGGCGTTTTCCAGCATGAAAACTTCATACTCATGATCATAAGCCCCAAAATAGGTAGCCAAAACGCATCCCGTAGCGCTTAGTCCGCAAAGGAAAAGGGTGTTGCAGCCTGTTGCCCGGAGAAGGCTGTCGAGGTTGGTTTTGGTAAAAGCATTCGGGAAATTCTTGATCACCAGTGGATCACTCTCCTCGGTGTTGAAGGTTTTGGGAAAGGCAAACTCCTCGCTGCCCGGTTCAGGGCCCCATTCCGAATCGGTATGGTATACCCGGATTACGGGGAGGTTGTGCTGACGGAAGAGCCAGATGTACGCATTGATGTATTCCGGAGCACTCTTTTGATCCGCCTCCGACATCATCGGCATAAATTTGTTCTGAACGTCAATCACCAGCAGGGCCGGTTTCAGTTCTTTTTTTTCAGGTTGATCCACTCCCTTCTCCTGGGAGAAAGCCGGAAGTGCAAATAAACCAATAATCAGCAGGCTAAGTACTTTTTTCATAGCAGTCAATGATTTTGAATGAAGCAAATGTATGGGTTACTTCGAATTCATAAAAACGGAATAGTCCAAAAAACAGGATTTATCTACGTCAGCGGCAGAATGATCGGTGAAACCCTGAACAACTAATCGGCAATGATCAGCTTTCGGCTCAGGGGTCCAATCTCCGTAATGATAGTCAGGATATAGGTCCCGGGGATAGCCCATAAGGATCTCAAAGTAATTGGCATTTGTTAGGAACAAATATATTGAATTAGATGATCATTGTCAACTTATTTCACTTTCCAGGAGAGCTCCATGCACCTTTTTTTAAATGATTTTCTATATATTTGCATAGTAGCATTCATGCCATTAATCAATTTTAAGAAAGTCATAACTCAAACCTGAACAAACCATGAAAAAAGTTTATGCAGTATTGATGCTTGTTTCGATGACACTCGGAACAGTTGGGCAGACCTTCATCTGGGAAGGTTTTGATGCTGGCCAGATGCCCCCGACCGGATGGACCCTGGAAGGGTATGCAAACCAATGGTCAGTAAGTAATACCGACAACGCGGGAGGAGTTGCTCCTGAAGCCATGTTCACTTACGTCCAGGCGACCAGTGTTTCGCGGTTCATTTCTCCGGCCTGTGACCTCACGGGATTGACTTCTGTCCGGATCTCGTTCCGGCACTATTATGATGATTACTCCGGAGCCGGTCCGAAAGTAGGAGTGTCTACCCGGTCGGGCGGGGGTGCCTGGACCAAAGTCTGGGAAATCAATCCAACCTCCAATGTCGGTCCGGAACAAATTGACCTCACCGTTACAAACAGTGATGTGGGGGCCGCCGATTTCCAGTTCTGTTTTTACGTGGATGGGAATTTCTATAACCTGGATTACTGGTACCTGGATAACATCCTTCTCTTCAATCCGCTGAACCTGGATGGAGCACTTACTTCCATCTCCACACCTACCTATTTCGGAGGACCAACCCCCGTTACAGGTACAGTTATGAACATGGGTCTTACAACCATCACAGATCTTATCATTGACTGGCAGCTGGATGACGGTCCCATCCACTCCGCCACCTTTCCGGGTCTCTCCGTCCCTCTCCAGGGAATATACAACTTTGCCTGCACGGATCAGGTGAATGGAGGGATCGGGGACCATGTACTTACCGTCTGGATCGACAGAGTAAATGGAGTGGTGGATGATGACCAGAACAATGACACCCTTCAGAAAACGATTAAAAAAGCCTGTAATATCATCCCGCGTAAACCCTGTTTCGAAGAGTTTACCAGTTCCACCTGTGGCCCTTGTGCATCTTTCAACGCGGGATTTGTCCCCTGGTGCAATACCCATGTGGATGATATCACCCTGGTTAAGTACCAGATGAACTGGCCGGGATCAGGCGATCCCTATTACACGGAGGAGGGAGGAGTCAGAAGGGATTATTACGGAGTGGGCTGGGTTCCATGGCTGGATTGCAATGGATCTTACGTAGAAACGAATATGACTGCCGTGCAGAACGCTTTTAACATGGCTCAGCAACAACCCGGCCTGGTGGATAGCGTTGCCGCCCATTCACTTGCGGGAACCGTGATGACCGTCAATGCCACTGCATTGCCCTTTGTAAACATCCCAAATAC
>QYQJ01000075.1 GCA_007280875.1 Bacteroidota bacterium
CCCAATTCCCTCCTGTGAAAGTTGAATGTGCTGCCACCCTTCTTCCCCCACTACGCCACCCCAAAGTGTATTATCGACATCCACGATGAGAACTTTCTTCGTCTGCCCCAATAAGCACGAAAGCACATGGTTCAGTTCTTGTGCTAAAATGATAAAACCCTGACGGGAATGTTTTATTCTGCCCAGATACCAGAACTTATCTTCGAACAGAGTCTGGTATCCGTAGAGATTAATTAAACGGTTAAAATCAAAAATAAAAACAGAGTTGTTTTTCGATGCAAAGGAGTTTACTGAATAATTGAGCTCAGCTTCATAAAAAGCATCCTTGCTTGAATAGGTCAGTACCGAATAGGGGGGGTATGAAAAGTTTGAGACAATAAAAGAGGTGCTTTTGTTCTTTTCGGAGTACACCGCAATACTGGTAAATAAATCCGAAACATCTGAATGAAACTCTTCCGCATCCAGGTAAATAAAGATAAAGTCAGGTAAAAATGCATGCAAACCCGATTCAGCATTTAGCAACTCGTTCTGCCATTGGTTATATCCGGCAAAATATAATTCCAGCGAATCATTTTTTTGCAACTGATTTCTCAACGGATCAATGTTTATATTAGATAATACCGCGAATCTAGTCATATCAGTTTAGGTAAAAACAGCATCACCATCACCTTCTTGAAACGCCCAGGATGCATTCGTTATTTTTTTCGAAATAATATAGGGGCGTTTCATTTTCTTTAAAAAAACAAAACGTCCTCTTTTCTTCTCTATGGCATCTGCCACTCTGGCATCAAAACTTGTAATTGTTTTAACTTTTTCCTTGTGCGCTTTATCCAGGATATAAGCCGCTATATCTTGCACGGCATCATCAGGTGCATAGATATAGGATAGGGTAAGGGCTTTATCCCTTATTTTTAACAATATAAATCCCAGGAGATTTTTCTCCTGGTAGATTTTTACGGAACAAAATTCAAATTGTTCTGACCTGGACGAAAAGAAATACCGCTGACTATCCTGGTCCGGTTTCCCTTGCAGAACCCATGGATAGGTCATGATCCACTTAAAATTGTTCACCCCCCTGTTTATATAATTATTTTCTGTATTAAACGCGGAAATAAATGATTGAAGATTTTTATCAAAACAATCGTTTTCAACCAGTTGGGATGTTCTTTCAAACGGTTTATAAGCACGTGTTCTTACAGATAGAACAAGATTCAGGAAATGGTCCATAGCTCGTAAGAACGGTTTAAAAAACCGGGCCTTCGGCATGCGGCTCAGGATAATATCGGCAAAGCAAAAAACCAGGTAGAACCGGTATCCGGTTTTGAATGTTGTAGGATGAAAAATACCCAGAACCTGATAGGTTCTTTCCAAAGACGGAACAAAATTGGATATCAATAATTGATCTTTATATCGCTTTATTAAAGGGTAAAACAGCGAGGAAGCCAGGTTACCGTGTCTATAGGGTTCATCTACCCAAAAACAGCTTAACCAATAAATCTTTTTTACCGTTCCGTCAACACAGCATGTTCCGGGCAGAACCCCCACATACCCTAGCAACGATTCTTTTTCGTAAGCCACCCATAAAAGAATATCGTCTTCCGAGCAATCAGGATTGTGAATATGCGATATTGCCCGGTGATAGGTGATAGGAATCTTATCCAGGTTTTTAAAAAAATCAGATTCAATGAATGCTGCCAGCTGTTCCCGGTTATACGACTCTATTTTCACCAGCTTCGATGGATTTTATGTTTCCCGACCACTCTTTTTAGAATGAAATACAGGTACTCCGTTTTGACAATCTCTTCCGCGCTGGAATAACCAGGCACTTCCATTGGTGTCCGTTGAAGGTTGGTTTCTAGGAGATCAAGTTTCAGACCGGCTGTTCCAAAAGATAAATCCACATGGTCCCTGATTTTATCAAAGAAGGTTTTCTTTACATTAAAATCAGTATGTGGAAATGAAAATAAACGTTCTTGTATGTTAAAATTATCTGCCAGGTAAGACAGACAATCTACTGTTTGTTTCACCTGAGCCTCTTCCGGCAGCATAGGATAATAGGGATGAGAAACGGAATGCCCGCCAATGGAAAATCCTTGTTGAATTAATTCATGAATTTGATTGGTCGTTAAATAGGGCTGATGTGTTGCCAGATACTCCGCAAAACACACCCCGACGACGGGGGCCAAAGTATCCAGAATCTCCTTGTTCTGATCTGTGATTCTTAGCAGATCAGAAGCAGAATTATAGGTTAAATTATGCTGATTAAAAATGCCGGTGACAGCCTTCTTTTGTCCAGCTGAAAGTTCTTTTCTGGTAATCGTATCAATTAAGATGCTCGCTTTCATTCGGAAAAACATATCCCGGTTGTCGATGAAAGCGGTATTTATAAAGCAGGTTGCAGGAATGCCCTGATGTACTAAAATGGGGGCAACAACATCATAGAACTCGCGCAAACCATCATCAAAGGAGAGGAAAAAACAATTTTCTGCAATCGCATTCTTATTCTTCACATAATCATGTAAAAATGTATACGAAACAGGCTTAAAGTTTTTTAGAAGAAAATCCAGATCTGTCTTGAATCTTTTTATTGTCGGTACCGGATAAAGGTACTTGACATGAACCAGATCATCATCTGATACCGTGTGGTAAAATGGAAGGAAAAGACGTTGATTTGCTAATCCTGTCAGCAGGTCAAGTCCAAGTATTTTGGCAGATTTGGATAATGTCTTTTTCAGCAGGACTTTCATCGATCTTAACCCTTACGGATAGTTGCACAAAGGGTAAAATTACAAACTATTCAGGGAAGTACACACCTCGACCCTCGACCCTTGAACCTAATCTTTCATGCATCTTACCGCGAATGCATTGATCCGCGAAGAGGGATAAAAGGAGACACTGGGGGTATATTCATGATCGGCCAGCAGATCGGTCAACCCATGGGCCCAGGCTTTCAGCGGTCCATGGGCAGTGGATGACCAGATAAAGGTTGTATTGATGATGGGCTCCTCCGGCCCGAGACGCCACACCTTGTTGTTGAGACGGACACCACCCAGCGGCGCATTGAAACCGGAATAACCGGTGATCTTCAAGGGATTCCCGGCAAATCCGTTGTTGATGTAATTGGCGAAGAGGATAATCCATTCATCTTCTGTCGGGATGTGCCACCCGGGAGGACAGAGTCCCTTCACACCGGGATCTTCCCTGTATTCCATTACTTCGTCCCACTGGTATAATCCTCCGTCAGAGGCACACCTGGCAACCTGGTTGAGGTAGCAGTATTTTTCCGGGGTACAATTGTCGCGGTGCATGACCTGCTGGAGAACCTGGGTGCCATAATTCAGATTGGCGGCCAGCCAGCATTGTGCACCAATCTGCACGGTCGGATAACTGCTTCCGTCACGTACATCTATGAGTGTATCTCCGCAGGTAAAAGGAGCTTCGGGAAGTACAACTATTCGCATGGTGTCACTCCGGGTGCAGGAGAAACGGTTGGTATAGGAGTACCAGATGGGGTGGGTCCCGGGCCCTGCAGCAACCGGGTCAAATGTACTGCCGGAAACATAATTCCCCGAAAAGAAACCTCCCGGAGGAACTCCTCCCCGTAAAAAGATAGGACGTGCGCCGGTGGTAGTGGCCGTATCAAAACAGTCCGGCAACGTAACCACAGGAGATGGTTTCACGGTCACCACCACCTGGGCCTGGGTCCCCTGACAACCATTGGCTGTTGGAGATACGGTATAGGTGACCGATCCGGGAATGAAAGCAGAGGTAAAAAGCTGCTGTGCAATCTGATTTCCGGATCCCCCGGAATACCCACTCAGGTAGATGGAACCGGGTAAAGCAGTCCAGGTAAAACTGGTCCCGCCTACCTGCGAGGTGAGATCAAGCAGGCAGGTGTCAGCCGAACAGATCGTATCGACAGGTGGTGTGATAACCACATCCGGAACCGGGAACACCACCACCTGGAAATGAGCGGTATCGCCGTTGCAGTTGTTGGATTCCGGGGTGACGACATAGATGACAGTATCAACGCTGAAGCCGCTGTTGGTTAAGGTTTGCTGAATGGTTCCACCGGTTCCGTTGCTGTATCCCGACACCATGGGAGAACTGCAGGAAGCTGTCCAGGAAAAGAATGTCGGATAGGGGAGGCTCGCCTGTAAGGAAATCTGGAAGGAGCCCTGATTGCAAACGGAAAATGTCCGGATGGCATTGGTCACTTCCGGCAACGGATTCACCTCCACATAAACCGTATCCGGGATCCCCGGCGGACACCCGAAGGCTTCCGGTGTGACGATGTAGTAAATTGTTTCAATGAGGGTTCCGGGATTCACCAGGGTATCGGTGATCATGCTTCCACTTCCGGGCTTGTTACCGGTAACATTCGGATTCACGGAAGTAGTCCAGGTGAACGTACTGGTGAGTACCGGGGAAATGCACTGGATGGCTGTCACCTCCTCCGAACACACAACCGGCGAAGGCGGATTGAAGGAGACAGTTGGAAGCGGATAAACGGAAACGGTATAATCAGTCACCGGGCCGGTACAGCCGTTGGCCTCCGGGACCATGTGATACACTACGCTATCCGTGGCGGTTCCGGAATTGGAAAGTTGCTGGTCGAGCACCGTAGTTGGAATTGGGTTATCTGACCATCCGGTTATATAGCCTGAAACCTGGGTACAGCTCCAGGTAAAGGTCGACCCCGTTACATTGGACAGGAGGCTGGTATTGGTCCAGCCGTCGTTGCAGATACTTGTGGAAAGCGGAATATTGGAGAGATCAGGGACGGGTTTGACCAATGCATAGGCCATGGATGAAGCCCCCTGACATCCGCTTGCCGACGGGGTGATGAGGTAGAAAACAGTGTCAATGGTATACCCTGTATTGCTGACTGCCTGCCGGATTATATCCCCGCTTCCATTGGAGAAGCCGGTCAGGTTCCCGGACGTGGTTGCGATCCAGGAGAAACCGGTTCCGGCTACGTTGGACTCAAGCGGAAACACAACGGTATCGCCCGAACAGATGGTTTGGGGCATCAGGGCTGAAGTAACCGAAGGAATCGGATGGACGACAACCGGAACAATCAGGACAGAACCTGCGCATCCATTCGCAGTGGCTGTGACCGAATAATACACCGTATCGATAGAGGTGCCTGAATTGACCAGGATCTGTGCAATCGTGTCCCCGCTGTCTGCACTATACCCGCTGACATCCGGAGAGGATGCAAAAGCGGTCCAGGAAAACCCGGAGCCGGCGACCAGAGAAGATAGCCCGATCAGCGTGGTATCACCGGAACAGAAGGAGACCGTATCCGGGTCTGCTGCCGCAGAGGGAAGCGGGAAGATCGTCACATAGAAGAGTGAATCGCTACCGGAACAACCATTCAGAAGAGGCGTAACAGCATAAATCACACTATCGGGTTCAATGCCCTGATTGGTCAGAGTCTGAACAATGGAGGTACCCGATCCGTCAGAAAATCCATTGATTAGTGGGGAGGTGGAGGTAGCTATCCAGGAAAACGTGGTACCGGTGATGTTTGACTGAAGGTTGATACCCGTGGTTCCGCCGGAGCAGAAACCGGTATCGGTGTTGGTGTTGGTGATCGCCGGCACCGGATTCACGGTCACCTGGTAGGCCAGCTGGGGCCCGATACACCCCCCGTTATCAGGAGTGATGGTATAGGTTACCGTGCCAGGAGCCAAAGATGTGTTGAACAACCTCTGATCAATTGTATCGCCGGATCCGTTACTGAAACCGGTAACGGCTCCGGAAGTCAGTGCAGCCGTCCAGGAAAAGGAGGTTCCGCTCTGGTTGGAGGTGAGTGGAATGGCGGTAAATTCTTCCGAGCAAATGGTCTTGGCCGGAGGGGAGTTGGTCACGACCGGAGGAGGGGTCAGCACCAGGATCATGGTATCATTCATCACCGGACAGGAGGTGAATCCGGTTACGTGCAGGACCAGTGCCACCGAACCAGAGGAGATATCTGCAGAACCGGGTGTGTAGACGGGACTCAGGATCCCGTTATTGCTGAAAGCTCCGTCACCGGTAGTAGTCCAGAGAAGGTTGGTATAATTGGAAGCAGTCGCGCCGGTAACGGTATACGTCCAGTTGGCGCAAAGGGCGGTATCCGGTCCGGCATAGGAGGTGGCAGGTTGGTTGAAGGAAAGGGTCATCGCATCGGTATCGTCGCCGCAAAGACCGTCGGCAAAGATACTCAGAGTGACCGACCCGCCAGCATAATCGGCCGGGCTGGGCGAATAGGTGGCATGTACCAGGGTGGGATCGTTGAAGGTCCCGGTCCCGGAGGTGGACCACAGGGTATTGGTGGAGTTGATCACAGTGGCATCGGCCAGCAGATGAGGATATCCGATACAGGACACCGTGTCAGCACCGGCATTTACTACAGCCGACGGGAGAACGATGACCTGTGTGGTATCACGGGTAACACAGTTGCCTGGTCGTGTCGTATTGAGGATGTAGTTGGTCGTGTCGGCCTGTGTCAACAGGGTGTTGTAATTGAAAATGGGATCCGCCAGCGATGGGGAACTCAGGAAAAGGGTCGGAACCCAGAAGTAACTATAACCGATAATTCCCGGCATCCCGAGTTGGGCATCGGTTTGCATGCATACCTCCACATCCGGACCGGCATTCAGTAAATGGATGTTATTCACCGGCTTCACCGCATCGCCGCAGATGCATCCGTTATCGGACAGCCGGATGGCGGCCAGCATTTTACATACTTTACCGGCGGGGACGTCAAAAGTGGCAGTTGCCACAGTACTGTCACCGGCCAGGATTCCGCCGGTTGAAACTGTTTGCACAAAGAGGGAATCGGCTCCTGTATCATCGGGGATCCCGTTGTTATTGGCATCATGGACGAAAAGAATCTGAATGGTAGAAGAATTGATAGTATCAGTACCGGTGTTTTTGATGGCGTACTGAATGGTAATGGTTTCACCGGAGGTTCCGGTGGGGATACTGGTGGCCGTATATTTTCCAAATGCAAGGAAATCCTTGAAAATGGGTTTAAACTGGATTTGCGTAGAGGTGATCGAATAGATGAAGCAACTGTCACCGGGAGCCGTCTGGCAGTATACCTGGGCAACCAGGAGGGTATTGGTTTCCAGTGGGACTGTATCACATTCCAGGCTTCCCGGATCAATATCTTCGAGCTGAAAACTGAACACGATGGAGTCGTTCACAGCCAGGTCTGGCTCAATGGCAAAGTCGAGGTACCGGATTCCGGCAATCACCGTATTGGTGAAGCCGGAGGGGCCATTGTGGATACTCACCAGGGATCCGCTTACCATGTCAAACGCATCATCGATGGAGATCTTTAGTTTTTCGATGGTAGAAACGGAATTGGGACCGAGGTTGATCACCTTTACATGTATAGGGAACGGATAGCTGCAGGTTTGAAAACCGTTGCCTGCCTGGGTATTGATGACATACAGGTTGACATCGGTTGGAATATCGGTGATCAGGATCTGCTGGGTATAGGAACTCCTGTTTTTAACCTCCCCACAGGCATTGGAAGCCGAAGCGATGAGCTGCATCGATCGTCCTGATGTAAAATCGCAATTGGTGACAACCTTAAATTGTACTTCATACCCGTTTTTCGGAAGACTGTCTACCCCCAGCAGGTGGCTGACCCCGTTGGGATCGGATGAAATAGAATAGAGCCATTTGTTACTTCCGGCCGGCACATTGACCGGATCGGCAA
>QYQJ01000067.1 GCA_007280875.1 Bacteroidota bacterium
GTATAGGAAGGTCCTATACCCTTCAAGGTGGAACCGATCTTCTCGTTCCCTTTTGAGTCCTCGTATGCGGCATCCAGCAACCGGTGAGAAGGAAGGATCAGATGTGCCCGGCGGGATACCAGCAGGTTCTTTTCCGGCTTTAAACCGGCAGCATGGAGTGCGTCTACCTCCTTGAAGAGGATGTACGGATCAATGATCACCCCGTTTCCGATTACATTCTGCTTTTCCGGATGAAAAATACCTGAAGGAATGGTGTGAAGGATGAACTTCTTTCCGTCAAATTCAATGGTGTGGCCTGCATTGGGCCCTCCCTGAAAACGGGCAACTACATCGTAGTGTGGAGTGAACACATCAACAATCTTCCCTTTCCCTTCATCTCCCCACTGCAGCCCTAAAATAACGTCAACCTTCATGCTCAGAGGAGTTTATTTCTGGTCCCTGGAATGTCCGTAAAAGGTAAGTGAATAATGGGTGATATCAACGTTGAAAAGATCCTTTACATGTGCTTTGATCTCTTCGATCCGGGGATCATAAAACTCAAGCACCTCTCCCGTATCGTTGAAAATGAAATGATCATGCTGGATCAGCATATTCGTCTTCTCGAACTGGGCATAGTTTGTACCAAACTGATGCTTGGTAACCAATCCGCAATCCAGTAACAGTTCAATGGTATTGTATAGCGTAGCCCGGCTCACCCGGTATTTATGGTTTTTCATCCGGATGTACAAGGTCTCTATGTCAAAATGTCCCTCTGTGGCAAAGATCTCTTTCAATATGGTGAAGCGTTCCGGGGTTTTCCTGTGCCCGTGTCGTTCCAGGTACTCTGTGAATAGCTTCCGGATGTTGTCAAATGAATCTTCAGATGTCTTCTTCATCATAAAGGAAATTTATCTGATAAAAATACAAAGATAAGTTTATTTAGACATGATTCAAATAGATTTTTCATCCACACGAGTGACATTTCGAACTCCTTCTATCTCCCTGAGGTTCATCAGAAGCCGGTTCAGGGTTCCGACATCCTGGACAAAAAGCCTGACGTCCCCTTCGACATATCCATTTTCTGTATGCAGGGTGAACGATTTGATGTTCAGGTGAAGTTCAGAGGAGATGACACGCGAGATATCGGCAAGCATCCCCATCCTGTCGTTTCCGGTAAACTTGATCCCGGTAAGGAAGGAGATGGACTCCCGGTTGGTCCAGTTCACCTTGACCATCTTGTTCCCGAAACTTGACATTAACTCAATGGCTCTCAGACAATTTGTTCGGTGTATCTGGATCGGAAGCTGTTCCGATGCCACCAGTCCGATGACCTCATCTCCGGGTATCGGATTACAACATAGAGCCACTTCGAAACCCCGGTTTCCCTTCCCGGATTCCGCACTGCCGGAGGGAGAAGCAGCCGGAGTTCTCTCCGGTTCCCGGGCAGATGAGATAATCTCTTTCGGTCTGGGTTTGGCACCCGGTTTAGTAAGAAATGTAAGCCAACCACTTTTCACATGTGCAGTAGCAAATGCTTTCACATCCTTGATCCCGATTTTATCCTGGGCTGCTGCAAAGAAAAGATCGGGTATAGAAGAAAAATTATTGACTGCCTGAAAATACCTGAAGTTTTCAGGTGAGACCTCAATATTCATCTTCTCAAACCATCCTTTCATTTTCTCCTGGCCGGTATCGTAAAATTTCTTTTTATACTCCCTGACGCTCTGTTTGATATTGCTTTTCGCCCGGGTGGTTACAACATAATTCAGCCACTCTTCCCGGGGCGACTGCTTTGAAGAGGTGATGATCTCTACCTGTTGTCCGTTCTGGAGAATGGTGTTTATCGGCACCAGCTTTTTATCCACTTTTGCTCCAATGCAGGTATTACCGATCTCTGAGTGGATCGCAAAAGCAAAATCGAGGACAGAACTATTGGCCGGAAGGGTACGTAACTCCCCCTGGGGAGTAAATAGGGAGATCTCGTCCAGGAAGAAATACCCTTTGATATCGTGGATGAAAGCAAGCGCATCTTCTCCGGGTGAATCCAGCATCTCCTTGATACGGTCGAGCCACCGTTCCAGCTGGCTGCTCATTTTGATAGAATCCTTGTATTTCCAGTGAGCAGCATATCCTTTTTCCGCGATCTCATCCATCCGCTTCGACCGGATCTGGATCTCTACCCACCTTCCGGTATGGCTCATGACCGTCGTATGCAATGCCTCATATCCATTTGCTTTGGGAATCGAGATCCAGTCACGCAACCGCTCCATGTTCGGCCGGTAAATGTCGGTTACCGCGGAATAGGCCTTCCAGCAATCGGCCTTCTCTGTTTCAGGGGGAGAGTCCAGGATAATCCGGATCGCAAAAACATCATAGACCTCTTCAAAGGGCACCTCTTTCTTCTTCATCTTCTCCCAGATGGAGGAGATGGATTTCTCCCTGCCTGAGATGCTGAACAGGATGCCCTTTTCGGTCATCTCTTTCCGGATGGGCTCGATAAACTTGTTGATAAAGCGGATCCGCTCCCGTTCCGACTCCTTTAATTTGTTCGAGATGGCTTCATAGATCTCCGGATCAGTATATTTCATCGCCAGATCTTCCATTTCGGTTTTAATGGCATGAAGCCCCAACCGGTGGGCAAGAGGCGCATACAGGTAAATGGTTTCAGAAGCTACCTTCAGCCGTTTCTCCTCCGGTAAGGCATCCAGGGTGCGCAGGTTATGCAGCCGGTCGGCAAGTTTGATGATGATCACCCGAACGTCGTCGGAAAGAGTCAGCAACATCTTCCGGAAATTCTCGGCCTGGATCGAGGCGGTCTGCTGATCGAAAATCCCTTTGATCTTGGTGAGGCCGTCAATAATAGAGGAAACCTTGTCTCCGAAAAGTCCCCGGATATCTTCCAGGGTGAATTCCGTATCCTCGACCACATCATGCAACAGGGCACAAATGATAGAGGTCATCCCAAGACCTATCTCCTGGTTGCAGATGATGGCTACATCGAGTGGATGATAGATATAAGGCTCTCCGCTCAGTCGCCGCATATCCTTATGCGCTTCCAGAGCCATGTTAAAGGCCTTCCTGACCATCCGCCTGTCAGCCTCCCTTTTGGGGATCCAAACCTTCATCAGGTACCGGTAACGGCGAAGAATCTCTTTCTTTTCCTCTTCCGAATCAAAATGATACATGCCTAGTCTTCTGAAACTCTTGAGATTGCAAAAGTAGTTAAAATTTAGATTGAGAAAATTAGTACTTTTGATCAGCGTTTCCTGAACCTTTCATGCTCCATGTCTGTCCGTTCCTGCCACCGGTTACTAATTCCCCTCCTGCCCCTGATCGCGTATCCTGTATCGCTCATCGCCACCCACCAGCGGGCAGCCGAAATAACTTATAAACACCTTGCGGGACTGACCTACCGGATCACCCTTATCTCCTATACCTTTACGCCCAGTCCGGCCAATGCTTACCGTGATTATCTGACCATCCACTGGGGCGACGGAACCGCCAGCGAAATTCCCCGGGTGGAGATCACCTACCTGCCGAACGAGATCTCTTACAACCGCTATGTGGGAGAGCATACCTTCCCGGGCCCTGCCAATTATACGATTTCCTGCGAGGATCCAAACCGGAACGGGGGGATTCTCAACATCCCCAATTCGATCAATGTCCCGCTCTTCATCTATTCCGAACTGTTGATCAATCCCTTTATCGGGGGCTACAACAACTCTCCGGTTCTGCTGCTGCCTCCCATTGACAATGCCTGTGTCAATCAGCCTTTTCTCCATAATCCCGGGGCCTGGGATGAGGATGGCGACAGCCTCTCCTACCGTCTGGTCCCCTGTATGGGAGCTATGGGACTGCCCATTCCGGGTTATACCCTTCCTCCTGCCTCCGATTCCCTGACATTGAATCCGGTAACCGGTGACTTTCTCTGGGTCACGCCACCCCAACAAGGCGAATACAACGTTGCCATTCTGGTGGAGGAGTGGCGCGATGGCGTAAAGATCGGAAGCGTGTTGCGGGATATGCAGATCATCGTGATCGCCTGCAACAACAAGCCACCGGTCATCGATCCCCTTCAGGATACCTGTGTGGAGGCAGGACATCTGCTCACTTTTCCTGTTCACGCAGTTGATCCTGATTCCAACCGGCTGACCCTCACGGCCACTGGCGGACCTTTTTTAATTTCGGACCATCCCGCCAAAATGATCCCCAACCCTGCTACCGATTCCGCCCATGTGACCGCTACCTTTAGCTGGCAAACCGTTTGCAACCATGTAAAGATCAATCCTTACCAGGTTTTTTTCAAAGCCCAGGACAATAGCAAACCGGTGAGTCTGACAGATATCAAATCCATGCATATTCGCGTGGTCGGTCCGGCGCCGGAAAACCTGACGGCAACTCCCCTGGGCACTACGATCACCCTCAACTGGGATACTTACTCCTGTCCAAACGCGACAGGATTCCATATCTACCGTAAAGCCGATTCGTCGGGGTTTATTCCCGGTTATTGTGAAATTGGTGTGCCCCCTTACCTGGGGTACAGCCGGATAGCTACACTCGCGGGCCTGGATCAGACCTCTTACCTGGATAATAACAACGGCCAGGGTCTCAATCCGGGAATAAAATACTGCTACCTGGTCACAGCCTATTACCCCGATCAGGTGGAAGGGTATGCGTCCAACGAAGCCTGTGCTATCCTGAAGAAAGATGTGCCGGTGATCACCAATGTCAGTATCCGGACCACGGATCCGGAAACCGGATCGCTTTACCTGGCCTGGTCCAAACCCACTGAACTGGATACGATCCAGGCTCCGGGCCCATACTCCTACGTCGTCAGCCGGGCCCGGTCGGATCAGCCGGAAACGTTCATCCCGATCCAGACCTATTACGATCTCAACGATACCCTGTACGTCGACACCCTCCTCGATACGGAAAACCATTTTTTCATCTACCGCATCGACCTGTATAACGAAACACCAGGGATGCACTTCCTGATCGGGTCTTCACAGGATGCCGCATCCATGTTCCTCCGCATTCATCCCACCGACAAACGGCTGGTTCTTACCTGGAATGTGGACGTCCCGTGGACCAATCTCACCTACACGATCTTCAGGTATAATGAACTGCAAAATGGGTTTGATTCCATCGGATTCTCCTCTGCGCCCGCCTATACGGATAAAGGGCTTGTCAACGGGGCTACCTACTGCTATTTCATTCGGAGTCGGGGAACCTATTCCGGGGGAGGCTTTGTGGAACCCATTATCAACCTCTCTCAAAGTACATGTGGAACACCAGTGGATGATCTCCCTCCCTGTGCCCCGGTGCTTTCCATCCACACCGACTGTGACAAGGCCACCAACATCCTCTCCTGGACCAATCCCAACGACACCTGTATTTTCGATATCGTAAAATATTACATCTGGTACTCTCCTGATAAGAACCAGCAACTTACGGTCATCGATTCCCTGTTCACCATCAACGATACCGTTTACGAACATAAACCGGTACAGTCGATCGTGGGATGTTATGGTGTGACAGCCATCGACTCGGTTGGAAATCAAAGTACATTGAGTAACATGCTCTGCGTCGAGTATACCGATTGTCCGGTTTACCGTCTCCCCCGTGCTTTCACTCCAAACAGTGACGGGCATAATGACCTGCTCCAACCTTTTGCCTACACATCGGTCGATCACATTGACCTGACGATCTTCAACCGCTGGGGGAAGGAGGTCTTCCGGACCCAGGATCCCGATATCAACTGGGACGCCCGTGACCTGACCACCCACCAATTTTGCAGCGACGGCGTCTATTTTTACGTGTGCGACGTCTATGAGATCACTCTCACCGGCCTGGCCAAAAACACCCTCCACGGATCGGTAACGATTCTGCGGTAGGTTTCGGGTTTCGGGTTTCGGGTTTCGAGTTTCGAGTTTCGTATTTCGAATTCGGATTTCGGTATCTTTGCACCGTGAAAAATATCCGCAATTTTTGCATCATCGCCCATATTGATCACGGGAAGAGTACCCTGGCTGATCGTCTGCTGGAGATGACCCGGACCATCTCTGAAAGGGATTATCAGGATCAGATACTGGATAATATGGATCTGGAGCGGGAGCGGGGAATTACCATCAAAAGCCACGCTATCCAGATGAACTATACCCTGGATGGTGAAGAATATACATTGAACCTGATCGATACTCCCGGGCATGTGGATTTCTCCTACGAAGTATCCCGGGCTATCGCAGCCTGCGAAGGAGCTCTCCTGGTGGTGGACGCCACCCAGGGTATCCAGGCCCAAACCATCTCCAACCTTTATATGGCTGTGGACCACGACCTGCAGATCATCCCTGTGCTGAACAAGATCGATATGGAAAGTGCGATGATCGAGGAGGTGAAAGACCAGGTAGTCGAAACACTCGGATGCAAGCGGGATGAGATCATTGAAGCGAGTGCGAAATACGGGCATGGGATCGAAGAGATCCTCGAACAGATCGTCCATACAATACCTCCCCCTAAAGGAGATCCGGAAGCTCCCCTTCAGGCTCTGATCTTTGACTCGGTATTCAACTCCTACCGGGGCATCATTGCTTACTTCCGGATCTTCAACGGATCCATCCGCAAAGGGGACAAAGTGAAGTTCGTGAACAGCGGGCGGCACTATGAAGCCGATGAGATTGGTATCCTGCGCCTCCACATGGAGTCGCGCGAACTGCTGACAGCCGGAAATGTCGGGTACATCATTTCAGGGATCAAAACAAGCAAGGAGGTTCAGGTTGGGGACACCATCACCCAGGTGGCACGCCCCTGCAGCCAGGCGATTGATGGCTTCAAACAGGTAAAGCCGATGGTCTTTGCCGGGATCTATCCCGTCGACGCGGACGAATATGAAGAGCTGCGTGACTCTCTGGAGAAACTTCGGTTGAACGATGCCTCCCTTTCCTTTGAACCCGAATCTTCAGCTGCCCTGGGGTTCGGATTCCGTTGCGGCTTCCTGGGATTGCTCCACATGGAGATCATCCAGGAGCGGCTCGACCGGGAATTCGACATGGATGTGATCACGACCGTTCCCAACGTTTCCTACAAAGTCTTCACCACCAAAGGAGAAATCATCGAGGTGCATAACCCATCCGGGCTGCCCGAATTCACCAGTATCGATCACATCGAAGAACCCTACATCTCAGCCAATATCATCAGCCGGTCGGAATATGTCGGAGCCATCATGCGACTCTGTATCGACAAGCGGGGCACCTTGAAAAATCAGGTCTACCTGACGACTGACCGGACTGAACTCACGGTCGAACTCCCGCTCGGAGAGATCGTCTTCGACTTCTATGACAAACTGAAAAGCATCTCCAAAGGGTACGCCTCGTTCGACTACTACCAGTCGGGATTCAAGGAGGCCGACCTGATCAAACTCGACATCCTGCTCAATAGCGAGCCGGTGGATGCACTTTCCACGCTGCTTCACCGGGACCATGCCTACGAATTCGGGCGAAAATTCTGTTTGAAACTAAAGGAGTTCATCCCCAGGCAGCAATTCGATGTGGCCATTCAGGCCGCCGTCGGAGCCAAAATCATCGCCCGTGAAACCGTGAAAGCCGTCCGGAAAGATGTGACCGCCAAGTGTTACGGAGGCGACATAACCCGGAAACGCAAACTTCTCGAAAAACAGAAGAAGGGAAAAAAACGGATGCGCCAGATCGGCAATGTCGAAGTCCCCCAGAAAGCCTTCCTGGCAGTGCTGAAGCTCGACAGCTAGATTTTAAAAATTTCTGTAACTTTATTCCCGAAACTTCGTCTTATTCCATTGCACCAAAATCATTCGCATTATGAAAAAAGGACAGGTACTTCTTTCCATCGCACTGGCGGTCGTCATGATCTTCATTCTACCCGGGAAATCAAAGGGACAGGAAGATGAGCAGCACAAACACAAATGCACTCACGACAAGTCTGAAATCATTGTCACCGGAGTCAAGATCCAACATGAAGGGGATGACTCCGTTGTTATTTATATCAATAAAAAAGATTACAAACACTGCTATGGCGGTACCAACTGGGGGACCTTCCCCTTTTATTGCAAGAAAGGGAAATACAACGGCCATTGGGGGGGAATTGATTTTGGCTGGAACGGATACGTGAATAAGGACCTGAACATGGACTTCGGGCCAGGGTATCAGTACCTGAATACCAATACAGCCCGCTCCCTGATGATAAACATTAATCCTTTGGAATTGAATGTCAACATTGCAAGAAACAAATTCGGATTCACTTCAGGGCTTGGTTTTTCCATGCACAACTATTATTTCTCAGGCTCCTGCACCTGGATCGGTGATTCGACCTCTCTGGTGGCATACAACACCATCAACGACAAAGGGAATAACGTAGGAATGAAGGTAAACAAACTCTTCGTTTCATACATCACGCTCCCTCTGTTATTTGAATACCAGACCAATCCCGGTCACCGGCTGAACAGTTTCCATTTTACGTTTGGTGTGATCGGCGGATTACGGCTTCAGTCGTATCAGAAACAACGCCTCTATCAGTGGCAGGACACCTATTACCTGACGGATGCTAAAGGGATCAAGGTGGCCTCTTTTTACGCAGATAATGCAGTGATCCGGAATCACGGTCCCTATCATCTGAATCCCTTCAAACTGGATGCTACCGTAAGAATCGGCTGGTCCTATCTGAACCTATTTGCCACCTGCTCTGTGACCCCCATGTTCCAGAAAAACCAAGGTCCCGAATTATATCCGTGGACGATTGGGATAACCCTACTCGGCTGGTGACCCCTCCCTGCCTCCCTCCCCTTGAAGGGGA
>QYQJ01000174.1 GCA_007280875.1 Bacteroidota bacterium
GGATCGTCGTAAACTCGGTCACAGCGCTGCTCTTCTTCAAAAACCGGGAGAAGGATCTCAATATCAGGGGCGCTTTTCTTCACCTGGCGGCAGATGCCCTGGTTTCCCTGGGTGTAGTGGGCACCGGGATCGTCATTGGGTTTACCCATTGGTACTGGCTGGATACGGTTATCAGTCTCGCCATCGTTGGGATTATCCTCTTCTCCACCTGGAGCCTGCTTCGCGACAGCACCATTCTGGCGTTGGACGGGGTGCCCCGCGGAATCGACCTGGATCGAGTAAAAATATCCATTGAACACCTGCCGGAGGTCCGGAGTGTACATCACATCCATGTCTGGGCGATGAGTACGACCGAAAACGCCCTGACAGCGCACATTGTGGTAGCGGCCGATTTTCCACTTTCCTCTTTTGAACCGTTGAAGCTGAACATCCAGCAGGCATTACTGAAACTGAACATCCAGCACGCTACCCTGGAACTCGAACTGGAGAGTGAACCCTGTGCGACGAATTACATCTGACAGTTCTTCAAGACCTCAGCCAGTCTTCCCACCATGGGTTCCGTGATGTCGAGATGGGTAACCATCCGGATGGTTTGCGGTCCGAATCCCAAAGCCAGAATCCCTTCTTCTTTGAGGTAGTTGAGGAATTCGACATCGGGCATCATTCCGGAAAGGGTAAACACCAAAATGTTTGTTTCGATCGGAACTACCTGGGTAACAAACGGACATGCTTCCAGCAGCCGGCCGATTCGTTTAGCCCGGTCATGATCTTCTTCCAGGCGGTTGATGTGATGGTCAAGGGCAAAGATACCGGCAGCTGCCAGGTAGCCTGCCTGCCTCATGGCTCCCCCAAGTACTTTCCGGACCCGTCTGGCCTGGTGGATGAATTCACCGGTGCCTAGTAATACCGATCCTACCGGAGCACCAAGTCCTTTGGACAGGCAGATTGAGATGGAATCAAACAGTTTTCCGGTTTGCAACGGATCATTCCCCGTGGCGATCATAGCGTTGAAGAAGCGGGCTCCATCCAGGTGGAACCTGAGCGAGTGTTCCCGGCAAAACAGACTGATCCGCTCCAGCTCCTGTTGATCGTAATAGCTGCCGCCCCCCCGGTTGGAGGTATTTTCGGCTACCACCAGCCGGGATACCGGGAAATGGATGTCGGTGGGATTGACACAGGAGGCCACCTGCTCCATCGTAATACGTCCACGGTCACCCTGGATTACCCGTACGGATGCCCCTGAGTTAAAGGCAATTCCACCTCCTTCGTAGGTATATACATGTGCACCGGCATCACAGATTACTTCATCGCCTGGCCGGGTGTGGACTTTGACGGCGATCTGATTGGTCATGGTTCCGGAAGGACAGAACAGGGCAGCTTCCATACCGAACAGGACAGCTGCTTTCGTTTCCAGTGCGATCACGGTCGGATCATCGCCGAATACGTCATCCCCAACCTTTGCAGCAAACATTGCATCCAGCATCCCCCTGGAAGGCCGGGTTACCGTGTCGCTCCGTAAATCAATAACCTGTTTCTTCATGAGACAAATAGGGGCTATAAAAATACGATAACTTTTTAGTATTTTTACCGCTAAATCTCTTCAGACTATGATAACCGAACAACTTCTCAAACCCCGTAGCATTGTTGTAGTCGGGGGATCAAACGACTGGCATAAACCCGGTGGAGCCGTCCTTCAGCACCTGATTGAAACAGGATACCGGGGGAATCTTTATGTAGTGAATCCGAAACTGGAAATGGTGCAGGGAATCCCAAGTTATAAGGACCCGGCATTATTGCCTGAAGTAGATCTTGCGATCATCGTCATCCCGGCCAAATTTGTCGTAGATGTGGTGGAAATTCTTGCACGGGAAAAGAATACACGGGCATTCATTGTCATTTCGGCCGGTTTCAGTGAAGAGAGTAAGGAGGGAAAAATACTGGAAGAGCGGTTGGTACAAATTGTCAACAGCGTCAATGGTTCGCTGATCGGTCCCAACTGCATCGGTGTTCTTTCCCCATTTTATGCAGGTGTCTTTACCCGGCCCATCCCCATATTGCATCCCCGCGGATTTGATTTTATCTCGGGTTCAGGGGCTACAGCCTGTTTTATCATGGAGGCGGGAATTCCTATAGGGATGAGATTTGCACGTGTTTTCTCTGTGGGGAACAGCGCCCAGACCGGTGTGGAAGATATCCTTCAGTATATGGATGAGACTTTTGATCCTGCTTCCAGTTCGCTCAATAAGTTACTCTATCTGGAAACCATCACCAAGCCTGATATGTTGTTGAAACATGCCTCATCCCTGATCCGGAAAGGATGCAAGATTGCCGCCATCAAAGCAGGCACTTCTGAAGCGGGAACGAGGGCCGCTTCTTCCCATACGGGGGCGCTGGCAAGACCGGATGCGGCAGTGGAAGCTCTGTTTCGGAAAGCAGGCATCGTTCGATGTTTTGGAAGGAATGAACTGATCAATGTGGCATCTATTTTTAAATTCCCGGTACTCAAGGGGGAAAACATAGCCATTATCACCCATGCCGGGGGTCCTGCCATTATGCTCACGGATGCCCTGTCGGCAAACGGGTTGGGGGTTCCTCAACTGGAAGGGCCTAATGCTGTTGAGTTGCATAAACATCTTCATCCGGGTTCATCGGTCGCCAATCCGATCGATTTTTTGGCTACCGGCAATGCAGAACAGCTCTCCATGATCATTGATTATGCAGAGAACAAGTTTGAGGAAATTGACGGTATTGTCGTGATTTTCGGGACACCCGGACTGGACAGGGTATTCAATGAGTACGGGATCATTGATGAGAAGATGAAGATTTGCAAGAAACCCATTTTTCCCATCCTTCCGTCCGTCATGACAGCCGGTGAGGAGATCAAAGACTTCATCAGCTGGGGCCATACCTATTTCCCCCAGGAGGTCCTCTTCGCAAAAGCGCTTGCGCGCGTTTACTATACACCTCCCCCTGCCTCCCTGGACCCGGAACACCCTCCTGTTGACGAACCTCGGATCCGGGAAATTATAGATCACGCAACGGAAGGATTCATCTCTCCGGCTGAGGTTGAGGGATTACTTGACGCCTGTCAGATACCACGGGCAAAGGAAGCCGTGGTAACCACCCCTGACGGTTTGAAAACAGCCGCAGCAGAACTGGGATTTCCGATCGTGATGAAGGTGGTTGGCCCTGTCCACAAATCGGATATGGGCGGTGTGGTGTTAAATGTTCAGGATGAAGATACCCTGCTGAAAGAATTTGAACGGATGATGCAGATCCCGGAGACGACCGGTATCTTACTTCAGCCCATGTTATCAGGAACCGAGCTGTTCATGGGTGCGAAATATGAACCGGGTTTCGGTCATCTGATCCTCTGCGGATTGGGAGGGATTTTTATTGAAGTTCTGAAAGACACGTCGGTCGGACTTGCCCCGCTGGGGCTGGACGAGGCCTTGTACATGATCCGCCGGTTGCAGGGATATAAGATCATCCAGGGGATTCGTGGCCGGCAGGGAGTGAACGAAGAGGTGTTTGCCGGTATTATGGTGAGACTTTCAGCATTGCTGCAGGTAGCTCCGGAGATTGTTGAACTCGATTTCAACCCTTTACTCGGAGAGGGGGATTCCATTGTGGTCGTTGACGCCAGGATCAGGATAGAACGAAGGACAAAGGACGAGGGACGAGGGACGAGGGAAGAAGAAAATGAGGAATGATACCACAACATCACGGCACCATGTAACCAGCAAAAAGGATCCGGGATCGCGTATCGAGTCATCGGGCATCTTACAAAAATTTTGCTATAATATATATGTTTCATCCAGGAATATTATACGTATATTCGTGGTAGAATAAATGTTGGGTGTGTAAAAGAAGATGACCGAGATATATTTTTCTGACTACTTTTCTTTGTCCCCAGAAATCATGGAGGAGCACGGGGCTTTTGATGTTTCGCTCATAAATGACCTCCCGCTTTTTGTTGATCCTTTTCTGTTGTTCAACAGCGAAAACGAGGCTTATCAACAACTCCACAACAGAATTATCAATTACATGAGATTTCTGAAAGAAGTATCCTTGGCTGGTGAAGTGCCAATCCCGCTGTTGAAGGAATGGTTTACATTTCCCGAGGTTAAACAGAACTGGCTTGGGTTTAGCAGAGCCGGAAATGAGGGGCGGGGCCTTGGAATGGATTTCGCCACAGTCCTACACCGAAATCTAAATCATGTCTTTCGCGATTTTGGAGATGAAGTAGTTACCAGGAGTAGCCATATTGAGAAACTATGCCTTATTAGAGACGGTGTAGGTCGGGACAATATAAGTGATTTCACCACAAATCTAATCAAAGACTATTTGGCGAATTACACACAAGATTTTGCCCTTAGGTACCTTGATGCTTCTCAGCGTCGGCACGTTGCTCTTAGAAAAGTAAGATTCAACTATGATACTCGCTCTTGGATCACAGAATCATTCGAGCTACCCTATCTTAATTTTAAGCTACCATACCCGCATGATGATTTTATTTTACTAACGCCAAAAGATATTCTCACAAAAGATGAAGCATGGATAAACCGTCCAGAGCTTCTCGACCGGTTTCCTGAGATAGCAAATGCTCTGCCTGATGCCACACTTCGCGCTCAGGTTAATGACTATCTTGTAAGAACAATTCCGCGTGGTCCGAAGGTAAAAAGAAAAGAGGTTCGAGAGGCTATTGGCAGAGCGGTGGAACATTTCCCGCAGGTACTTGATTATTATATTCGCAATAAGGAAGACAGTGGAGATCAAGCCGTATCCTATGCGAAAGCACGAGTGCGAGAAGCCGAAAACATATTCATAAATCAGGTACGTTTGCTGGTATCTCAATTCCTTGATCCAGGAGGCTTTTATTTTCTTCCATACAACACTCATGAAGAAGCACGCCAGCGAGTGATATTTCTTAAAGACATCATCGAAAACAAGGGAGGCCACAAACTGTTTTATGTTAACGGAGCACCGCTTAAGCGTGAAGCAGATTTACAGATTTTGTACAGGCTAACATGGTATGCAACCTCGTCAGATGTCACTAGGGAAGCAAATGACGGACGTGGACCAGCAGATTTCAAGGTCTCTCGAGGAGTTACTGATAAGACCATCGTAGAATTCAAACTAGCAAAGAATACACAATTAGAGAGAAATCTTGAGAAACAGTGCAAGATATACGAAGCGGCAAGCGACACCACTCATCCATCCATTAAGGTCATACTATATTTTGATGACGTAGAATACAACAAAGTTCACCGGATACTTAAACGGCTAAATCTCGAAGACGATCGGAATATTGTGCTTATTGATGCCTGTGATTACAACAAACCGTCGGGGTCATACGCATAGATATGCCATCATGAACGGCCCAAAAAGGCAATCCAACCAACTCTTTAGACTCGTGGCTGATTTTAGTTGTTCGGCAAAGAAGATGAAAACTCACACTGAAATCAAGGACGTCTTCTTGGCGTATGGCGAAGCGGCATATCATGCGCAGCTCATGGAATACGACCTTATCTCCATCTGGATGATTGACTCAGTCACTCAGGGCGTCTCGCTCACGAGACTCGATCTGCTCAGATTTCAGGAAGACTGGAGCAAGAAAACCTTTGGTCAACTCCTCAATCCCCTTCAGAAATCGAACCTGATTTTACCGGAGATTAAGACTTTTCTCGAGCAAATCAGAGTCACACGTAACCGGCTGATGCACGGCTTCTTCCTCGACTACACAACAGACCTTCAGACTGATGATGGTCGAAAGACGGCTGTCGCCCATCTCCACAGGATAAAGACCGTTCTTCAAAAGGGCCAGCAACTCTTTAGCGACATCGCAAACGCATACCTTAAAGACTTCGGCATCGATACGGAAGAAATCAGGAGACAGATCTTTCAGAAAAACGAGGATGCCGAACCATGAGGGGGAGCTTACGTTTTGCCTGCAGTGGGTAAAATCTAAGTGATTTGTTACGTTAGTAAACCTCTGTTATCTCCAGAAACCTAGTATTTACTTCATCCCAATTTGTCATATTCCTCCTCACTCAGCCAAAAATCCGAATCTATTATTTTAACCTCTTCATATGTAAGTTCGTACAAATGATAAATCATCACATCTAAATAATTTTCTAATTCAGTTGTATCTACTGATGAGTCTGATTTTTTTGCTGCAAGAATTTGGTCAACAAGCTTAACAA
>QYQJ01000184.1 GCA_007280875.1 Bacteroidota bacterium
GACCTGGGCTTTAATCACCCATTTGTCGGAACTGGTTGTGTTCTGGATCACTTCAGCAGCTTTCACCGCATCTTCAACGGTGCTGGCAACAATCCCCTCGGGTACGGGTACGCCGTTATTCCTGAGGAGCCTTTTGCTTTGGAATTCGTGCAGATTCATACGGATATCGGTATTTTACGAGATTCCAAAAGTACTGGAAAGGATCCTATTTTCAAAATAACATTAGTAACTTTGCCGTTTATCCGGAGAATATGATTCTTGCACGGGATATTCACAAATCATTTGGTTCGCTTAAGGTGCTGAAGGGAATCAGCCTGGAGGTCGGTAAAGGGGAGATCATCTCCATCGTGGGGGCTTCGGGAGCGGGGAAATCGACCCTGCTTCACATCCTGGGAACCCTTGATAAAGCCGACTCCGGTGTGGTTGAGATGGGAGGGATCTCCATCCAGGCTATGAGTGAGAAAAAGCGATCCGAGTTCCGGAACCGGCAGATCGGGTTTGTCTTTCAGTTTCACCATCTGTTGCCGGAATTCTCGGCCCTGGAAAACATTTGTATCCCGGCTTTCATCGCCAGGTTATCCAAGCGGGAGGCAAAAAAGCGGGCCCGGGAACTCCTTTCCTTCATGAAACTTGAGGAGCGTGCCGACCATAAGCCTTCCGAGTTGTCGGGAGGAGAGCAGCAGCGTGTGGCTGTTGCCCGGGCGCTGATCAATAATCCCGGGGTGATTCTTGCTGACGAACCTTCCGGGAACCTGGACTCAGCTTCAGCAGTTGAACTTCATACGTTATTTTTTAGTCTTCGGGATCATTTCAATCAAACTTACGTCATTGTTACACACAACGAGGAACTCGCCAATATGGCCGACCGAAAACTGACCATCCGGGATGGAATTATCGATAATTGATCTCCTGTAAAATTAATGTACAGAACCAGCGTTGATAAGTTATGAACAGATGTTTACGGTTGAGATCCCGGTCCCTGATTGTCCTTCTCCTCTTTGTTGCTTCACTGGCTTTTGCCTGTCCGCTTTTTCTTCCTCTTTTGGGGAATAGTTCCAGAGACCAGCAGGTTCCCGACACCACGTATACCTCGCACTCTTCATCATCCGACAGCCTTTACCTGCAGCTGATCATCCTGGCCGATGACTACTTCGGCAAGAAGGATTATCTCAACGCCAAATCTTCTTATCAGCTGGCGCTGAACAGGGCACCCAATGATCCCTATGCCCGTGAGCAGTTGAACCGGACCATGGAGTTACTGCGTTCGCAAAAAGCACAGAATATCCTCTATGATGTTACCCTGGCCAGTGCTGATAAACTCTTCAATGCAGGGGATTATGAAAAAGCGAAGGCCGAGTACGAGAATGCCGGCCGGATCCTGCCCGGGGAGGCCTACCCGAAAGAGAAAATCAACGCCATCATCAAGATCATGGTGGATCAGCAGGTGCGGGAAGAACTGTACAAGGAAGCTATCACAGCTGGAGACAGGTACTATAACTCGGCCGGCTATCAACGGGCTCTCCCGGAGTACCAGAAAGCCCTTAAGCAAAAACCCGAAGAACCGTATCCCCGGGAACGCATAGCCGAACTTCAACAGATTCTGGCTCAACTGGCTGCGCTGCAGGAGGCCTATACTGAAGCAATTGCACTGGCCGATAAGCTGTTTACCGAGACCCGGTATCCGGATGCGCGGTCGGCCTATGAAGAGGCGCAGGGCATAAAACCGCAGGAGCAATATCCGGCCGACAGGATCCGGGAGATTGATGCAATCCTGGCCGGGATTGCCAAGTCCAATGCCGCTTTCGAGCAGTATGTCAACCTGGCCGACAGTTTCTACATAGCGAAGAACTTTATCAGGGCCCGTCAGAATTACCAGCTGGCGTTGCAGGTCAAACCGAATGAATCCTATCCCCGGGCGATGATCGCTAAAACAGAGGCCGGGGTTGGGGACCAGCAGGCAAATGAACTGGCCATGGAGGATGCTTATCGCTCCGCTGTGGCGAATGCTGATAAGCTTTTTGCTGAGCAAGCCCTGGCCCAGGCGAAAGCCGAATACGAAAACGCCCTGGCCATTAAGCCGGCTGATCTCTATCCGCAGCAGAAGATCAAAGAGATCGATGCCATCCTCGAGGGAATTGCAAGGTCGGAAAAACTAGAATCCGACTATGCTGCCGCCATTGCAGCAGGGGACAGCCTATTGGTTTCGCAGGCTTACCGACCGGCTAAATCGGCCTATCAGAACGCGCTGGCATTGAAACCCGGTGGGGAGTATCCGGCCGGGAAGATCTCGGAGATTGATGTCATTCTTTCCGAACAGGCCCGGTTGCAGTCGCTCAACGAGCAGTATGAACAGGCGATTGCAAGTGGCGATCAATTCTTTAAAGACAGTTCATGGGAGCAGGCCCGTGAACTATATCAACAGGCTCGGTCAGTGAAGCCCGACGAATCCTATCCTGCTCAGCAACTGGCTATTATAGATCAGAAACTCGCGGAGATTACACGGCTTCAGCGGGCGCTGGATGAACAGTACGCTCATCTGATCCAATCCGGTGACCAGTTGTTTGGTGAAAAAGACTATCCGTCAGCGCAGACCACATTCCGGCAAGCGCTTGAACTTAAACCAGGGGAGCGTTATCCCTCCGGGAAGGTATCAGAAATTGACAACATTCTTCAAGAGATGGCACAGAAGGACGCTCTGGAAGCACAGTATGCTCAAACCATTGGCCGGGGCGACAGTCTTTTGGCCGGTGGTTTCCTGACTCCTGCGAAAAATGCTTTTGAAGAGGCAATGAGACTCAAGCCGGAAGAAGCCTATCCGAAAAGCAGAGTGAGCGAGATCAACGCTGCGATAGAGGAGCTCAATCGTCAGCAAGTCCTGGACAATCGATATCGGGAAGAGGTGGCGACGGGCGACAGACTCTTCTCCGGCCGTTCATGGGATCCCGCCATTGCGGCTTATCAGCGGGCGATGGAGATGAAGCCAGCAGAAACCTATCCGGGACAAAAAATCCGGGAGGCAGATTCTATCAAACAGGAGATTGCCCGGCAGCTCCGGATCGACCAGGAGTACCGGGAGATCATTGCCCGGGCCGACCGGCTTCTTGGAGTAAAATCCTATGATTCGGCACGGGTGGATTATTCCAGGGCCGGGGAATTACGACCCGAGAAGAGCTACTGGAAGGAGCAGATCGAGGAGATCGACCACATCCAGGCCGAGATCAGAAGACGGAATGAAGAGTACCAGGCGGCCATTGCCCTGGCTGATGGGTTATTGACCGGGCAGCAGTATGAGTCGGCCAGGGAGGCCTATCAGAATGCCTCCCTGATCAAACCCACAGAGACCTACCCGAAGGAAAAGATCAAAGAGGTAAACCAACTCCTTGCCGAGATCCAGGGCCGCAGGCAAACATTCGACAAACTAGTGAGCAACGGGGATCAGTTTCTGGCATTCAGGGAATATATCAAGGCCAGGGAGAATTACCAGCAGGCGCTGGATCTCTTCCCGGATGAAACCTATCCGAAAGCCCGGCTGCGTGTGACCAATGCCCGGATCGACAGCATTTACCGGGCCAACAAAGCTGATTACGACAAAGCGGTGGGAGAGGGGGATGGATTTTTCAACACCTTCGAATACGACCGGGCGATCGATGCCTATACCCGGGCAGTCGGGTTCTTACCCATGGAGGAGTATCCGCGTGAGATGATTGCCAAGATCCGGAAGACCATTTCGGAAAATGCCATTGCCGATGTCCTCAATTCACCGGTGGTCATCAAGGCAGGCGAGGAGCAGAAATTCCCCTTTGATCCGGTCAATATAGCCTCCCGGAGAAATAATTTCATCTATCTGAAGGTCAGAAACCTGACTGCTAACAATTTCAGCGTTTTACTGCGGTATGGCCGGGATGACCATGCCAACGGAGGGCTGGCAATCCGGAATATCACCAGTAACCGGGAGGTGAATGAGCGGTTGATCAGTGTCAAAGACCAGGATCCCTGGTACAGGGAAGACAACAACTGGATCAGTCTTTATCCCCAGGGCGGGGATATCGAAGTCTCTTTTATCCAGGTCTCACGGGCTATTAAATAGCGAACTATAAACGGGGAGCATTACCCGGTTACGTCAGCGCCGAGG
The DNA here is from genome assembly GCA_007280875.1 of Bacteroidota bacterium. GTDB lineage: Bacteria > Bacteroidota > Bacteroidia > Bacteroidales > FEN-979 > QYOJ01. The sequence goes on from QYQJ01000184.1 coordinate 4,133, forward strand.
CCAGTACGCCCACCAGTTCCGATTTCGTGAAGGGTTTTGCAATGTAATGCGTACAGCCAGCCTCCATGATCTTCTCTTTATCTTCGCTCATCGTATATCCTGTCAGCGCGATCACAGGTGTCTTTGTATATGATTTCTTAACACGCAGTTCGGTTGCAATCTTCAACCCGTCCTTGCCGGTTCCGAGGTTGATGTCCAGCAATATTGCCTTGTACTGTTTCTGGTCAGCCATCTGAAGAGCTGTATACCCATCCGGTGCACGGTCGATCCGGTATTTCGATTTCAGATAGAGTTTTACAATTTCAGCATTGTCATCGTTATCTTCCACCACCAGGATCAGGGGCAGGGCAGGAGGTTTCTGAACCTTAACTACCGGGGGCAGCCCGTTTCCTTCATCCACCGATACTGCCCGGTCTTTTTTTCTGGCAGAAACCGATACCAGAGGCAACCAGACAGAAAAAATAGTACCCAGTCCCAGTTCGCTTTCCACCGTAATATCTCCACCCATAATCCGGATCATCTTACTGGAAAGGGTCAATCCCAGCCCGGTTCCTTCAAAGCGGCGGTTATACCCCTCGCTGGCCTGGCGGAACTCCTGGAAGATCCGTTCAAAGTCGTCTGAAGCAATACCGATCCCGGTATCCTTGATCTGTAGCAGTGCCCACACTGTCTTGTCCTTCTCTTTCTGCGCCGTTTCAATGGTAATGCCTCCGCTCTCCGTAAACTTGATAGCGTTGTCTATCAGGTTCTGGAAGACCAGTTTAAGCAGGTTTTCGTCGGCCAGCACGTGGATGCGTTGAGCAAACTCCGTTACGAGATATAACCCTTTCTCACTCGCCAGAGCCTGAAAGGGAGCAAGGATTTTGGTCAACGCCTTCATCAGATCCACCTCCCGGAGGATCAGTTTCGATCGGGTGGCTTCCAGATCGGCCAGTTCCAGGATGGCCTGCAGGGTATTCATCAGACGTTTTCCGGCCCCATGGATTTTTTTCGTATAAAAAATCACTTCAGGATCATCCGAATCATTGAGCATCAGTTCGGAGAATCCGAGGATCGAATTCATCGGGGTACGAAGTTCATGGCTCATGTTGGCCAGCAGGGAGGTTTTCAGGCGATCTGATTCCTCTGCCCGCAGCCTGGCTTTATTCAGTTCTTTCTCCGAATAATCCCGCTCCAGGGCCTCGTATTTGGCTGACACCAGGTCAGCCAGGGAAGCAGCAAACTCTTTTTCTTCCAGGGTCCAGGAACGGATC
>QYQJ01000211.1 GCA_007280875.1 Bacteroidota bacterium
GATCCCCTTGTTGCTTTCGGTTCCCGTTGATACGCTGGATGCACTCTGGTTTGATGAACCCCTGAACGATTGTGTAACATTGATCTCCCCTCCTGCTGGATGCGATTACTACGATGCCATTCACCTTTCCAACCTGGTATGTCAGCTCGAAGGATTCATTCCGGAAGGAGGTGCAAAAAATGTGGCGCGACGGGATGGGATGGCTACAACCGTTCTTTCAGCCGCCACAACCATTGGCCGGATCCCCGACGTCTATTTCCAGGCGGTGGGAAGTGGTACCGGTGCCATCGCCGCCTGGGAAGCCAACCTCCGCCTCCTGAACGACGGGCGCTATGGTTCCCATAAAATGAAACTTTACCTTTCTCAGAATTGTCCTTTTCACCCCATGGTGGATGCCTGGCAAGCGGGATCAAGAGAATTGTTTGCCATGGAAGATCAGAAAGCACGGGAACTGGTGCTGCAAATCAACGCCAAGGTGCTTTCCAACCGGCGACCGCCCTATGGGATTATCGGAGGACTCTTTGATGCGCTTTCCGATACCCTGGGCGAAATGGTAGTCATTACCAATGAGGAGGCTGCTGAAGCAGCCCGGCTCTTTGAGGATGAAGAGGGGATCGACATACACCCGGCAGCAGCTGTTGCCGTGGCATCATTGATGCAGGCGGTGCATGGAAACAAGGTTTCACGGGATACGGTGATCATGCTGAACATCACCGGTGGAGGAGAGGAGCGCTTGAGAAAGGAAAAGGATAAACTCGTTTATCTGAAACCTTTCCTGGTTATCAGTCCGGATGTAACAACCTCTGAGTTACAAGAAAAAATCCGACCCGTCTGACCGAAGTCATTCCTCCGGATTCATCTGTTTTTTCAGCTTTGTTGTAAAGTATGACACATAGGCAGAAGCATCTTTACCGTACTGTTGGATGACATCCTCCTGGTCGATCTTGAAGGTGGATTGTTCTCCGGCAACACGGGAAAAGAATACATCGTATTGCCTCCCATCTTCATGTTTCATGATCAGGTGGATCAGTTTGTCATTGATATCGGGCATCTTCAGGTTAGCCCGGCAGACCGGACAAAAGAAATCCACCATCTCTCCATCTTTGAACCGGAAGGAAGGATGGTTGACATTCGAGTAATCACCCAGGGTTACATTCATCTGCAGCAGGCCCCGCTGGGCACCTCCCTCCGATTCAACGGTCAGGATCAGGTGATCGCAGCAGACCAGGTGAGACTGGCAATGCGGGCAGAGGTAATCTGTTTTCATAGAGCTTGGTATTTGAATAGAACGGATATACAAAAGTATATTACTTATGTCAATTGTGCGTATAAAAAAGAACGAGACTGTACTCGAAAGTGAAATTTTTATTCATCTACTTTCCACCCCGGCCTCCTGATCCACCGGAAGATCAGGTAAGGGACCATCCAGATGAAGGTTCCTGTCATCATCACCAGCAGGTATTCCATACTGGTGAACAGGGTGATACTGTCGGGTTTATTAAATGCTATGAATCCGGTAAAAGCAGTCGCTATAAATCCAATTCCCGAGATGATCCAGACCCCACCTGTCCCTCCCCATATCTTGAATGGTCTTGGTTTAGCTGGCTGGGTATATCTGAGTTTGATCACAGCAGCAAATACGGGGAGGTAGTATAGGGTCAGGAGTGTGGTTGTAAAGGAGGTAAGTATCCAGTAGGCTGTGTTGATATTCGGGATGAATACCATGGCAAGGATCAGGAGGGTTGATAGGACGCCCTGGACCAGCAGGGGACCAACCGGTGATTTGTGCTTGTTTTGTTTCCTGAAGAGGGGGGGCAAAAATCCGGCCCTGGAGATAGGTGCCATGCTGGTAAGTGGACCCAGCATCCAGGCGCTCATCAGGGCAACCCCACCCAGCACCAGAAGCACAGCCATGATCGGTGTGACCCATTGTATGCCCAGGGAGGTGAATATGGTATCCATCACCTGGATGACCCCGCCGGTCAGACTGATCTTATCTGCCGGGATCACTATAGCAATGGGCAGTGTGCCAAACACGCTCAACAGGAAGATCAGCAGGGTGGCCAGGAGCATCGCTTTGGGATATTTCCGCTGCGGGTTATCGACATGACTTGCGTAATAACCCGACATCTCAACTCCGGCAAACATCAGAAGGATAGAAGAGGCATAGACAAGCACACCCAGGTTGAATTTCGCAGGTAGTATTTCTTTCATTTCAAAAGCCGGAAGCTGAGAGGGTTTTCCCATGGCCAGCCAGGTAATCCCCAGGGCGATCAGGACGACAGAAGGCACAATGGAGCCGAGAATGGTTCCCAGCGAACTGAAACGGGCTGCCAGGTTGGGACCCAGGAAATTAAGCAGGGTGAGCCCCCACCAGAGACCCAACATCACCACCCCGACAAAGATATGGTTGTTTGCAATGGCCGGATTGAAAATATAGGCAATGGTCACAGCCATAAAGGAGAGGACAGTCGGATACCAGGGGATATTTTCGATGAAGACTGCCCAGATCGACATGAAACCGGTTTTAATCCCGAATGCCTCCTTGACCCAGGCATAAACACCTCCCTCCTGTGGCCAGGCTGATGCCAGTTCGGCGGCAACCAGGGCCAACGGTAAAAGAAAGAAAAACGAGCCGATAAAATACCAGAGGATCATCGACCAGCCCTCTTCGGCCATACTGGGATAATTCCTGACCGACAACACCGCGGCAACGCTGATCATCGACAGGGTAAACATCCCCAGAGACTTCTTTTGTTTATTCATTTACAGTGTGTGGTTTAACTCCGTGACAGAGAAAATTCATGTTTCAAATATAATACATAACTTAGCCGGGCAAAAGATTTTTCATGCGAACCAGGCGGGAGCATCTGCATATAAACCTGAATCTGAACGTCAGGGGGCTCAAACCATCGGCTACGCTTGCCATCAACGAAAAGTGCAGAACCCTGCAGCAGGAGGGAAGGGAGGTCTTTAAATTCGGTCTCGGCCAATCCCCTTTTCCTGTACCGGAGATTGTAGTGGAAGCCTTGCGAAGGAATGCACACCAGAAGGACTACCTGCCGGTAAAAGGGTTACCTCAGCTCCGGGAAGCGGTGGCAGAATACAATTACCGGACGCAGAAGGTCAAAACTGATCCGGCTGGTGTTCTGATCGGACCTGGCTCCAAAGAGCTGATATTCTTACTGCAACTGGTATATTACGGCGATCTGATCATTCCTACTCCAAGCTGGGTCTCCTACTCCCCGCAGGCCCACATCATCGGGCGGCACGTCAGGTGGGTGCCCACACGGGAGGATAATTTCTGGCGTCTCAGTTATGAGGAGATGGAGCATATTTGCCGGGAGGATCCCGGTCGCCCGCGCATCGTGATCCTGAATTACCCGTCCAATCCGACGGGATATACGTACCCGATTGAACGGCTGAAATTACTTGCCCAGGTAGCACGCAAATACAAAGTGATCCTGGTTTCGGATGAGATCTACGGCATGATCCATCACCACGACCAGCACGTCTCCATCGCCCGGTATTATCCGGAAGGCACCATCATAAGCGGTGGTTTGAGCAAATGGTGCGGTGCCGGCGGCTGGCGCCTGGGAACATTCTCTTTCCCTCCCGACCTGATCTGGCTGCAGGAAGCCATGGCGGTAGTCGCCAGTGAAACCTTTACCTCCACCTCTGCACCTATTCAGTACGCGGCGGTTACGGCCTTTCAACACCATCCCGAAATAGATCTCTACCTCCATCACTCACGGCGAGTCCTGAAAGCGATTGCCCGGTATATGACCGACAGGTTCCATGAAATGGGGATCATGATCCCGTCGCCGCACGGAGGTTTTTATATGTTCCCGAATTTCGCCCCTTTTCGGGAAAAATTTGCCCGGCAGGGTATTTATAACTCACTGGATATGGCAAACCGCCTCCTGGCGGATACCGGTATGGCGGTGTTGCCGGGAAGCGATTTTGCAAGGAATGGGGATGAGCTGACAGCCCGGATGGCGTACGTGGATTTCGACGGTCAACTCGCCCTTCAGGCTGCCTTCAAGACTTTCCAGGAGAACACGTTGCACGAATCCTTTGTCAGAGAATATTGTCCGAAAATCGTCCAGGGATTCGACCGCCTTGGGAACTGGCTGGCAGATCTGTGATCCGGTAATCGTAAGGAGTACGGTCAACCGCTAGTTGACCGACTGGAAAAGGACCCCGCTCAGCCGGGAAATTTCTGTTTCTGCCTTCTTGGCTTCGAATTGGGATAAGATCAGTTGTGATTGGGCGTCAATCAGTTTGTTCTGGATCTCCCGCAGTCCGATATCATCAAGGCTGCCCAGTTTGTATTTTTCAAAGGCCACGTCAACATTTTCCTGGGCCACCTTTACGTTGACCACCTGCATCCGGATAATCTGAAGGTTGACCTGGTATTCGTTGAACAATTTCCGGAGGGTTGCCCGGAGTTCCAGCTCAGCGTCTTCTGTCTCCAGATCTCCGTTGTTCAGAGCTATTTTCGCATTTTTAACGGCCCGGTTCACATTGAATCCGTTAAATAAATTGCAGGAGAGGATGAAGCCGTAAGAGGGGCCATAACTCCGGTTGTACTGCAGAAATCCTGTCTGAGAGTTCAGGGTGCTGTAAGAATACCCTGCCACCAGGCCAACCTGCGGATAACGGGACGACTGGGAAGCCCTGATCTCCTGCCGGAGGAGTGCCTGGTTGAGGCGGGCCCCAATGAGTTGAGCGTTTTGCTGCAGGGCTTTGGCAAGGCTCTCTTCGAACACGAGGGCATCGTTTAGCTGAATGGAATCCGTGAAGTACCACCGGGTGTTGATATCCATAGCCAGTATCCTGTTCAGATCGACCAGGGTGTTGTTCAGATAGGTCTCCTGACGAAGTAACTGGGTGCTGTCGGCATTGAGGTCAACGGTCGATTGCAGCAGCATCAATTCCGAACCGGCTCCGAACGTGAGTTTCGCTTCGGCAATCCGTTTTCGCTGCATGGAGAGGTCCACTGCCTCCCGCATGACCTGCACCATTTTTTGCAACTGGATCATTCCTGAATAGGTCAGGATAATGTCGGAAACCGTCCCTTCCACAACGATCCGGGATCCGTTTTCCCCTAACTCTTCCAGGATGCTGAGCATCTTTTTATTGGCAAACATCTGCAGTCCGTCGAAAATCGTCCAGTTGAGCTGCACCCCTGCGTTGAAATTCCTGTTTTGAGCTCCGGTCACATCTTTGATCGTTCCGGAGAATTGTTCCTGATGGGTGTTTGCAACGGTGTTATTCTGGACAGCAGTCAGATCCAGGCTTGGAAGGAACCCTGCATTTCCCGGGGTGTTGTTGTTCTGGGAGATCTTTGCTTCATTTTGCTGGATTCGAATGGAAAAGTTGTTGAGCAATCCGGCCTCAATGGCTTTTTGAAGCGTCAATGGTTCCTGTCCGAGAGCCGGAACAACATAGAGCAGGAAGCTCGCAACAAGTACAACAACCATCTTCTGCATGGTCTGCTTCGCGTTTCTGCTAATCATCTCCTTCTCCTCCTGATTTGATAATTCCCCGGGATCTCGATAAATAGGTGTATAGCGCCGGAATCACATAGAGGGTCAGCATCAGGGAAAAGATCAGTCCGCCGATGATGGTGATCCCCATAGGCACACGGCTGCGCGAAGCCGCTCCCAGGGCCATGGCAATGGGAAGCGCTCCCAGTGCGGTGGCGAGGCTGGTCATCAGGATGGGACGCAAACGGCGGGTGGCGGCATCAATCACGGCCTCTTTTTTATTCAGTCCGGCAGATTTTCGCTGATTGGCGAACTCCACGATCAGGATTCCGTTTTTGGTCACGATACCGATCAGAACGATCACCCCGATCTGGCTGAAAATATTAATGGTCTGACCAAAGAGCCACAGGGAAAGAACGGCACCGGCGATGGCGAGAGGAACCGTAAACATGATGATCAGGGGATCCATGAAACTTTCAAACTGTGCCGACAGGATCAGGAACACCAGCACAAGCGCAAGCATCAGTGCAAAGAAGAGAGAGCCTGAACTGTCCTCAAACTCTTTTGAAGCTCCGGTTAACGCGGTGGAGAAGGTATCATCCAGCGTCTCTCCGGCGATCTTTCTCATCTCCTGGATTCCCTGTCCAAGTGTGACGCCTGAAACCACCTGTGCTGAGACAGTTGCCGAAATGTACCGGTTATACCGGTACAACTGTGGAGGGTTGCTTTGTTCCCGGAGGTGCATCAGGTTGTCAAGCTGGACCAGATCACCCCGGTTATTTCTGACATACAGCGAACTTAAATCCAGCGGTTTATCCCTGTTTTCACGTGTCGCCTGCCCGATTACCTGGTACTGCTTCCCATTCATGATGAAATACCCGTACCGTTGCCCGCTGAAGTAAAGCTGAAGATTTTCGGCAATATCCCTTACATTCACGCCCAGTGTACGGGCACGATCCCGGTCGATTTCAACCGCCAGTTCCGGTTTATTGAATTTCAGGTTCAGGTCAACTACCTGGAACACAGAGTCGGCTTGTGCCCGTTCCATAAAGACCGGCAGAAATTTTTTCAGTTTTTCAAAGTCGGGAGCCTGGATTACAAACTGAACAGGAAGAGAACTCCCTCTTCCTCCAATGGTCTGGTCCTGGCTAACGAACGTCCGCGCCTGGTTATATTGTCTGGCTATCGCGTTGAGCTCATCCACAATTTGCTGCTGCGTTCGGTCACGTTCCGAAGGATCTGTCAGCATCAGCCTGATAAATCCGCTGTTAACCGAAACGGAGGTGCCGAATCCAGGGGAAGTCACCGCAATGATGGCCGACCGTTCAGGAATTGTATCTGCAATGGCAACAAGCCGGCTCATGTAGTTGTCCATGATCTCAAAAGAGGTTCCTTCCGGAGCGGTGGTGAGGATGGTCAGCCTGCTTTTATCTTCCATCGGGGCAAGTTCGGAGGGGATCAGGGAACCGAGTCCGATGATCATACCCAGGGAAACCACCATGATCACAATCGCCAGCCAGCGGTGCCGGATAAATAATTTCAAAGATTGGTTGTATTTGTCAATTAGCCGGTTCAGCGTATTTTCCGTAACGGTGAAGAATTTGTTATGATGAGGGGATTTCTTCAGCATACGGGAACTCATCATGGGGGTCAGGGTCAGAGACACCAAGGCAGAAACGAGGATGGATCCTGCTACCACAATACCGAACTCACGGAAAAGACGACCGGTTAATCCCTGGAGAAAGATGATCGGAAGAAAAACGGCTGCCAGGGTGATGGTGGTGGAGATGATGGCAAAGTAGATCTCCTTGGATCCTTTGTACCCGGCCTCAATGGGATCCATTCCACCCTCTATTTTATGGTAGATGTTTTCCAAAACCACAATGGCGTCATCCACCACCAGTCCGGTTGCGAGTACGATCCCCAGCAGGGTAAGGATGTTGATGGAGAAACCTGCGACGTACATAATGAAGAAGGTGCTGATCAGGGAGATCGGAATAGCGATGATGGGGATTATGGTGGTTCGCCAGCTCCGGAGAAAGACAAAGATCACCAGGAGCACCAGGCCGAAAGCGATAAGGATGGTCTCTTCCACTTCCGTGATGGCTTTCCGGATGGTGAGGGTGGTGTCGATGGCAAGTCCCAGCTTAAGATCGGCAGGAAGCTCTTTCTGAATCTGTTCCACCCGTTTGTAAAACTCATCGGCAATTTCAATCTGGTTGGCCCCGGGTTGAGGAGTAACCGCTACGGCAACCATGGGAATACTGTGGTTGCCACGCAAAATGGTACGCTCGTTCTCCGGCATCAACCGGGCTTCTCCGACATCTTTTAACCGGATCACCGTGCCGTTGGCTTCACGGATGATCATGTCGTTGAATTCGGCCGGAGTACTTAACCGGCCCATCGTACGGATGGTCAGTTCAGTCCCATATCCTTCGATCCGGCCACTGGGCAATTCCACGTTTTCCCGGGTGAGAGCCGTTCGCACGTCCCCTGCGGTGAGCTGGTAGCTGGCCAGTTTGCCCGGGTCCAGCAACAGTTTGATGGCGTACTTTTTTTCTCCCCAGATCCGGATCTCGCTCACCCCGGGAATGGTCTGCAACCGCTCCTTGAAAACGTTGTTGGCAATGTCGGAGAGTTCCATCAGGTCGCGGGATTCGCTCTGGATGGTCAGGGAGAGAATAGCGCTGGCATCGGCGTCGGATTTGATCACGATGGGAGGATCGGTATCGGGAGGGAGGTTCCGCATGGCGCGGGAAACCCGGTCTCTGACGTCGTTCGCTGCCGCTTCCATGTCGACGCCCAGCTCAAATTCCACGGTGATGGTGCTTCGTCCGTCACTGCTCACCGACGTCAGAGACCGGATCCCGGCAATCCCGTTGATGGACTCTTCGAGGGGTTCGGTGATCTGGGATTCAATCACGTCGGCGCTGGCTCCCACGTAGTTGGTCATCACCGTCACCACAGGGGGATCCACACTGGGATACTCCCGTACACCAAGGAAGATATACCCGATCGCACCAAACAACACGATCACCAGGGAGATTACGGTGGCAAGAACGGGCCGGTTGATGCTGAGGGCGGAGATATTCATGGGGAGTGGGAATGGTGTTTCAGGTCTGAAAGGTCATTCTGCTTGAGTTTTTGGGATCACAGGCATCTCTTCGCGAAGTTGCAAAAGACCGCTGGTGATGAGGCTGTCGCCGGGGGCAAGTCCATCCAGGACCTGGACCTCCCGTTCGGTCCTGATCCCGGTATGAATCATGACAGAGCGGGCCTTTCCGTCTTTGCAAATAAATACCTTTTCCCCGTTAATGGTAGGAATGATAGCTTCGGAGGGGATCATCAGGGCGTCGGACAATGTCTGCAGCACGATCTCTACTCTGGCAAATGCACCGGGCATCAGCTTTTTCAATGGATTGGGACAAATGGCCCGAAGGGTGATATTGCGCGTCGAAGGATCGATCTTGGGTTCCAGAGCATAAATTTTACCTGTGAACAGCTGGTTATTCCCGGTTACCGTAAAATTTATGGGCGTCCCTTTATGGACCATTCCATTGTATTTTTCCGGGATGGTGAATTCGATTTTCACCGGGTCAACCTGCTGAAGCCAGGCGATGGTGGTGGAGGGAGAGATATACTCCCCCCGGCTGACCTGTCGTAACCCGACCTGCCCGGTAAAAGGGGCGAAGATTTCAGTCTTGGCCAACTGGGATCGCTTCAGTTCGATGTCGGCCTGAACCATGGCAAGCTGGTTTGCGGTTTTATCAAACTCTTCCTGGCTGAGGGCTTTGAGTTCAAGCAGTTTTTGTTTCCGGTACACGTCATCATGGGCTTCCTGCTCTTCTACCAGGAGTTTCTTCAGTTGAGCCTGCAGTTCCTGATCGTCGATTTTGACCATTAGTTCTCCCTCATGGACGGAGGATCCCTCTTCAAAATAGATCGTCGTAATCCTGCCTGGAATCTCACAGCGCAGTTCCACCTCTTCATTGGCCAGCAGCGTTCCCGTGGAGAGGATTTTTTGTTCCACTTCCCCGGGCTTCAGAACCTGCATAGTTACGGTAACCGGAACTGCTCCTGCGGGTTTTCCGGTGGTTCCCGGTTGGTTCCCGGTACATCCAAGGAGAACGAAGGAAATACTCAACATCTGGGCAAATGGATTGCTGCGAAGATACATAGAGAAAGAGATAATGTGATGCATGAAAAAGCCGGTTGCAAAAGTACATATTTAATAAATAATTGTTAATTTTGCCACCCGTTTTACGCAAAAAGACTGAAAACGGATTGCCTCGGGATGTAGCGCAGTTGGCTAGCGCACCACGTTCGGGACGTGGGGGTCGGAAGTTCGAGTCTTCTCATCCCGACAACGCCTCTTTAGCTCAGTTGGTAGAGCAGCTGATTCGTAATTAGCAGGTCGGGGGTTCAAGTCCCCTGAGAGGCTCAATAAAATCAAGGGTTTCAGATCGTACGATCGGGAGCCCTTTTTTATTTAATACAAAATTTAACACATTGATAAGAGCTGTTTTGATTCCTAACTAAGGCTAATTAGAAAGCTTATGATTCTTTTACAAAACACTATCAACCTCTTCCCCCCTTCTCCTTCTTCCCTCACCAACCAACCAAACCCCAAAACTTTTTCAGAAAACCCGGCATCGATGTATGAAAGGGTCAAATAAAGCGCATAAATCGCACCATATCGGCAATTACAAATGAGTAAATAATTTACTCAATGTATGTTTGTTAACCACTTATTCAATTCGATTCTTTCGTTTATATATTTCTCGGTACGCCAAAATTGTGAGAAATTTCGGATAGTCAATAAAATCAACCGTTTCGGAGGTTTCTATCGTTTTATCCTTTGGTGCGAGCAGGGCAACGGGGTCAACCTTTCCCGTCCCGGCTCCCTGCAATTCGTTAAAACCGAAAAGGAGAGATGGGAGTTCCTTGGTGTTGATGCCGAAAAGCTGGTTATCAGGGAATACCATTGGAAAATGAAACCTAAAAATGGAAGCCAACCAGAGTCCTGATTATATCGAAACGGACGGAGTATTTACCAGTTCTGTTAATATATCATGCGGTTATTCGTCCATCACCGCAATAGCCCTGACCGGAGAACCTTCGGCATTTTCGACCTTCAGCGGGAAGCATTGAAACGAAAAAACACCATCAGGTAGCTTATCCAGATTGGTCAGGTTTTCGATCAGTAATATCTCTTTCCCAAGCAGAATGTGATGGTTTGGGATGATTTTTGGAGTGACCTTGGGTGCCGGTATGATTTTGTCCAGAGAGAACGCATCAACGCCAACCCCTTTCAGGTTGAACCCTGTCAGGTACCGTGCCGCTTCCTTGGTTGGGATTGGACAATCATCGAAATAGCCCGCTGTGTTCCATCGGTACTGCCAGCCGGTAAAAAAGAGAACGAAGTCAACCTTGGTTATTTTGTATTCAAATGTTCGAAGGTATTCCAAGCTGATTTCATTTCTCCCGCGGCAATCAATTACAATCGCATTACCGATGAACTTTTCCACCGGGAACTGATCCAGTGATCTGCCGTTTTGCACTACATGGCACGGGGCATCGATATGGGTTCCCGTGTGGGACGCCATTGCGATGTGATGTTCGGCAAACCCGTCTTTCTCGACGGTGTTGGTAACGCTAAAGGTTGGCGGGGCTGTGTCAGGGTAAACCTTTATCTTTTCGTTCAGGAGCTGGGTTAAATCGATAACATTGTTTGGCATGGGTTGTTTCCATTATTGCGATCAGCCCATAAAAGTATGAATAAATTGGCGAGGTCACCGCCCATCAGGATTCAAGCTGCTGGGATGGTTCGTTAAGCTGTTTCATCTGCTGATCCAGACCGCTATCCGCTATCCCGGATACGCGACCCCAGAACGAAATGACCGCCTGTTTCGCTTTCCACACGTGGGATTGCCGTTCAGCCAGCCTTTTAGCCATATCTTCTTGTTCTTTCACAAGAGCCCGATCCATAGCCTTAAACGCATCAATGATGGACATGACGTGATTTTTAAAGTCATTTGACATGAGGTACGTATACAGAAGAGACATTTTATCCGTCTTATTTTCCTGTGATGTCAATGCCGCCGGAAGCGATCAATGCCGAAAACCCCGTTATCTATACCCACGCCTCGCACCTATTGTACGACGCCCTTGACAAAATTGGATTGAACCTCTGTTATGCTCTTGAAAATCGTGGCATTCATGCCGTTCCCGTTCCAACCGATGTCCCCTATCTTCACTGGGACGCTGAAAACAAGCACGGAATGGGAATAATTTCGATGCGACATGCCGCGTACAATGCTGGTCTGGGGATATTGGGTCGGAATACCCTCTTAATAAACGGGGAACTGGGGAATCTGGTTTACATCGGGGCAATCCTGATTGATGCTGCCATTGAACCCGACCCAATCGTTACCGATTTCGATTGCCCGCCCAACTGCACGCTTTGCCTTGATGCATGTCCCATTAAAGCTTTGAACGGCATCACGGTGAACCAGAAACGATGCCGGCAATATTCAACGCTTGAGCACCCAAGGGGGTGGGATATTTATACCTGTTCGGAATGCAGGCAGGTTTGTCCATACAAGACGGGAAGGGAATAAACAGAACGGTATGGCAACCATCTGCCACCAACTACTCATTAATCATTTTTCCTGTCAAAATACGCCCATTTTCTGAAAATAAGCTGTACCTTGCCAATAAACCACCACACGATGAAGGGCGACATGTTTGACAACAGGCACAATCTATTCAATTACCAGAAGGCAATTCCCAAAGAGAAGAAGGAAAATGGGTCAACCAAGGATAAATTCCCCGTTGTGCTGGATGATGGGAAAACAATCATTTTTATATCCGACAAGACAAAGGCACGCGAGGTCATCGAAAGATATAAAAACAGGTTGAACCATTAGATTCTGTTGAAGCAGGTTGATAAACTTATAATTATACAATATGGAAACCAAGAAAAAGAGTTCGATATTCTCTGATATCCCAAGCTGGGCATTGGCGTTATTGACCCTTATCGGAGCTTTCATTGTTTTATTCGGTCTTGGCGAAGGCGTGGGGAACATTTTGAATATCGATGAAAACATCGCTGGTGCGATTCCGTATATCATTTTTGATGTTTTGATAGCCGTTGCCTGCTATTTTATCGTCAAACAAAACCCAAGGAGCATCTGGTACGTCCCGCTGATATGTAACGTGACTGGCATCATTGCCGCAGTCGTGGAGCCCACCTTCTGGGTGACATCATTGTGGATACTCATTTGCGGAGGGTGGCTACTTTCGCTGGCTGCATCGTTTCTTGGTATGTGGGTGGGAAGAAGGGGCATAACCAATGGCTGAAAATATGGTATCCTGCCAAAATCCCCGGCATCACCCGTCATAGAAATAGTACATCTGAATGAAATAATATGTTTCCAGTATTTCATAGACCACATCATCATCATCCCGGACGGGTATGACCGGTAGATATCGATCAGGCATCGCTCGTTTAAGCAAACCCAATTCTTAATGCCAGCGTTTCAACTGATCTTGGGTGCTCATTGGCTTCCCGGTCAACAAATACAGCTTTTTTAGTTCGTGTGTTTTCTCTTTTCCGTTTTCAAATGGAGCCTGATATTTCATATAAAGTGATAACCCACGCAGTTGCTGCTCATGGTTGATATCATTACCGAACAATCGGGTTTGCCGTTCGTCCAGCAGCTTGTTAAAAGCCATTCTTCGGCTGACCAGAGGGTCGTCAAAGTGTTCATAGCGGAAACTGCGCACATATCGGCTGGTCTGATTATCGTTATCGGACTGGTACCGGGCATCGTTTACGGAGACATATGCGATGATTTGGATTTCCGGTTTGGGTGCATGGCTTGGCATTTGGGGTGTGGATTGATGGGTTTATTGGTTTTTTATAAATATGTGCTGACAGGGGAAAAGAACTCAAATAGAAATATTCAGTTTTGTGAATATTAAGCCCCACAATCGATGCTCCATTTTGGTTGTATTCCGCGTTGTTGTTGCTGCCAAACCCCGGCACAGGACTTATTTTACGCGAATTTGAGTCATTATAAGGGTTGGTCATGAACACGGGATAACAACTTCCGGTTAATTCGGACAAATTGAACCACTATTCCAATATCAAACTCCGAGAGACCCAAGTGTCGAAGCAAGTTAAAATCGGCTCAGAATTAAAGCCAGATATTATTGATGAAGTAATTGCTAATTGGCAATCCTTGTTGGACTTAATGACAAGAATCGCTAATGTTCCGTCTGGTTTAATTATGAAATTGAATGAAGATACAATTGAAGTATTTTTAACAAGCAAAACTGATGGCAATCCATATGAAGCGGGCGAAAAAGCTAAACTTATTTATGGATTATATTGTGAAACCGTAATTGGAACACAAAATAAATTGTTGGTTCCTGACGCGACAAAAAGCTCTGTATGGAAAGATGATAATCCAGATGTTGATCTACGGATGATTTCATATCTGGGTTATCCAATTAACTGGCCAGACGGCGAGGTGTTTGGCACCATCTGTATATTAGATGACAAGGAAAACCATTATACTCAAACAGTTGAAGATTTAATTTATAAAGTAAAACAAAACCTTGAGACAGATTTAGCATTGCTTGTATCTCAGCAGAAATTAGAAGAAAACAACCTTCAGCTAAAGGAATTAGATAGTATCAAAGACAAATTCTTCTCAATCATTGCCCACGACCTGCGCAGCCCATTTAATAGTTTTCTTGGTTTTACAAAAATGCTGGCAGAGGATTTGCCAACAATGACCTTGGAACAAATTCAAAAGATTGCCGATAGTATGAGAAAATCCGCAACCAATCTTTATAGCCTGCTCGAAAACCTGTTGGAATGGTCATTTCTGCAAAGGGGTGTTACTACTTTTAGCCCTGTGTCTTTTCTTTTAATGCCGAAACTTTCCGAGAGTTTGTCGTCGATTATAGAATTGGCTTCGAAGAAAGAAATTGGGATCGACTTTAATATCCCAGAAAACCTGACGGTTTATGCGGATGATAATATGCTTTGGAGTATCATTCGTAACTTGGTATCCAATGCTGTGAAGTTTACACCTAACGGCGGGAAAGTCACCATCACGGCGAAACCAATTCCCGGCGACATGGTTGAGGTATCCATAAAAGATACGGGCATTGGAATGAATCCAGAAATGGTGGAGAACCTATTCAAACTGGATATAGATACAAGCCGCAAAGGCACGGAAAACGAACCAAGCACGGGGTTGGGGCTTATTCTCTGTAAGGAGTTCGTCGAAAAGCATGGCGGCAGGCTACGTGTCGAGAGTGAGGAGGGGACGGGAAGTACCTTCCATTTTACATTGCCAGCCAAAGCCGGTGCTTAGCATCATTCACATCATCCCCCTCTTCCTGACACCCCGAAATATCTCCATTCTGACTATTTGCTGCATGTTCTGACCCCGGCAATGCATCGCATCAACTGGTTTTGTGCCAGCGTCATGGTTACTGACTTTTAATCGTACCTTGCATGCAAGAAAAGCCAGTTATGAAAACCTATTTCCAAATCAGGGGCGAGCTCCAACGTTTGAAGCAGACCATCGAGGTATTGAATGAAAGTGATTTGCCCAAAAACAATGACTGGGGCGGTGCCGATGTCATCATTACGGGGCTGGCAACGGAAGACCAAAAAAAGTGGCTCGCAGATCAGCCCGTCGTCATCAGCGGGCAAAAGACGGCACCACGGAGGCGGTTGGTTGTTACAAAATATCATGGGGAGTTGAGCTGGGTTTTTAATCAGCTCCGAGACCTCTTTGGCGCGCACATTGACTACATCACGAAGTACGACTTTTACGGGACGCTTGCGGATAAAGCCTTATCGGTTCCTAACCC
>QYQJ01000173.1 GCA_007280875.1 Bacteroidota bacterium
AGTAAATAACATGGCTAGTAACAAGGAAACCGCCAGGGCAACAGTTATTCTGAATGGTCAGCAGGCCAATGCCACTCTCAAAGAGATCGAAGCATCCGCAAGGGCCCTGAATGCCGAGCTTCGGAAAATGCCCGTCAACTCCAAACAGTTTGAGGAAAAGACAAAGGATTTCACCAGGGTAAAACAACGCCTGGCTGATGTCCGGGGAGAGATCAACGGTACCGAAAGCGCAATGTCCAAGTTTGCCACTGGCGCGAACAAGTACTTCCAGGCAATTACCCTTGTCGCTGCCGCTTTCGTGGGTGTGGGAGCAGCCATCAAAGGAATGATCGACGGAAGCGCCAAGCTTTCGGATGCTTTTGCAGATATTCAGAAAACTTCAGGTCTGAGTGCAAAAGAGGTGAAGGAACTCTCCTCTTCCCTGGGAAAACTCAATACCCGGTCTGCAAAGAAAGAACTGTTGGAACTTGGATATGTCGCCGGTAAACTGGGCTATACCTCGAAAGCCGATATCCTGGGCTTCGTGAAAGCAGCCGATCAGATCAATGTCGCCCTGGCAAAGGATATCGGTGGCAATGCCGAAGAAGCCATCCGTCAACTGGGTAAACTGACTGATACCTTCAAAATAAAACAGGAATTCGGGATTGAACAGGCTCTGCTTAAGACCGGTAGCGCGATCAACGCTCTTGGCGCCGCATCAACGGCAAATGAAGGATATATGGTCGAATTCACCAAACGCATCGGTGGTATCGCTCCCCAGGCGGGGATCTCTATTGCCAACATACTCGGGCTGGGCGCAACACTCGATCAATTAGGGCAATCCTCCGAAATGTCAGCTACCGCCCTAAGCCAGTTGATCGTTAAAATGTTCCGCAACACGTCTGAGTACGCCAAAATTGCCGAGCTGGATGTCGGTGAATTCTCATCGGTTCTTAAAAAAGACGCCAATGAAGCCCTGATCATGTTCCTGGGAGGACTGCAAAAGAACAAAGGTGGACTTCAGGAACTCTCCGAGAAGTTCAAAGACCTGGGAATTGACGGGAGCCGGGCAATCGGAGTGATCGGTGCCCTCTCCAATAATATCGAGGTACTTCGGCAGTCGCAGCAGCTCTCCAACAGCGAATTTGAGAAAGGTACTTCGCTGACCAACGAGTTCAACGTGAAGAACGATAACATGGCCGGCAACCTGGAGAAGGTTGAGAAATGGATGCGCAAGTTGTTTGTCAATTCAGCGATCATGACGGGTCTTGGCAAAATCGTGAAATCTTTTGCCGACTGGGTTGCAATCCCCGTTTCCCGGGTCATGCAGGATGAATATACACAGGTCAATGTGTTGGCTTCTAAACTGAGTGAAGCCAACCTGAGGGCAGAAGATCGGAACAAGTTGTATGAAGAGCTGATCGGACTGGCTCCAACTGTGCTGGAAGGAATAGACAAGGAAAATATTTCAGTCACCCGGCTCAAAGACAACCTTCGGTTGTTTAACCAGGAGATGATCAACAAGATCATCCTTCAGAAAAAAGACGAGCAGATCGTCAAATGGCAGGAGACTGCGGCAGAGAAGCGTGAAGAGAGGGTGAATCAGGAGATGTCGCTCCGCAAAGAACTATCTGAAGTCATTAAGAAAGCGAATGAACAAAGCTCGGTCGATGGACAGAACTTGCAGGAGATCTATATGAGCCAGGTTCTCTCTATTGAGCAGAAACGTGATCAGATCATTGGTTATATCGAGAGTCACGCCGGGGTGGATGACCGTCTGGCCATGCGACTGAAGACCGGAACCATGATTTTTAGGGACTATGCAGCCGAAGAAGCTGCAGCCCTGGCAGAGATCGAGCGGCTATTGGGAGAAAAAGATGATCTCTCTGCCTCTCTTGGTCTGAATAAACCGGACTTCAGACAACCCCAATCGCCTGGATCAACCGATCCTGCAGATCCCGCCGGTGGTCTTACCCCCGGGATGTCTGACGAAGAACTGCGTAAAGCAAAGGAGTATGCAGAGTACCTAAAGAAGATCACCCTTGAACTTCAACAGGCAAGAGCCCGCGCAAGGGAAGATGAACTGCAGCGGGAACTGGAACTGGTTGATGCCAACCTGGAGGAAGAGCTGTCCAAGATTACCGGTCATACCCAGGTAGAAGAAGATCTTCGGGTTGCATTGCGCGAAGGGGCGGAACTAAAGAAAACCGAGATCCGTCAGAAGTATCTTTCTAAGGAACAGGACCAGGAGTTTAAACTTCAAAAAGAACTCCTTGAAGCCAAACTCGATGCCGAGAATGAATACTCCCAGCAGTATATCATGCTCAAGCTTGAATTGCTCCGCCTGGAAATGGAGCATGAGCTGCGCAATACCGAGCTTACCGAACAGCAAAGACAGCTGATCATCAAAGCCTACCGGACCAAAAAGCAAACCACGGTTGAAGATTTTGATATAAAAGTCGACCTCAGGCAAACAAATTTTGAGGATGAGCTGAATCGGTTAAAGATCCAGAGCGAAGAGGATCTTAAAAACCGCAAACTTCAGATCTACCTTGAGGTCCGGGATAAATACCGGGATATCCTCTCTACCTATGTCGAAGATGAAGCCAAAACCAACGAGATCCGCGCTCAGATGGCCGAGGAGCTTGCCGAGCGTCAAAAGCAGGCTCAGAAAGATGCAGCCGTTGCCATGGCAAATTCTATCATGGATTTTGTCAGTAGTGCAGCATCCGCTTTTTCGTCACTGGTATCCACGATAAACGAGTCGGAGAACGCCCAATTGCAGGCAGATCAGGCAGCCAATGACAAGAAGAAAGAGAACCTGAAAGCCAGGCTGGATGCCGGGTTGATCTCCCAATCCCAGTATGATCGTTCTCTTACTAAGATGGACCAGGAGCTGGATCAGAAGAAACGCAAACTTCAGCATGATCAGGCGGTCAGGGCAAAAGAACTGGCTCTGGTGAATGCGATCATCAATGTCGCTCAGGGTGTCACTGCCGCTTTTACAGCCGGACCCATCATCGGGATTGTACTGGGAGCGCTCACAGCCGCTCTGGGAGTAATACAGATCGGCTATATCCTGAACAGCAAAGTTCCGGAAGCGGCCACCGGCAGATACAATGTCATTGGAGAAGAGAGTGGGCGGAGGTTCTCCAACGTACCGCTGGAAGAAAATCCGCAGACCGGGTTTGTTTCATCGCCCCTGCTGATCGGTGAGACCGGTGAGGAGATGGTCATTGATCCCGCCACAACGAAAAACCTCAGGATGAACTATCCTCAGGTCATCCAGGCCATTCAGTACGCGCGTGTGCCCCAGGCGGCTTCGGGCAGGTACGTTGAAACCACCACCGCGGAAACGCCGGGATTCTTTATTGATCCTGAACTCACTTCTACCTTGAAGAAATTCAACGAACATGTCGAGAGAGGTATCCAGGCATATATCTCTTACGATCATTTGCGAAATGTCAACGATACCATGACCGAAATTGAAAGCAGTGTTTCCAATTCCTAACCATACTCTGATATGCTCTCCATCGAAGTGAACGGGATCCCTTTGGATCTTCCAAAGGATTTCTCAGCGACATTGAACCTGAAGTCTCCTCTTTTTAACTCCATCGGTGACTATTCCTTCCCGTTCAAACTGCCCGCTACTCCCCGAAATGTCGATCTGTTGAACTGGACCCACAGGGTCGAGTCAAACCGGGACCCCTGGAATTACATAGCCGGCAAACTACTTTTTAATGGTGAATCCCTTTTTGAAGGGACCATCCGTATCAAAAAAGCCGGCAGGGATTCGTATGAAGGATCGCTTTTCATTGAAAAAGGAAATTTCAACTGGGAGATCAAGGATAAGCTTCTTACAGATGTGGACTTTGGCAGTATCGTGTTTGAGAACGATCAACAGGTGCTCACCTATCTGAACTCTACCCTTGATCGCCTGTATCCGTTGGAACCGATCGCCTGTCCGGAGATCTTCAACGAGTTTTATTTTGACCCGCCGACCGAGGATCCAGGGCAGATGTCCTATAACTACATGAGCCGGGAAAACGGAATGCTCAGTCTGTACACTGCCCTGAATAACAGGACCCTTCTGGTGCCGAGCCTGTATCTTAAAGTGGTACTCGATAAGGTGGCCCAGGCCCATGGGTACACGATTGAAGATGAATTCTTCGACTGCAGCGAATCGTTGCGTCAACTGGCGTTTTACTCTTCCTACTCCATCAACTTCCGTTTCTGGTTCATTACCACTATCTATTTTAACCTCCTATTGCCCAAGGTCAAGATCAGCAAGCTGATTACGGACATTGAAAAGATGTTCAACTGCAGCTTCCTTGTGAATACCAAGTCCCGTGTTATCAGGATCGTTTCCCGGAAAGAAGTTCTCAATTGCCCCGACTACATTGAATTCTCGTCCAATATCACCGCTTTTACCGTAGAACCGGAAACGCCCAAAGAGGGCATGGTTTTCACTATGGAAACTGATGAAGGAGATAAAGTCTTTGAAGAGAAACTTGAAAGCCAGAAAACGACTCTGGAGCAGATCCGCGGATCCGTTGAACGGTTTGAAGATCTCCCGTTGATGCCAATTGGCGAGCTGGGCGAGATCCGCTATGTGATCGAAGAGGATCGATGGTACCAGTACAATGTCGTAAACTGGATGATTGGCTGGCGAGTGATCGATCTGTCCCACCTGCTGCAGACAAGGTTCATCTACAAAAAAAACATTGAAGCCAATAAAGTAGAGACCGGTCTGAGTTCCCTGGTTGAAAAAACCTTTTCGGTCTATTGTGGCAATCTGAGTGACGACTTCAGAAAAACAAAGCCAAGGCTGTTTTTCATCCGCAGGATCCAACTCTTTGGAGAGAAGTTTACCCATACCTGGGCGATGAACTACAGTTCAGATACTTCTCTTTTCTGGGGCGGTGCAAACGGCCTGTTTGCAAAATACTGGAAAGAGTGGATCGATTGGGAGTTCTACGGCCGCAAGAAGGTGGCCTTCTCTAAACAGATGAACCACATCGAGATCAAGGATTTTGACTTTACAAGAAAGGTCATGATTAACGGCACCCGGTACATGGTGAGTGAACTTCAGGTCGTTCTGCAACTCGATTCCATTAAAACAGCTAACCTCAAAGGGTATTCATGCCCTTGATCCCTTGTCCTTTTTTTTTACTCCCCCTCATGATACTATTGCACCATGGTTACGATCAATGACACGCCTGCAAAAACATCTTTCTCCGGGAATCCCATGATCTACCGGGTGGATTCCAATAACTTTTATACACGCAGTGGTACAAAAGCTTGGATGTGGATGTCTTTTGACGGTATCGATACCGTAAGCGGTCATTCATTCAATCTCTTCTACGATGGGAAGGATCATGTGTTTACTTCCATTAATTATCCCGGGTACTCTGGATTCGGTATCCCTACAGCAGATCCTTCGTGGAATCATAACCAGTATGCAGCGGCCGTTCACGCCTGCCTGATCGCAAATTACGATCTGCGGCAGCATTATACTGTCGAACTCCATGAAGAATCGGAATTTAGCAGGGTCATCCACATCTCGGCCAAAGAGAAAGGGGCTAGGTGGACGATCGAGCTGAAGGATGTCACAGTTATACACCTTACCCAATCTGGAACAGTAGCCGGTGAAGACCGCGAGTTGCAAAACAACTTTGGGGTCATTGCCTCCCTCTGGGATCTTGAGAGCAACCTTTTCGGAGAAGATCTTAAAGGAGTTAACTCGGATGGCAAGGTCAGTTTCGACGTCTCAGATTATTTCAAGGCGCAGTTTGAAAACCGTATTGCTTCGGATCCCATTCCCCGGTTCCGGTTTCCGGACTCGGGCAATGACCTGTTTGTGGAACATCCTTCGTTCGTGTTGCCCTACATCGGCTGCTTCGCGGAAAGGTACGAAGGAACGGTCAAGAAATACTCCTTCGATCAGATCCGCTACTGCATCAATGGCGGCCTGAGCAGGGAATCCGTGATTTACTATAATCTCCTGGGATCGGATTATTTCTCAGTAAGCGATAACAAGTTTCGTTTCCTGGCCACTTCCCCTTCAGAGAAAGTGACCGGAAAATTTCAAGTGGAGAAACTCTACTTTTATTTTGCTCAGGACCTTCTGCAGTTCCATTACCGGCTGGCAGTAAAGGTCTGGTTTGCCGATTCTACAACCGAATCATTCTATGCTACCGATACGTTCCTGACAAGCGAAAAGATCGTTGTGGAATGTCTGGTCGGTTATACCAGGCTGAACCTTGGGAATGTCGACCCCTCCAAAGAGGTTGCCAAATGGGACATCTGGCTGGAAGACCATGACGGACAGTCCATCTCGGAGGTTCGCTCATTCATCCTGGACTCTTCGGTGAGAGAGTATGAACGGACATTCCTCTTTCGGAACTCCTTCGGCTGCTATGAACTGGCCCGTTTTATCGGAGAAGGAGAGTTCACAATTGAGAACAAGCGCACTTCCATTACCAGCCAGAACTTTGACTCTTATTCTTATTTCAATGCTCCCAATAAGACCTACGAAGCCTGGGAGATACAGAAACGACTGGCAAATTCAGGATGGATCAGCAAAGAGCAGCATGATGCCTGTCGGGATCTTCTTCTCTCGACAGAGTGCTATGAGATCCTGGATGACCTTCTGTTTCCCGTGGTCATTACCACCACCCGGGTAAAGTCTTTCGAGAAAGATGGAGAGTACCTGTTCAACATCGAAGTAGAGTATGAACGTGCCTACAATGACCAATTCTATACCGCTAATTTCAAACCCGCCAGCATGATATCAACTGAAGATCTGACCCAGGGCGTTGGGATCATCTTTGAGGCTTCGGAAGAAGTGACCTATTTCGGCTACCCGAAATTCGGCACCACATCGGAATCGGACGCCACCTGGAGAATCAAGAAGATCGAAAAGACCCTGGTTTCCGGAAAGCCGAAATATATTGTCAAATGGGCCGGTGGAGACCTCAGTTACGATAACATCTTCGCCAATTGTGAATCCCTGGTCTATGCCTTTTTAAGCTCCTGACATGAAAAAGAAATTCAATCCATTCACCCAGAATTTCGATTTGATCCCCTTTGAGACCTATTCAAAGGCGACAGACCCCACCCCTGGTGATGATTCCCAGTATGGGTTTGCGGTGGGGGATGAATGGACGAATTACGTATCAAAGGCCATATTCAAATGCATTGACAACGCAGCCGGCGCAGCCGTCTGGTTCAACTTCGTTGATGCATCGGCGGTCGATAAGAACAAGACCTTTCAATTTGTCAATCAGACCCAGAAAGTCATTGTCCACAACTTTGGGAAGTACCCGTCGGTCACGGTTGTTGACCAAACCGGAGAGGAGATCGAAGTGGAAGTGATCTATGATTCCATCAACCAATGCACCATAAATCTGAACACGGCATCCAGCGGAGTAATCATTCTTAACTAAACCAATCATTTTATCATGTCCAAAAAGTTCTTAACCCCGATTGATCTGAATAAAAACGAGCTTCAATATGCCGTGATTCAGAACCTCGCTTCCGCTCCGGGATCTCCGGTTTCCGGTCAGAAGTATTTCAACACAACCGACCATTGTGAGTATTATTACAATGGTACCGTTTGGGTAAAACAAGAAGCTGCTCCGTCAGTACCTACCATTCCAACGGTTGTCAATATTGGCACCGCGGGCGTGGGAATCTTTAAAGAAACTGTTTCCAACGAAACAAGGTTGAAGAAGGTCAAAGCCGGAAGTTCAAAGATTACCGTTACGGCTTCCGCTTCCGATGAAGTCGAAATCGATGTTGTTCCCGCTCAGATCTCTCACACAGGTCTGGCCGATAAAGGGACCAATACCCATGCCAATATCGACACTCACATTGCCAGCTCCTCGAATCCTCACTCTGTCACCAAAGCACAGGTGGGCCTCGGTAATGTTGACAATATTCAGCAGATGCCATTGTCATACCTGGATATCGATGGTGGTCTGGTGGCCAACTCAGATGTCAAGGTTGCTTCGCAAAAGGCAGTCAAAACATACGTGGATGGTCAAATCACCACCATAAGCGGAACAATCTCAGGGAATGCCACAACGATGAATAACCACATCGCAAATACCAGCAACCCTCACTCCGTTACTAAAGCTCAGGTTGGTCTTGGAAGCGTGGACAATGTTCAGCAGATGCCATTGGCGTACCTGGATATTTCAGGGACCCTGGCTGCAAATTCTGACACCAAGGTTCCTTCTCAGAAGGCAGTTAAAACCTATGTTGATGGTCAGATCACCACGGTCAATGGTACGATCTCCACGCTCAGCGGAACGGTGTCGACCAACGCCGGGACCATGAACGCCCACATCTCCAATACCAGCAATCCTCACACTGTCACCAAAACCCAGGTGGGTCTTGGCAACGTGGACAACATTCAGCAGATGCCATTGTCCTACCTGGATACCTCTGGTACGCTTGCTGCAAATTCTGATACGAAAGTTGCCAGCCAGAAGGCAACCAAGACTTATGTTGATAACGCAGTTTCAACAATCAACTCAACCATTGCAGGTGGGTTGGTTTATAAAGGAAGTCTTGTCGGCAATCAGACTCTTGCCGCTCAGGGGATCACAACAATCACAAAGGGCTGGTTTTGGAAGGTTTCAGTAGCCGGTTCAACAACCGGGATCACCACCCCATCGAGCAGTTCATTATCCATTGGCGATATGGTTATTGCAAATCAGGATAGCGGCACGCCAACAGCAGGGATGTTTGATGGAGTTGACAACTCTGAATCTGCAGATCTTGTCAAGCTTGATGCCACTCAAACCCTGACCAACAAAACCATCAATGCTGATAATAACACAATCTCCAACCTGGAAACGGATAACTTTAAATCCGGTGTTCTTCTCACCAACATCGCCTCCGGCGCTTCCAATACGACCATCGGATCGGCCCTTGCCTGCAAAACGTACACCGATAACCAGGTGGCCACCAAAGGAAAGAAGTATGTCGGCACCATCACCGCTGCAGCTTCCGGAACAATTGTGGTTGCAACCCATGGTTGCGGAACCTCGAGTATTGCCCGGGTATATACAACAAGTGCAGGAACCCGGACAGAGGTGGAAGTGGATATCACCATCAATGCCTCGGGAGATGTAGCCTGGACTTCTGCTTCAACCATCACGGGAGAAATCGTAATCGTTGGATAATTAACCGTAAGATTCTGAATAACTGCAATGGCAAAAAGTTTCAAAACAGCGATTGATCTAAGTAAGAACGAACTGCAAAATGCAGTTATTCAGAATCTTTCTTCTGCTCCTTCGTCTCCTGTAAAAGGACAGAAATACTTCAACTCGACGGATAATATCGAGTATTACTACAACGGTACTGCCTGGGTTCCCTGTTCCTACTCTCTGACCATCAATAATAATGGAGACAACCGGGTTCTTACTGCAAATAATACAATTTTCAGCCTTGAAGCTGAAGCCAACCTGACGTTTGACGGAACCACGTTAAAAGTTGGTTCCCTTACTACCCTTGCCAGTGGAAATATCGGCATCAATATTGGTGGAAATACCCCTATCGCTCACCTTGATATGTGTGGTTCAATCTGGCAAAGTGGAGCAAGCAGTATTATTCTCTCAGATGCCAGGGCAACCAATTCTCAGAAATGGAGAATTTATCGTGATGTTTCTACTCATAGATTCGCGATCACCTGGGTTGATTCTGCCGTAAACCTTTCAGAGGTAATTGGGATTGACTACACAACCAAAGCGATTCGGTTCAATAATGTCTATACGTTCCCAATTTCCATCGGATCCGTAGGTCAATCCTTAAGAGTACCATCTTCCGGTTCGACCCTGGAATGGTTCACCCCCGCAGGAGGTGGGATCGCTTCCCTTGGAGGGCAGTCAGGATCTTCCCAAACCTTCGGAAACGACACGAATGTTACTATCAGTTCTGCCTCCAATGTTCATACACTTGGCTGGAATGGCCAGCTTTCAGTTGCAAGAGGTGGCACCGGTTTGTCAACTGTGGCCGCCGGCAGCTTTCTTTCCGGTAACGGAACCAGCGCTCTTGGTGTGAGATCTGCTTCTCAGGTTCTGAGTGATATTGGAGCCATGACTGCCGATTGGTCGAATCCAGGATCAGACCATTCCTATAAAGGAGCCAAGAGAAATATGCAATGTGGTGCAACGACTATGAATTTTGGCGATGTTGGTTATCTCTCAGGTTTCGGTAAGGTTGAAATGACAGATGCCAGTTCTGAATCTACAACAGGTGCATTGGTAATGGCAACTTCTACCGTTACATCAAACAACTATGCTGATTTTCTTATTCTTGGAGTTGTCAGAGATGATTCATGGAGTTGGAATTTCGGAGGAAAAATATACATTTCCACCTTTGGTTCTACGGGTAATACATTGTCACAAGAAATTCCCAAAGCAACCAATGAAGTAGTCCAGCACGTCGGTTTCGCTTTAAGTGCAACCGTTATCATTTTCAGACCCGAATTTACAAGTATAGTTCTCAAATAATGGCGGCACCATTTATTAATACTTTAAGCCTTGTTGCTGATACTAATATTGGAAGTGCCTTAGGTATAAGCATTGATTCAATTGGTACTTTAAATGGTTGCTTGTTTGATCTGGTTCCTGTTCCAGATTTACTCGTTCAGATATCGTTAGCTGATGGAAGCTGGCAGGAACCTGAAACACCGGCTGGTTGGCAACATTTCCATAGAGATCAGTCAAGGATCGGCTTAGTTGATAGTAATGATAACCCTCTTGATTGGTTGCTCCTGCGTGATGATATATGTCAGGGATCCCAGGAAGGCGAATTTACTGATGCTGATCTCTATCCTGATGTTTGCGAAATCCAGATGAATACGGAATATCAAGCAGCTCGTACCTATACTATATCCGGTCTTGATGATACAAAATCCTACAATTTTGAGTTCTGGTCAGGCTTACAGGCTGCCGCAAGACCCTGGGAATCCAACTTTGGACGAACTCAATGGACGATTGAAGGCTTTAATCCTGTTTCAATTCAACATAAAAGTTACACAGGATCCCCCGTAAGGATTGATGGAGTGTATCCTCAGGGTGGATCAATTGATATTCTGTGTGTAGCCACAACAGGAGCTACATATTATTATTTCAACGTATTGGTAATTCGACAATTCACACCATAAACACGTTAAAACCCCAATCTGATGGACAAAATCACAATTTCAAACAGTCGCTTGCTTGATTTCAACCAAGCTCTTGAAGCAGTTAAAAACTTCAAAGGAGCCAAATTCGGTTATGCTATATCTAGATCCTTAAGAAGCATTGATCCATTTGTAAAATCTTTGCTTGATGCCTCAAGGTATTCAGCAGAATTCTCTGAGTTCCTGCAGGCAAGGGAAGAACTTGGATTACCTTTTGCAGTCACTTCCGATGGCAATCCGCTGTATGACATCTACAAAGGGGAATTGTTCCTTCAGATTATTCCGGAACATTCTGCGTCATTCATTAAGAAGTACGAATCTCTGAAGAAAAAATATGCCAAAGCGATTCAGGATAATGAGACTCAGCAGAGAGAATACCAGGATCTGTTGAAACAAGAGGTTTCGATAGATGTGTTCGCAATCGATATTGACTTACTCCCCGAAGATATTTCGTTCGGCCAGGCTTTCCGTCTACTCCCGATGATTCAATCAAAGGTGATTGATCCTCTAATCCCTTGCTCATTTCCTAACAACGTTATTTTGAATTTTCCTTCCCAGTTTCTTCGAAATTTCGCCGGAGTAACAAACCGTGGATTTATCCTGGGGATGCTTGAAAACTTCCGAATCCTTGATCGGTCCTTTTTGGAACTACAAAAAGCTAAAACCGCAAGGGATTACAATGACCTATATGAAGATGGGAGAGTAGCCCTATGCGAAAAGTTTGCTGATCGGAATGAATATGGTAATCCGAAAATGATCCCTTCCTATTCTGGCATAGAATATTCTATTCCAAATTCTCCTGACTATTCAAAATCAATGAAATTGTTCAAGGCGAGCATGAAAGATGTCATCTCCGAGTACGATACGCTTTTGAAAACAAGATCCACACTTCATCTTTCACCCATATCATTCGATCAACTGCCGGTGGATTTCTCCGGAACACAAATTGATTTGCTGGCTGATCTGATTCGAGAATAATCAATTTTCAATTTTATTGATTCGGCTCTCATAGAG
>QYQJ01000217.1 GCA_007280875.1 Bacteroidota bacterium
GAACAAGGTTATCATTCACAATGATTTTGCGCTGTTGCCAGGAGCAAAAGCGATCGCAACGACCAAAGGATCCGATGATGCAGCAAAGACTATTCCCGTAATTCCGAAAGAGTCTTCGTCAGATCCCTGGTCACCCTGGGGGGATGATAACCTCTTTCCTCAGAATGTATTGACCGATCTGGAAAAGAACTCAATAGCCCTCCGTGCATTGGAGAAACGCAAAACGGTTCATTTCGGTCGTGGGATCCTGCCTTACCGGGAAATACCGAATCCCGCAAACACTCAAAATCCTACCCGTGAACGTGTCACGGATCCCGAAGTGATGGAGTTTTTCAAACTGAACCGGCTGAATCTCCAATGGATTGATTTGATCGGAAGTCTGGAGATCTTTGCCAACGGCTGGCTGGAATTCATCCTCAATAAGGGCAAAGACAAGATCAACAAAGTATACGTCAAGGATCCTGCCTACTCCCGCAATGGGAAGATGGACCCTAAATCTCCAAGAATCCCCTTTCTGTTTTATTCCGCTCAGTGGGCGGATGGCAATCCAAATGAAGATGATGGATCATTGGTTAAGATTCCCATGTTCCATCCGGATAAGTATGACGGCAGCAAATACAAGGATCCCAAATTCGCTTATCCTGTCTTTTACCGTTCTTTCAACAAGTCCTATTACCATCTCTCGGTCTGGAACGGGCTTCGCACCGGTGGGTGGATGGCCATCGCCAATATGGTACCTGAACTCAAGAAGGCGATCATGAAGAACCAGATGACCATCAAATACCATATTGAGATCCCCGATGATTACTTCAATAATCGGTATCCTTCACCGGATTTCACCAAGGAAGAGCGGGAAGCCAAAAAACTGACTGTCCTGGAGGAGATGAACAATTTCCTCTCAGATGTTGAGAATTCCGGTAAATCCTTTCTCACTTTCACGTTTTACAACAAGTTCAAGCAGGAGTATATCTCCGGCTGGAAGATCAACGTGATCGACAATAAGCTTAAGGATGATGCTTATTTACCGGATTCACAGGCAGCAAATTCTGAGATCCTGTTTGCCCTTGGTGTTGATCCCTGTCTGATAGGAGCCGGGATCCCCGGAGGAAAGCTGGGAGCTGGCAGCGGATCAGATAAGCGCGAGGCCTTCTGGATGCTGAACGCCGAAATGGGTGTTTACCGTCAAATCTCCCTGGAACCCCTCTATTTCATCCGGGATTTCAACGGCTGGTCGGAAGATATCCAGTTTGACTATGTGACAGTAGACACTTCACAAACCCAGGATCAGCACCCAACCAAGACAACCAAGAGAATAGATCAAAACCAGGAATAATGAGCCTCGTAACCGATATCTCCCAGGTCCGCTCCGCCAGTTCGATCAATGTCAGCAATACATTGACCGCATGGCAGCCATACCTTGATGAAGCTGAAATGACATTCATCAAGCCGGCAATTGGATCTACGTTGTTTTCCCTTTTTAACGAAAAGGCCCAAGCGGAACTTGAGGCTCCTTTTTTGGAAGCAATCCAATTGATCCGGATCCCGCTTGCTCTTTACGCTCTATACCTGGGCATCGATGAGTTCTCTGTCAGCATATCGAATCAGGGTATCCAGGTGATAGAGAATGATACGCACAAGGCCGCGCCTCAGTACAAGGTTCAGAACCTGAAGGAAACCTGGATGAGAAGGGCGCACACACTGTTGGATGTAGCCCTGGCACACTTGGAAGCGCACAAAGACCTTTTCCCCGGGTTCTCGCCCCTGGATCCGGACCTTTTTATCAAATCAGCTGCGGATTTCAACCAGTTTGTTGATATCCGATCCTCCAGAAGGGTTTTCCTGGCACTCAAACCAATTCTCTCTTCCATTGAGAAAAAATACATCAAACCCACGGTTTCAACAGCGTATTTCTTGAACCTCAAAGCAGCAGTCAAGGCTTCAACGCCTCTTTCAGAGGCAGACGGGACCATCATGGATCTCATTCAGCCGGCCCTGGCTCATCTTACAATCGCAAGGGCATTGCAGGATATCTCGATAGACATTCTCGACTGGGGGATTTTCGCAAATGCAGCCAGCACGTTCACCAACCTTTCGACCAAGCAGACATCCAACCGTGAAAGGATATCCGCTATGATAGAGGCCAACCAGAAAGACGGTGAAGCAGAACTCAAAGATCTGCAGGAGTATCTCGATCTCCATGCCACAGTGGAACTGTATCCGGACTATTTCAACTCGGATCGCTATGTAGGGGCATCCAATGCAAAAACGAGATCAGAATTTCCGAACTCGGCTTCTAACTCATTCTTCGTTGCATAAAACCCTGTAATCCTCTGGCCTATGTTTTCAGAATCCTCCTTCTCCTTTGCTGATGGCCTCTCGAAGCTGGCCGTTTTATTGATCTCTTATTTTGCTCCTGTCAAAGAGATCGTCCATGTCATGCTGATCTTTATCCTCATTGATTTCATATCCGGAGTGTGGGCTGCCAGAAAACGCAAGGAAACGCTGGAATCCCGCAAATTCAGAAAGACCTTGACCAAGTTCCTATGGTACACCGTCGCCCTGATCCTATCCTTTATGATGGAGAAGACCTTTAACCTCTCCTGGTCAAACCTCTCCGGAATTATCGGAGGCTTTATCTGCTTTATCGAACTCAAAAGCATCTTTGAGAATATCACTGTCATCACTGGAGAGCCGATCTTCATGAAGATCCTGCACATTATCCGAAAACGTGGATCCGATACTATGGGCGATCTTTCAGATCGTGAATCCCAGGATGATCATTCAACCTCTAAAACTGACCCCGATGGCTCACATTGAACATTTAATCCCCAAGATATTCCGCTGGGAAGGTGGGTGGTCAGATGATCCCTCTGACAAGGGAGGACAAACCAACATTGGAATTACCCTTGCAACCTGGAAGTGTTGCGGGTATGACAAGGACCATGACGGTGATATTGATTCCCAGGACCTGCGATTGATCACCCGGGGTGATGTGGTCAACCTTCTTAGGATTCATTACTGGAACCGGTGGAAAGCAGATCAGATAATGAATCAGTCTGTGGCCGACCTGTTGGTCGATTGGGTCTGGAACTCCGGGAAACACGGTATCATCATCCCCCAGCGGATCCTTTCGGTCAAAGCTGATGGCATTGTCGGAGAACAGACACTCCGTGCCGTTAATTCATCCGATCAATCGCATCTGTTCCATGTACTCAAAGAGTCCCGGAAATCCTTTTTCCTTGATATAGCGACAAAGGATCCTTCCCAAAAACGATTTCTCGCAGGCTGGCTCAACCGAATCAACGATTTTCAATTCTCTGTGTCATGAAAAATCTACTCATCATTTCGGTTTTCCTGATCGTGGCCGGATGCTCCGTTTCAAAGAAATTGCAGAATATTCCTTCAACGACTTTCTGGAAGATCCAGCACGATACAGTCTATATCCCAAGGGATACCACTTTCATCCTACCGGCAGACAGTTGCCTGATCCAGGCGTTGATTGAGTGTGACAGTACGGGTCTGGCCCGGATCTCCGAGATCCTTCGCCTAAAGAACGGAATTCGTGTAAACCAGCAGATCGCGATGAAAGACAACATCCTGATTGTTCAGGCTTTTGTCGATACCGCCTCCATCGTTGCCCGATGGATGGAACGGCAGATAACGGTTAAGGAAGAGAAGATCGTCACAGTAGAAAAACCGGTAAACTATATCAAAGGATCTCAATGGTTCTTTATCTATTGCGGGTATCTCTTTTGTTTTATCGCCGCTGCAGCACTAGTTATATTAATCATCCGGATATGGGTTAAAAAGATTCCGCTATGAATCGGGTGAAGATTGACAGCATTTCAAGAAATATACCTTCCTCGTGGGATGAGCTGACCAAAAATCAGTTGATTTTTATCTCCGGAATGCTTCGTAAAGGCTTGTCTGTGGTTGATTTCAAAGTCATTACCTTATTTGACTTCCTTTCAATCAAAATGAAAGTTTTCAAACGAATCAACTCAGAAGATGCCTTGTGCCTTTGCAAAACATTGGATTTCCTTCTTTCAGAAGTCACCCTGACCCGTAACCTCATTCCCATAATCCGTTCAGGCCTTTCCAGATTATACGGACCCACCGATGGTTTGCTCTATTGCACCTTCGGTGAGTTCACTCAGGCGCATACCCGGTTTGAACAGTATGTGGAGACAAAAAGCAGCTCTGCACTTGACGAACTCGTTGCCATTCTGTACCGGCCGAAAAAGTTCGGCTGGTTCATGCGGAAGTATTTCACCGATTCTCCTGATCCCCGGGTCAGATTCAAAGAACGTTCATTCAAACGACGGATCCGGAAGATACAAAAGGTGGACCTTCTAGTAAAGTACTCCGTGTTTCTTTTTTTCTCAGGTTGCCTGAATTCACTGCCAAAGCAGTTTCCCAATGTGTACCGCAAGAAAGAAGATACCGCTTCATCCGCAGGAGGGTGGATCTCACTGATCATCTCCCTGGCCGATGGAAAGACAGATAACACGAGTATCGACCTGGTTGTGAATTCTAACCTGTACAATGTGTTCCTTGGCCTGGAACAGAAGTCAATCGAATATTTCGAATACCTGGATAAAATCGAACGGAAATGAAAAGTTTGAACGTGATCTCCTATGTGCAGTATTTTAAAAGTATTGCCTCACTTCATAAATCCATCAAGGGATTTTACATCATGGATATTAACGAGGTACTGGAAGACCTTCGCGGCGATTTGAAATACCCTGCCTTGGTCCTAAACTCTGTTTCCGGCTTTGTTTCAAAAAACACAAACCGGGATAATATCCTCAATACCGTAAAATCCGGATTTCTGATCATCGATCACCTGAATGAGATAAGTGATTTTGCCGGCGAGATCTGTATCCTGGGTAATACCTTCGACATCGGACAAGCTATCCTGGCTAAAATTATCCATGATTGCTCTTTGGACTCCTCTCCGTTAGTTGGTATTGATATTGATTCCATCAAGTACGAGATGATGGACGGGATCTTTGACAACGACTACGGATTCCTTTTCACCTTCGATCTATGCAATCAGATCATGGACCTTTCCTTCGACCCGACCTTCTGGCTTACCCAGCCAAAATCAGGTATGTCGGGCTTCTGATCCCTTTTCTGTCCTTTTTTCTCCCCACAACCGGGATTTCCTTTGCAGTATGAAACTGGAACCCGGTACAAAGTTCACCCAATCGGAGATCGCCGATGCCTGGGCGAAGATCACCATCCGTCGATGGAGAAAGAAGATCAGGACCCTGAAAATCGGTGAGACAAACTCTCTGTACGATTCGTTTGTCCGGGATGTGATCGGATCGGCAAACGGAGATTTGATCAAGATCGATTTTGCCTTTAAGTACTACGGCAAATTCGTGGACATGGGAGTTGGGAAAGGAACCAAAATCTCCGGGGTCAAAGAAAGCAAGACCTCCCGTAGGCTGGAAGGAAGGATGCTTGGTAACCGCCGCAGAGCAAAGAAATGGTACTCCAAAACGTTTCACGCGGAGACAATGAGACTCAGGGAGATCCTGGTGGAGCATTACGCCGAGATGGGATCCCTGACCATCATTGAAAATATTGACGATAACTCTAAGAGCAAGTAAATGGCCAGTAACAAGGAAAC
>QYQJ01000001.1 GCA_007280875.1 Bacteroidota bacterium
AGGGACGAAGGACGAGGGACGAGGGAAGAAGGAAGAGGTAAGAAGAAAGGTGTTAATAATCAATATAATTCGTAATTCGTAAATCTTTAATTTGTAATTTTTATAAGTATGACCAATCTATTAACGATTCTCTTAATGTCTCCCCAAAAGCAGGGAGGTGAAGGAAGCAGCTGGATGTCATTTCTTCCGCTGATCCTGATCATAGTGGTGTTTTACTTCTTTTTCATCCGACCGCAGATGAAAAAATCGAAGGATCAGAAGAAGTTCAGGCAGTCTCTGCAGAAAGGACAAAAAGTGGTGACTATTGGTGGTATTCACGGTAGAATAGTGGAACTGCAAGAAACCACTGTGACCCTGGAAGTGGAAAATGGTATTCGTTTCCGTATAGAGAAATCTGCCGTAGCCTCCAGTACTGCCGATACCATTGAAAGCAAATAAGACCGGCGGGTAATTTCCGGTACTGTGAAACCCGAATTCATAGAGCTGATTGGCCAGTTGCGGAGACATCGCGGCCAGAAATTCAGAAACCAGCTGTATATTTTTTTGATGTGCCTCCTGGTCTCCCTCTTTTTATGGGTCCTGGTAAAACTTTCACGTGAATATTACTATACCATTGATTACCGCATCAATTTCACCCATATTCCTCCTGCCTTCATGCTCGTCAGTGCATCGGACAGTATTCTGATAGTAAACCTGCGGGTGCAGGGAACTGATTTTTTTACAGATAAATTTTTACGCAGGAAGACCCGTACATACGACCTGGATCTCTCCGCTATCAAAGTGAAACAAAAAGGATCGGAGTACAACGGTTTCCTGCTGACTGATCCCATCGGGTATGAGATCTCAAGTCAGTCGCGGT
Source organism: Bacteroidota bacterium (assembly GCA_007280875.1). GTDB lineage: Bacteria > Bacteroidota > Bacteroidia > Bacteroidales > FEN-979 > QYOJ01. The sequence continues at coordinate 860 of QYQJ01000001.1, forward strand.
TCCAGAACTCCCTCCTATCCACCACCCCCGACACCCTTTATTTTCAATTTGAACGGCAAAAGAAATAGATGTTGAAGGTCGGACTTACCGGAAATATGGGAAGTGGCAAAAGCACCGTTGCCTCAATCTTTCATTGTTTTGGTGTACCTGTCTTCCATGCCGATGACGCGGCAAAAGCAATGTACCTGAGGAAGGAAGTACTCCGACAGGTCGTAGCCCTGGCAGGAAAAGAAATTCTTGGTCCCGGCGGCCACCTTGATCGTCGGGTGCTGGCAGGTCTGGCATTCGCTGATCCGGAAATGCTGACCGCATTGAACAGACTGATCCACCCGTTGGTGCGAGAGGATTTCGCAAACTGGCTGAAGAGTCACACACAATTCCCTTATGTGATCCATGAAGCCGCCATCCTCTTCGAAAGCGGTTTCGCCAATGAATTCGACCGGGTGATCCATGTCTCCTGCCCGGAAGATGAAGCCATCCGGCGGATCGAAAAACGGGATATGCTTTCCCGTAACGAGATCCGGCAACGCATGCGGTTTCAGCTTTCCGATGAGGTAAAACGTACCCGTTCCGATTTCATCATCCTGAACGACGGCCTGACTATGGTGATACCCCAGGTTCTTCAGCTTCATCAAACATTACAAGGCTGATTTTCGTTACCTTTGTCGTTTAGCCTATGGAGCTGATCAAAATATCGGCCGTTTCCTACCTCAACACCTTCCCTTTTGTGTTTGGGATCAAGACAAGTGGGGAACTGGACGACATCGACCTGCAACTGGATATCCCTTCCATATGTGCAGAAAAGCTCAAAAATAATCTGGTCGACCTGGCCCTTGTCCCCGTTGGGGCCATCCCCGGATTAAAGGATCCGATACCGATATCCGATTATTGCATCGGTGCTGAGCGGGAGGTAAAGACCGTGGTATTGCTGAGCCAGAAACCGCTGGAGGAGATTTCCGAAATTGCTTTGGATTTCGATTCCAACACCAGCGTCCAACTGGTCAAAGTCCTGGCGAAAAAATTCTGGAAGATCGCCCCTTCCTGGCGGAACCTGGGACCCGGAGAAGCGGAAAAAGGATCCAGCCTGGAAAGCGTAGTAGCTATCGGGGATAAAACCTTCCGCATGATCCGTGAATTCCCTTATGTCTATGACCTGGCCGGTGAATGGATCCGGTATACTTCGCTTCCCTTCGTATTCGCCGTATGGCTTGCCAACAAACCCCTTCCGGAAGGGTTTATCCGGAAATTCAACCTGGCACTGGAATATGGTATCAACCGGAAGCAGGAGATCCCGCACTTTTTCCCCGATAAAATACCCGCCGGTTTTGATGCCATCCACTACCTGGAACACAATATCTCTTACCCGTTTGATGCACGTAAAAAGCAGGGGATGGCCTTTTTTTTGAAACTTATCGCGGAACGATAGTGCAGATTCAAGACTCAAAACTCAAAACTCAAGACTCAAGACTCAAGACTCAATTTTAGCCCTTAGTGTTTTTTGTGCAGATCCTAACATTCGACATAATTCTTCTGCTTCCGTGATTAGTGTTTCAGCCTGCTCTGAAGAAAGGGAACCTGTTGCTCTTAAAAGTTTTAACCAGTAGCGTGTCTCTCTTGCTTCCTTGTATGCTATTGATATCCGGTGAGAGAATTCTTTTAATGAATGACCACCATGACCTTCTTCCACATTTGCTCCAATTGATGTTCCCGATCGTAAAAGTTGATCTGCCACACTAAATTGTCTGTTTACAACCAATTGTCTGCTTAGATGATAGATCTTCACAGCAAAATCAAATGATTTTTTCTGGATAATGCTTTCTTTCTTCATGATATTTGTTTTCCCCTTTATCCGAAAAAACACTAAAAGGTTATACGCCCACTAGCAAAAATATTTTAGCCTTTAGTCTTGAGTCTTGAATCTTGAGTCTTATCTTTTCACCGGGTACCCCCGCTTCTTCGCCATATTTTCAAGGCGTTTCTGAAATCCAGATTTTTTAGCGGTTTTCTTCTTGTTGGCTTCGATCTGCGCGTGGAGTTTTTTCTCATCGATCGTACGGCGGATCAATAAGATCTGGGCAAACGTGAGGAGATTAGCAAGCAGGTAGTAGTAACTGAGTCCCGAGGAGTAGTCGTTAAACCAGAAGAGGAACATAACCGGCATCAGGTACATCATGACCTTCATTCCGGGCATCTGCTGCTGTGTGCCGGTCATCATCTGCTCATTGACTTTCGTATAGAGGATACTGGAAAGGGTCATCAGCAGGGCAAAGAGGCTGATATGGTTACCATAAAAAGGGATGGAGAATCCGCCCGGAAAGGTCCAGATGGAATCGTACGAGGAGAGATCTGTCGCCCAGAGGAATGGTTGTTGCCGTAACTCGATCGACGAAGGGAAAAACCGGAACATGGCAATCAGGATCGGGAACTGGAGCAGCATAGGCACACATCCCGCAAGGGGATTTACACCTGCTCGCTTGTAAAGGTCCATGGTCGCCTGCTGTTTTTTCATGGCATCCTCTTTCTTCGGAAATTTTTTGCTGATTTCATCGATGTCAGGTTTCAACACCCGCATCTTGGCGGAGGACTTATAGGTTTTGTAAGCAATCGGGAAGAGGACGATCTTGAGCATGATGGTGAGGATCAGGATGATGATCCCATAATTCCATCCCAGGCTCCCGAAAAAGGTGAAGACCGGAATAACCGCATACTGGTTTATCCATGCCATCAGGAAAAACGACCACCCGAGTGGGATCTGCTTTTCCATGTCCAGTCTGTATTTCCGAAGTGTGTAATACTTGTTGGGCCCGATGTAGAGGCGCATGGGGATGGAGGTTGTTTCGCGGGAAGAAAAGGGGATGCCGATTTCGGCAACCATTGTCTTCAGGTAATTGCCTTCGAAAGGTAGTGTCTGGATCTGGATCCGGGGTTCGGCAAAATAGGTGTCAGCAATTAACGTCGTCAGAAAGAACTGCTGCTTAAAGGATACCCACCGGATCTTTTCGTTCTTGAGGAATTTTTCTTCATCCTTGGTCTCGCTCAGGTAATCCACCTTGTCTTCAAGGTATTTATAATAGACGGTGGTGTTCATCCGTTCCATCTTCAGGCTCTTCTCCTGGCGGGTCAGGTTCTCTTTCCAGTTCAGCACCAGGTAATTTGTGGAAGGGTCTATCACCTCCTCCATTCCCTGAAAATTAAGCTGGTAGCCGATCATATATTTATCGCCGTAAAAGGTAAAAAGGCATTCGATGTATCTGCTCCGATCGAGATCCGTTTCCCCTCCGTCCGGATAGAGCCGCATAGCAAAGTGGATGGAATCCTGTCCGGTCACGCAGATGGAATCTTTACGCTGACCGGTGTTCCCTGTCGGGGCTGGTTGGAAATAAAGGCGCTCGGTATTGATCAGCCGGTTCCCGGAGAAAAAGGAGAAGCCAAAGTGAAGGGAGTCAGTATTTAACAGGATGGTAGGATTCTTTTCCCAGGTCTTGTATTTTTTCAATTCCACCTGCTCAATCCTTCCCCCTTTGGCATTTATCCGGAGTTTCAGGAGATCTGTTTCAACGGTATAGAATTTTTCCTCTCCGAAAGCGGCATTGGAAAACCGGCCCAGCTGGTCTTTCATCTCCATGCGTAGCACTTCCGTGCTGTCTATCACCTCCCCTTTCTCAGCCTGCTCTTCGACCCGCTGAAGGTTCTCCAGCGCCTGCCGGCGGGCATTGGTGCGAATAGCGGAATCACGGCGTTCTTTCATCACCAGTGCCAGTGAGTCGGACCGCTGCTGTTGTTTTGCGACCTCCTCCTTGGAGGGCATCATAAAATAAGAGTAGGCAATAAAAATTCCAAAAATCAGGACAAGCCCGATGATCGTGTTTCTGTTCATGTTCCTAATTTAGTTTGTCTCTGAGGCATGACGGATGGCCGCTTTGATGAAGCTGACAAAGAGGGGGTGCGGATGGGCAACCGTGCTTCTGAATTCCGGATGGAACTGCACGCCAATAAACCACGGATGATTTTTTAACTCAATGATTTCAACGAGGTTATCTTTTTTATTAAGTCCTACCGAAAGCATGCCTGCTTTGGTATACGCGTCTACATACTCATTATTAAATTCATACCGGTGCCGGTGCCGTTCAGCAATATGATCGGTTCCGAACACGTCGTAGACCCGAGAGCCTTTCTGCAACTGGCAGGGATAGGCCCCTAACCGCATCGTACCACCAAGACCGGAGATCTTCTTCTGCATCTCCATCATGTCAATGACCGGGAAGGGAGTGGCCCGGTTGAACTCCGTAGAGTGTGCCCCCTTTAACCCGAGCACATTCCGACCAAACTCGATAACGGCACACTGCATCCCCAGGCAGATCCCAAGGAAGGGAATTTTCTTCTCCCGGGCATACCGGATAGCCAGGATCTTTCCTTCGATGCCACGTTCCCCGAAACCCGGAGCAACCAGGATTCCGTCTAGCCCTTTGAGCTTCTCCTCCAGATTGGACTCGTCCAGGTATTCGGAATGGATCGCCCGCACCTCTACCCTGCATTCATTTGCCGCGCCCGCATGGATAAACGACTCATTGATACTTTTATACGCATCTTTCAGTTCGACATATTTCCCTATAAGTCCGACATGTACCACGCTTCCTGGATTTTTGATTGTGTACAGGAATTTCTTCCACGCTTCCAGATCCGGTTCTCCTTCAACCGGAACTTCAGCCTTTTTCAGGATCTCCAGGTCGAGGTTCTCCTGCTTCATCAGGATGGGAACTTCATAAATCGATTCCGCATCTATGCATTCGATGACCGATGATGGATTCACATTGCAAAAGAGTGCGATCTTATTCCGCAATCCCTCATTGAGGTTCCTCTCGGTACGGCACACGATGATATCGGGTTGGACCCCCTGCTCCTGCAGCATCTTCACGGAGTGCTGAGTGGGCTTGGTCTTCAGCTCTCCGGCGGCAGCCAGGAAAGGGACCAGTGTCAGGTGCACCACTACGCTGTTCCTGCCCATCTCCCAGCGAAGCTGACGAACCGCTTCAATGAATGGCAACGATTCAATGTCGCCTACTGTCCCTCCGATCTCAGTGATCAGGAAGTCAAAGTTCCCCCGGTTAGCCAGCAATTTAATACGGTACTTGATTTCATCGGTGATATGGGGGATCACCTGTACGGTTTCGCCGAGGAATTCTCCTTTTCGCTCTTTGTTGATCACTGACTGATACACCACACCGGTGGTGATGTTGTTCGCCTGCGAAGTGGGTACACTGGTAAACCGTTCATAGTGTCCCAGATCCAGGTCGGTCTCCGCTCCGTCATCGGTCACATAACACTCACCATGCTCGTAGGGGTTCAGTGTGCCGGGATCGATATTGATATAAGGGTCCAGCTTTTGTATTGCTACGGTAAAACCCCGTGCAACCAACAGCTTAGCTATGGATGCTGAAATGATCCCTTTCCCCAATGAGGATGTAACACCTCCGGTGACAAAGATAAACTTGGTTTTCGGCATGGATAAAAAGCAGATTTGGCGGTTCGTGCAAAGTTAATCCTTTTTCGGAAAGTCGGCCTATAGCCAAAGGGTTTTATTCACCCTGAACGGGTACTATAGTCAACCTGAAGCTGTGATCCGGCGCTTGATTGCCAGGATCTCGGAGGCGATCTCCTCGATGGGCTTAGAAGTCACGGCCACCACTGGCCAGTCGTGTTCGGCAAAGATGCTGTTGGCATAGTTCAGCTCTTTTTTCACATAGTCGATAGAAGCGTAATCGCCTCCGCTTCCACCAAGGTATTGCTGGCGCACCGACCGGAGGGAAGAGAGGTCTGCGGCCTCCGTGGTCAGTCCGAATACACGGCCAATGGGTAATTTGGAGAGGATCTCCGGAGGTTCCACCCCCAGGATCACCGGATAGTTGGCCACAAACCACCCTTTAAAGGCCATATAAATGGAAAGCGGAGTCTTGAATGTACGGGAAACGCCTACCAGCACGATCTCCGCTTTATCATATTCGTAATAGCGCTGGCCATCGTCGTGGTTGAACGCAAACTGGACGGAATCGATCCGTTTGAAATACTCCCTGTTCAGCTGGAAAAAAAGGCCGGGCTCCTGAGTTGGGGTATTGGCGAAATAGAGCGAAAGACGTCCCAGCAGTGGTCCCATCAGGTCGATGGCATCGATGTTATGGATCCGTGTAATCCGTACCAGGCTGTCGCGCAATGCCTGGGACACGAGGGTGTGGACCACCAGTCCGCCGGCTGTTTTCACCTCCGATATCAATTGTTCCATCTGGGATTCGGAACGTACTTCGGGTTTGACGACTATATCGACGGTTGCTTTAGGGAACTGGGTCAGTGCGGCCATGAGTGTCTGTTCCGCTGTTCTCCCGGTCCCATCTGAAATGATAAAGATAGTCTTCATATAAATACTTTGCGAAGCTACTCTTTTTCAGGTCGATTTTTCAAAAAAAGGTCGTTTTTTTTCCATCGGAAAGATAAATCTGTAACTTTGCCACAACATTTGCATCTTCATATAAAAAGCAATAAAATCAGTATAATGGGAAAGATTAAAGTTGGAATAAACGGCTTCGGCCGGATTGGCCGGCTCACCTTCCGGGCCCTCCTGTCCAGATCAAATGTAGAAGTGGTTGCGCTGAACGACATTACCGATACCAGCACACTGGCGCACCTGTTGAAGTATGACTCAGTTCATGGGAAATTTCCCGGTACTGTGGCTGTGGAAGGGGATTTTCTGGTCGTAAACGGTAAAAAACTCAAGGTGATGGCCGAACGTGATCCTGCCAATCTCCCCTGGAGAGCCCTTGGTGTGGAGGTAGTGATCGAATCGACCGGTATTTTCCGGAACCGCGAGAAGTTAAGCAAGCACCTTACAGCAGGTGCGAAAAAGGTGCTGCTTTCGGTCCCGGCTGATAACCCGGAGGATGTAGACCTCACCGTAGTACTGGGAGTTAACGATAACCTAATTACCCCCAACATGCAACTTATCTCCAACGCCTCCTGTACTACCAATTGCCTGGCCCCGGTGGCCAAAGTGCTGCACGACAGTTTCGGCATAAAAAACGGGTTGATGAACACGATCCACTCCTACACCAACGACCAGATCATTCTGGACGCACCACACAAGGACCTTCGCCGGGCGCGGGCTGCAGCCATGTCAATGATCCCTACCAAGACCGGTGCAGCCAAGGCGATCGGACTGGTAATCCCGGAACTGGATGGGAAACTCGATGGATTTGCCATCCGTGTACCCACTCCGGACGCCTCCATGGTAGACCTGACCTGCGAACTCTTGAAAAGTGTTTCTAAAGACGACGTAAACGCAGCAATGAAAACCGCTGCAGCAGGTCCTATGAAGGGTATCCTCGAGTACCTGACAGATCCCCTGGTGAGTGTCGACATCATCGGCAATCCACACTCCTCCATCTACGATTCACTGATGACTAAGGTGATCGGTGGAAATTTTATCAAGATCATTTCCTGGTACGACAATGAATACGGTTATTCCTGCCGGATGGCCGACCTGGTGGAGAAAGTATGAATACCGGTTACAACATCACCTTGGGCGACAGCTATATCATGGCTGTAAAGGATTCCGTTGTCCAGGCAAAAAAAATGAAACACTTTCTGGATGACTATAACCTGAATTCCAAAATATTCTATACGGCTGTGGAAGCATATGAAACAGCCATCAAAGATCCTCCTGTCCTGATTATCAGCGATATTGTCATGCCCGGAATGGATGGGTATGAGTTCTGCAAAAAGCTGAAGGGAAACCCGGATCTGCGGGAGGTACCCATCATCCTGCTGACCTCCCTGCGGGATCCCCTCGATATCATCAGAGGATTACAGGCCGGGGCCGATAATTTCATTACTAAACCATATGAGGAAAAGTATCTCCTGTCCCGGATCAACTACCTCCTGGCAAACCGGGAGATCAGGCGGGCGGGAGGTGGCGAAATGGTCCTGGAAATCGTCTTCCGTGGAAATAAATATGCCATCAATTCAGATAAGAAACAGATTCTAGACCTCCTTCTTTCGGTTTATGAAGCGGCAGTTCAGCGCAACGACGAACTGATCCTGGCCCAGGAACAGTTGCAGACCATGAATGAAAACCTGGTCTCAGCCAACCGGGAACTGGAGGCGTTTTCCTATACGGTCTCGCACGACCTTCGTTCGTCACTTCACACTATTTTCGGATACACCCAGCTCATGCTGGAGGATTATATTGACCAGATTGAACCGGAGGCTATCGGGTACCTGAACACGATCCTAACGGCTTCCAAAAACATGTCGCAATTGATCGACGGCCTGCTGAAGTTTTCCCGTTCAGGCAGAGCCAAAGTCGAAAAAGAACTGATCAATCTCAGTGAGATCGCCCACCAGGTGATACAACTCAACTTTCAACGGGATCCTTCGCGCGTTGTGCATATAAAGATCGAGCAGGGAATCACCGGATATGCCGACAAGAACCTCCTTGGAGTGGTGCTGGACAATTTACTCGGTAATGCCTGGAAATACTCCGGAAAAAAGGAAGAAGCCGAGATCGGATTTGGTATGACAGAACTGGATGGTGAAAAAGTTTACTTTGTCAAAGACAATGGCGCTGGATTTTACATGAATAAGGCTGACAAGATGTTCAATCCCTTTGAAAGGTTCCATTCCAGTGAGGAGTTTTCCGGAACAGGTGTTGGACTGGCTACCGTAAGAAGGATCCTGGAAAAGCACGATGGCCGGATCTGGGCAGAAAGTAAAATTGGTGAGGGATCTACATTCTACTTCACGTTACCTTCCTGATATCCCTAAAGCCTAACTAGAATTCCTGCTGACAATCCGATCTGCAGCATATTTGACATCGCATCATCAATGCCAAACTGATTTTCTATTTCAGGAAGGGTTTCGGACGCGCATCGAAATGGATTTTCTGTTCCGGGGTCAGGAGGTTCCGGATCTCCCGGTCATGCCGGATTTGCAGGCGGAGTTTTTTCTTCTGGAGGTCGCCCATCGTTTCCACAGTCTTTTCCAGTTCCGCCTGGTCGGGGGTATCAAACGCCAGCAG
>QYQJ01000178.1 GCA_007280875.1 Bacteroidota bacterium
CTTTATATGTGCACTACCCGTTGAATCGGTAAATGCACGCCCCACTTCAACCTGATCTTTTTCACCTGATGCCGTAAAAATGATCTGCGCATTTTGCAGGTCGATGCGTTCCCGGCCGTGCCGGATGTACAGGCTGGCCAGGAGTACGACGGTATCGTTGGAAGTATAGGTGGCTAGCAGGGAGAGGTATGTATCAACCGGTTCTGCCTCTTCGGGGCTAGCCTCTTCCTGGGCCGACAGAATAGGGGAGAAGAATACCAGAAGGATAACGGACCAGAGCATGTACGCAAATGTGAATTTTTTCATGAGGCTGAATATATGCTGGTTTGACATCATTTATACTAGGATCTCTTCATCTTCCGGAGGCGGAGCATCTTGCATTTCGCTCACATTGATGATGGGAATAAATTTGGAACCCACCGTCATAGCCAGAGCAAAAAAGGCTACACCGGCAGCGGTCAGCACCCATTCCACCCAGGTAGAGTTGTAGAAGAGCCAAGCCGGCCGGGAGTCCTGAATCGGAAGGTAGGGAGATTCCAGTGTAGGAACAACAATCAGGTACCGGTTGACCCAGAGAGCCAGGATGACCACAATTGCTGAGATGGTGATGTTGTTGATGGTTCGCAGCTTCGGGAATCCCACCACGATCATCGGCATCAGCACGCCCACATAATTCGAAAGGATAAAAAGCCAGTAATATTCATCAAAAAGCAGGTTGATCAGCAACTCATCATTCCGTTCCGAACCATACCATTTGGTCAGGTAGTCGCTGAAGGTGAAGTATCCGAACAGGGCAGCCAGAATCAGCATCAGTATCCCTACATTGACAAAGTGTTTCCGGGTAATGAACTGCTCCAGGCGGTAGATCTTCCGGAACAACCACATCACCACGATCATGACACCGCAACCGGAAAAAACCGCGGCAATCACAAAGTAGGGACCGAAAATGGTACTGTGCCAGCCGGGTTGGAGGGTGACGCTAAAGATCCAGGCCAGTACAGAGTATACGATGACGGCGATTGCAATGACCATTGCAGCCATGACGTCGGTAGCCCGGTGCAGGCGTTTTTGCTGTTCCGGAGTTCCCACATAGCCGAGTGCCAGGATCCGATAGAGTTTGCGTTTCCAGTTCGGAAGACGGATTCCCTGGAAATCCCGGATAGCCGCGATGTCCCGCAGAATGGCCAGGTAGAGAAAGATCAAACAGCCGAAGATATCTGTTGAGATGGCGATCACGTCCCAGGTGATGGGTGACTGGATCCGGCCGAACAGAACAAGGTAGGGGAGCCGGTCGAGACGCCCGATACAGAGCAGGATATAACAGGGCCCGATCAGCAGTGCGATAATGGTGATGAACTCTGCCATCCGGATGATCGGTTTACGCCATTCGGCCCGGAAGAGGTGAAGAGTGCCTGAAATCAGAGCGCCCGCGTAGCTGACACCCATGAAAAAGATAAAATTCACAATATAGATCCCCCACACCACATTGTCGCGCATCCCGGTTACGATATGTCCTTCAGAGATCTGGACATACAGGGCGTAAAAACCGGCAGCAATGACACCAACGAGAAAAAAGATCCAGATAAATTGGATCAGGCTGGTGCGCTCAATCTGGGGCGCAAATTCCGTTAGAAGAGCTTGGTCTTTTCCGTTTGCCATCGTTATTTCCTCCGTTGTTTCTTCACATAAGGTGTGTTCTCATACCGTTTGCTTACGTTTTCTTCGAGGCCATCGAATCCCCGGTTTACCGGGAATTGCCGTTCGACCGGAGGCAGGTAATAGACGCTGGGCCGGGTTCCCAGGACTTCCAGGTACCGGTATCCGGCACGATCGCGGATCAACTGGCTGAACTGGAAAGTTTCAGCTCCATTGGTAACCACATCCTCGTCAAGGTCCCCGAAAAAGATCACCCCCATCGGGCAGGCAGAAACGCAGTACGGTAATTTTCCAACACGGATCAGATCAGGACAGAAATCGCATTTGGAAACGGTCCCCTCCACCCCGGGGCTGCTTGCCTCCGGTGAATAGGGCTGGGTGTCTTCGTCATATTCCTCATAGTGCCGCCAGGCAAAGACCCGGGTCGAATAAGGACAACCTGTGATGCAGAACTTGCATCCGATGCACCGCTGTGTATCAATCAGCACAATTCCGTCGGTTCGTTTGTAGGTGGCTCCTACCGGACAAACCGATACGCAGAGCGGATTGTCGCAATGGAAACAGGGCTTTGGGAACCAGTACGGTGCGGTATATTCGGTGTCCTGGAGAAGATACACCTTCATGAATTCCTGGTCTTTGGGCAGATGGTGACCATGCTGGCATTTTTCCACACAGGCACGGGCATTCTTGCATCGCGCCAGGTCGATGACCATCACAAATTTCCGGCCGGGGATCCCTTTACGGGATTCCTTTCTGGAGACACGAGGATACCGGAGCCATGCCTTGTCTACTTCAACGATTTCGCCGTCGGTCGTAAGCACCTTGACCTTCTCGCCCGATTCCGCTGCCTGTGTATCCAGGTAGGCCTCTACCAATCCCCCGGCAGCGACGACACCGGCACCGGCGACCAGGCTCTTCTTCAGGAAATCCCTGCGGGAACTCTTCTTCGGATTACTGTCTGATTCTCTTTTCACAGATACTGATTTAATTACGCTATCGAATTAATGAGGTTCATGATACCCATTGAGGATGCTTTTGAAATTGGCTCCGGGGTTTTTGCCTATCGTACAGAAATAAATATGGATCACCATGAAGAAGGAAATGATGAACCCGGAGAGGATGTGGAACAGGTCAGTCAAATGCAAACCACTGGTTCCCAGTATTGTAGTTGGGATAGTTTCCGGGTAGAGCAGCGCCCAGCCGCTGATAAATACAACGGGAACGAACAGATACATAATAAAGACATAGGAAAAACGCTGCAGCGGGTTGAATTTATTATCCCTGGTAATCGGGAAAGGAGGCTGTTCTCCTTTGAAAATCCCGAACGCATAGTATTTGCCCTGGGCCATCAACCGTTTCGTGAGGTCCCTGTATTCAATCTGGTATTGCTTTCCGTTATAAGTAAACAGGTTCCCGATAAAGAAGATCACGTAGTTGATGGTCAGGATGATCCCGGCAATGTTGTGAATGGCCACAGCCGTATCGAAGCGGACCAGGGCTACAGCGGGAGCCGAGAATTGCATGCTGATCCCGGTAATGATCAGGAGCAGGCAAAGGAGGGCATTCACCAGATGCCAGAACCGGATCCAGATAGGGTACAGGTATAATCTTTCTTGAGTCATGGCATGTTATTTTTTAAGGATTCGTAATGTAGCATGAAATCCAATCCCGATCACTGCACCTGCAAAGAGGATCAGGCTGATGATGTTCAGGGTCTGGTTACGGCTGGCGCCGATGACCACCGAGTCGCTGGTGGTGATTCCCCTAAAGATCCCGTCCATGCTACGTACCTCCTGGGCTTCATACTTGTAAAGGGAAGCGAGCAGTTCGGGTTTACTGGAGTGGCACTCCTTGCAGTTTTTCACAGCCAGTTCCTTCGGCAGTACTTTGTGGCCCACCAGGGTGCTGTCGGCTGTACGTTCGGTATGGCATTCGATGCAACGGACAGAAGCGATGTGCAACTCCTGGTTAGGCAACCAGTCGTGGCTCTTGATCAGGTTCGGCCGCTCGCGGTCGGTCAGCAACTGGAACCTGCGGAAATCGCTGTGGCAATCCAGGCAGATGGTATTGTCGTAGACGATCGTTTCGCGGATGTTTTCGTTGGTGCGGGCGTTTATCTTATAGGTGTGGGGATTATGGCACATCCAGCAGGTAAATTCTTCGCTGTGCTTTTGGGAATGGACACTCTCCATGAATTCGGCATCGATCTGTTCAAAATGAAACTGGGCATAGTTTTCATCTCCCTCGTGGCAGTCCAGGCAGGAATATTTGTATTCCATGCGGAGAATGCCCGGGTGGGGAAAGGTTTCATACTCTTCCGAGTGGCAATCGGTGCATTTGAATGAACGGTGGTTGGAGAGGTAGAAATCGTTGGGAGAGATGATCAGTTCGGTATACATCCGCTCGTTGACCATCCGGCCCTGTTCCGTATTTTCGTATGTATACTTGGATTGCCCATGGCATTGAAAACATTTCTGGTTCACTTCTGCATTGGGGAACTGGGAGTGATCGACCGTGATCTCTTCCGGTGTGATCCGGCTTGTGGTTCTGGCATTTTCATACTTCAACGGTTCGGTTGAATAGTCAAATGCAAACAGGATGACAACCAGCAGGAGGAGCACAATGACCAGCCAGGAGGGCCTGAGGTAAATTTCTCTCGTCATACCTAAATTATTTATCTATGATAAAGGGATAAAATAAAAAGGATGCTAAATGGACATTCCACTGTAGCATCCTTTTTATTTACCATGGTTTGACCGTATCATTTCTTCATGGTACGCATGTAGGCAATAAGTGCCCAGCGATCGGATTCGGCGGTAATCTTCTTTTCAAAATTGGGCATCTCATCCCGGCCCACAAAGGACATGTAGTAGAGCTCCCCGTCACTTTTTTTCTGGAAGGCTGCGGACGAAAAATCTCCCGGGAAGGTTTTCAGCATAGCTGCTTTCGGGCCATCGCCCATCCCTTTGCTTCCGTGACAGGATTTGCAGAACTTGGCCCACAACTCTTTGCCCAATGCAGTTGCATCGGCGTCACCTGCTTTAACAGTGCTCTTCATGGTTTTGTACTTGTCGGGGATGGTCCAGGGTTTGGCGTCCTGTGCGTAGAGTGCAGTCACAAAAAAGAAAGCGAAGAGGCAACTGACTGCATAGATCATTGTTTTTTTCATGGTTCTAGGTATTTATTGGTTTAACAAATGGATTGCATTAAAAATTCCACAGCCTGGTCATATTGAACCCGAACATAATGGCCCCGTTGAAGAAATCGTGCTGGTTGTAAATAACGATATCCTGGGGTAAAATACCAGGGGCTGCAGAGACAAATATATGAAACACGTGTGTACTGGTAGAGATCTCGACCCCCAGTCCAACATTGGGCAGGGGTGATTTTGGTCCGTAGTAGATCGCCTGATAATGGGGTTCGTTAGCCCTGTATTTCAGGATAAACGGGGTATCGTAACCAAGCATTAAAGGAAATTCACCGCTTACAATGATCGACGTTTGCGGACTGACCTTGATCCGTGCGATGGCCGAGATCGAAAAGGCATCGTTTTTGATCGTGGTATCCACCTTATTGTAGTGTATAAAAGCAAATCCAAGTTGCATGGAAAAAGCGCGGCAGAACCGGCGGGCAAACATCAATTCGTGGAAATAAGAGAGGCGGTCAATAAACGCATAGCCCTCGCCGAAATTGGATTTGTTTGAGGCATTCAGTGCGATGTCTCCGTAATAACCGATCGTCAGGGGGAAACCGCCTTTCCGCTGGTGGAAAAAGGTATACTTCAGCGAGAGATCCTGGTACCGGTTGTTTTTGGTGGTCCCGAATCCGATCAGGAGGTTATCGGTTATGCTGTAATTCAATGCCATCCGGATGTTCGTTGCGCCCCAGATTCCGAACAGGTCGGTGAATCCGTTCTGGATCGTTCCGAACCGGTGCTGCAGCACAAACTCCAGGGTATTGGAGGGATAGGTTTTGACGGTTTGATCATCCATGAAGATGCCGCTTTCAAACGGGTCACGTTCAAGAGGTTTTTTCTCTTTTTTCTCCACTGCCTCTTCCTGGGCAAATGCGATGCCAAAAGAGATAACGAACAGGAGAAGCACCAGAAGACTTCTTTTTAAAACTATTGCTGTGATCATGTGTTACTGTGTTAAATGATACAAACTCCGTTAATTATTCTTAGCGCCTTCCTGAATCCACACCAAAACTTTTCCGGCATCTTTGGGGTTTGTATAGGTGGCCATAGATCCTCCGGAAATCATACTGGTGTAAATAACGCTCTGGGCCGGGCTCACCG
Source organism: Bacteroidota bacterium (assembly GCA_007280875.1). GTDB lineage: Bacteria > Bacteroidota > Bacteroidia > Bacteroidales > FEN-979 > QYOJ01. Next base: position 5,954 of record QYQJ01000178.1, read on the forward strand.
TATCCACAAATCCCCCTGTCATCAGGGCATTGTACGAATTGGCTGCGGAGAGGTCGGGTGGGGTGGCACCTGCACGGTGGCAACCGATGTTGCATCCCTTATCCCAGATGGTTTGGATATCGGCTGAATAGCTGAGAGGGTGCGTGGGGTCGGGAGGAACAGGAGCTTCAAATTGGATTTTCTCATAGGTGCAGGCAAATAGGACCAGCATTCCAGCTATGAGCATGATCAGATGTAAAAATTTCCTCTTGTCCATAGTACATGTATTTAATTAAAATTGAATAATGAAAAAGGTAAAATTAATTTATTTTTATTAAAAAAGGCTTCAGGGGAAAATACCTGAAGCCTTTTTAGGATTGAACTCAGGAATTAGTATCCCAGGGATTCAAGGTATGCAATTCCATCATCCAGCATGCCATTGGCACGTTTGTAATTATGGACGCCCAAACTGCGGTCTGCTTCTATAAATTGGTAATTGTAGAAAACAGCCAGCATTTTCTGGCAATAGGATTTTCCTGTGACAAGCAACCCACTGGCATTCGCTACACCGGCAGCCTGTAATTTCTCAAGGAGGATAACCAGCTTCTCTTCGATAATGGTCTGTTTGCCGTCATAATCAAACGAAACGATTGCGCCATTATGGCAAGCTTCAATGTTGCATCCGTTGTAGTTGTCACCCTCTGCGTCGCTGGCCATTCTCAATGAGTGACCACCCGTATAGTTACCAACAGCTGTAGCGCCATGGCAATCAACACAAGTGGTACGTCCGGTATGGTAGGAGTTGGCATACTTGCTACCGGTCACATAGCCGCCTGTGCCGGCTAGCATTGCGCTTTGCGGTCCGTGGTGCGGTCCGTAGCGTGAACTGGTCGGTGCCAGGGAGTCGGTAGTACTGGTCGGATCGGTAATGGGCGGAGAGGCTGCCCTTATCTGATGGCAACGGGCACAGAGGTTTCCTGTAACATTGCCGCTCTCTGTTGTCATGTCCGTTGTCTCTCCAAGTATGTTCACAAATGGAGTTAACCAGCGCAGGACATAGTCAGCATCCGTGTACGTTTTATGGATTTCGTGGCAGGTACGGCAATCGATGCGTGAAGCATTCTCAACCGCTTCAGCCGTGGCCCATGCTCCGGTCTCAATACATTCCCGGAATCCCTGGCTGGTGTGACAGGGAGCACAGGTGGTGCGGTTCTCGAACGTGGTACTTCCGGTAGCATGCTGCGATGACTCGTACTGGAAAATCTTGGCAACAAGGGCATCATCGAAATTGTGGCACTGGGTACA